>NZ_JARVRG010000003.1:0-16831 GCF_030209795.1 Arthrobacter sp. efr-133-R2A-63 | reverse complement strand
CATCTCGAAGAAAAACCCGTCCCAATGCTTGACAAAAACATAGGGACACCCCCCGGGGTATTTCGCCCTCACTATGGCCGGCGGGATCATTCAGTGGGACTCGAGCTCGAAGGCTTCCACACGCTCTCGACGGCCCTCCTCGTGGTCTGCTCGGTCTCCTACACCGTGATCCGCGCGCTCAGCATCGTGCGCCTGGTCAGATTCCGCGAGGATAAGCGCCGCGACCTCAGACCCCGGCCGGGCGTTCGGCTTATGCACCCTAGTCGCCGGGACGAATGTGCTCGGCGTGCGGCTCGGGATCACGTGGTGGCCGGATGCGACAGGGCTGCTCCTCGTTGTCGCGGGGCTCGTCTGGGTGGCGCTCGGCTACATCGTGGCGTGGACGGCTGTGCTGGGCCGGGACGAACGGCCAGTCATCAAAGACGCTATCGGCACGTGGTTCATGTGGTGCGTGGCCAGCCAGTCGGTGGCGGTCGCGGCGGCGTCCGTGGGGCTCATCCTGTATGCCGCGGTGGGGAACTTCGTCTCGCCGCGGCTCATGACCTACCCATCCGGCCGGAGGGCTTCCACCCGCAGTACTGCGTGGCCATGGGTGCCATGGCGATTAGTGTCCTCGCCGAAGCGCGGATCATCCAGATGGCCGATGCGCCATGGTGGATGCGACGCGGGGGTTAGTGGCCGGCTCGTCCATAGTGTTCTGGTCCTCGCCTCTTGGCCCTTCCGCGTGCTCCTCGCGGCCGGGTGGCGAAGGCGCACCTGATCCGCCGAGTGCCGCTGGCCTTCGAGCCCGGGCTCAGGAGTGTCTTCTTCCCCTTGGCATATACGTCGTAGCCAGCATTCATCTAGGGAGGACGGACGGTCTGCCCATTGTCGCTTTTATCGGCCGCACCGAACTGTGGCTGGCAGTCGCAACGTTCCTCGCCATCTTTGCCGGCTCTAGCGCCGTCCCCTCGGCAAGACGAGGTTATAAGCCTACGTACCATTGCGCGGGCGCAAGCATTCCCGTTAGATTGAATACTGAGCGAAGACCGGCCTCACCGCCGTGCGTAAAGGCCGGAATGCTGAGGCAAGAATGCTGACACGCCAAGGAGCCACCATGGACAAAGCGGGGCGCATCGTCGTCGTCACCGGAGCCAGCGGCGGAATCGGGCGCGCTGCGGCAGTTGCCTTCGGCCAACAAGGAGCCGTCGTTGCCCTGCTGGCCCGGGGCGAAGCCGGACTGGCCGGAGCCGCTCGCGAGGTGGAGGCTGCTGGTGGGCGAGCATGGACCTTGCGCGTCGACGTCGCCGACGCCGACGCGGTCGATGCCGCCGCCGAGCGAATTGAGCGCGAGCTTGGTCCAATCGATGTCTGGGTGAACGTCGCCTTCACCTCTGTCTTCTCGCCCTTCTCCGAAATTACTGCCCCCGAGTTCAAGCGCGTAACGGAGGTCAGCTACCTCGGCTACGTCTACGGAAGCATGGCGGCTTTGAGCCGCATGCGACCACGAAACCGTGGTGTCATAGTGCAGGTCGGCTCAGCCCTTGCCTACCGGGGCATCCCGCTGCAGACCGCATACTGCGGTGCCAAACACGCCATCCAGGGATTCAATGAGTCACTGCGGTGCGAACTGCTGCATGAGTCGAGCAAGGTCCGAACCACCATGGTCCAGATGCCGGCGGTCAACACCCCCCAATTTTCCTGGGTCTTGTCCCGTCTTCCGCATCAGGCGCAACCTGTGCCGCCCATCTACCAGCCGGAGGTCGCCGCCCGGGCCGTCGTGTATGCGGCCGACCATCCACAACGGCGCGAATACTGGGTGGGAGGCAGCACAGCCGGGACCCTCATCGTGAACTCCTTCGCTCCTGGCCTGCTCGACCGCTACCTGGCCAAGACGGGCTTCAAGGCCCAACAGACCTCGGAACGCCAAGCTGCAGACCAGCCGGTAAACCTCTGGGAACCTGCTGACACAGCGAAGGATTTCGGGACGCATGGAATTTTTGACCGCAGGGCCGCCAAGCGCAGCGCGCAGCTTTGGGCATCCCAGCACCATGCGGCGGTGGGCGCCACCGCCGTCGGACTTCTCGCGGCCGTGGCAATTGCGGGCCGGGCGCTCTCGCGGACGGCGAACCGGTGAAGCCGCTGGAAGTCGTGCGGGCGGCATACGGCTTGTGCGAGCTGCTGGCGCCGGATTTCCTTTCCGGTCGACTGCTCGGCGAGGCTCCCGACCGCGGAGCCCGCCTGGTGATCCGGATCCTCGGCGCACGGCACATCGCCCAGGCGCTGCTCACGGCCCGGGCCGGGCGTACCGCCCACCGCATCGGCGGCAGCGTGGATGCGGCGCACGCCGCGAGCATGGTGCTGCTGGCCGCCCTGAACGGCAGGTATCGGACGCCGGCGACCGCTAACGCAGTCATTGCTCTGGTCTTCGCGGCGGGAGAATTCGAGTGACTACCGCCATCGGCACCCGTCCCTACACTGAGCAGCGGCCATTACCCGTGAAGGTCGATGCTGAACCTGCCGTCTTGGGTACCTTCGCCACCGTCCGCCGCCGCAAAGGCATCCATGCCTACCGCGCAAACCCCGCGCAACTGCGCCGGCATCCGTCCCATCACCGCGGCAACGGCCTTGCGGCGGTGTTCCAGGACGGTGTTGACCAAGGCGGCTCCCTCGGGGGTCAGCGACAACGCCCGGTACCGACGGTCACCGGGGTCGTCGCGCCGGCCTATCAGCCCCGCATTGACGAGCCGCTCGCAGATGCGCGTGGCGTTGGAGGGGTGGACTCCGAGCTCCGCGGCGACTGCGCCGAGATTCTGCGGTCCGCGGGAGGCAATCATGACAAGCACACGCAACTGGGGACTCGTGACAATGTCCTCGACTTCCACGACCGACTGCGCCACAACGCGCAGCAGTACGTTGGCGGCCCGAATTACCGCATCGATCTGGTTCTCATCTATCCGGGCTCCGGCGCCGTCGTGTTCGGTTCTCTCCACGCATCCCAGTATCACCCTGGTAGTTGCAGGACAGCAACGTTTGCGCCGCGGCACCGAACATGACTGATTGAGGAGGAACGCCATGAAACATGAAGCCGAGGGCGAAGTGAGCCACCTCATTGACCGCATGGTGAGCAACGTGAAGACGGGAAGATTCGAAAGATCCCTTTCGGGGCTCACGGCTGCGGGGGCTTTGGTGACGGCGGCGGAGATCTACTTCGAACATGACAAGGCCAGCTTCGGAAACAAATGGATGTGGGTTCCGGTGGCGCTGGGTCCGGTGGGGGCCGCGGCCGGCGTTGCAGGGGTCTTCAGCCGGCGGATGGCCAAAACTGCGCTGCCGATCGCCAGCGCGGCAATAGTCGCCAATGGATTGCAGGGCACGTACCTCCACGCCCGCGGCATCGCCCAAAAGCCGGGCGGATTCGCCAATCTGCGTTACAACCTGGAGATGGGACCGCCTCTGCTCGCCCCGCTCTTGGTGACGTTTGTCGGCGGCATGGGGCTGCTCGCTTCGGTACTGAGGCGGGAACAATGAGCTCGCTTCCTTTGGACAAGGATGCCGGCGGTGGCCGATATCCGGGTTTCAGCACCGTCGCCCAATCCGGCCATTGGGACAAAGCCACCGCCGGCGTCGTCCTGGGCCGGCTCGCCCGGCCCGCCGACATCCGGTTCTTCACTCCCCCGGAAGAGGCCACCGCCCGAGCGCTGTTTGACCAACTGCTGGCCCAGCATTCCGAACCGCGCATACCAGTGGTCAATTTTGTCGACGCGCGACTGGCGGAAAACCAGACCGACGGCTGGCGTTACGAGGACATGCCGGAAGACGGTGAGGCGTGGCGCAGATCGTTGGTGGCGCTGGATCGGGCGGCAGAGAAATCCTTCAACCAGATATTCGCCAAGTGCAGCGACGAACAACAAGCAGCAGTGCTCCGGGCAGTCCGGGACCTTGGCACCTCGACGTGGCACGGCATGCCGGCCGGGCACGTGTGGGGGCTGTGGACGCGTTACGCCTGCACGGCCTTCTACTCGCATCCTTGGGCGTGGGATGAAATCGGATTTGGCGGACCCGCCTACCCGCGCGGCTACAAGAACCTGGGTGTCGGCAGGCTGGAACCGTTCGAAGTGGCCGATGCGAGGCCGCAGGAAGACCCAGTCGTTCCGGACGGAGAAGCCCGTCCATGAGCCAGGTACGGAGCCGCAACGAATCGGCGTGGCTGCTACCGCCTCGTCCAGGCAGCATCCATCGCCTGCGCGAGGACATGCGAACGTTCGAAGACCGCGACGAACTGGACATCGTCGTCGTGGGATGCGGCGCGGGAGGCTCGACTCTCCTGCAGCGGTTGGCCCGCGCGGGATGGCGGGCGGTCGCCCTCGACGCCGGGCCCTTCTGGGACCCCGAGCGCGACTGGGTGAGCGACGAAGCCGGATCGCATGACCTGTATTGGACCGATCCGCGAGTGATCGGCGGCGAGGATCCCGTGCCGCTGGGATCGAATAACTCGGGGCGCGGGGTGGGCGGCTCCATGGTGCACTACGCGGGCTACACTCCGCGCTTCCACCCCAGCGATTTCCGCACTTTCACGACGGACGGCGTCGGTGTCGATTGGCCCCTCGAATACGCGGATCTGCGCCCGTATTACGAGGACATCGAAGGGGAACTCCCGGTCGCCGGAGAGGCCTGGCCCTGGGGCGAGCCGCACCGGTACCCGCACCGTCCCCACCCCATCGGAGGCAACGGAGAGCTCTTCCTCCGCGGAGCACGGGCGTGCGGAATCACTGCCAAGGTCGGGCCGGTAGCGATCGCCAACGGCCGCTTCGGAAACCGGCCGCACTGCATTTACCGCGGCTTCTGCCTTCAGGGCTGCAAAGTGAACGCCAAAGCCTCGCCCCTGATCACCCACATTCCGGATGCCCTCGCCCACGGCGCCGAAGTCCGGGCCGATTCGATGGTGACCCGCATCGGATTCGACGAACGGACAGGCAGGGCCACCGGCGTCCACTATGTCCGCCACGGGAAGGAACGATTCCAGCGTGCCCGCACGGTCGCCGTCGCCGGGTATTCGATCGAAACACCTCGCCTTCTGCTGAACTCCACCTCCAGGAGGTTCCCCCAAGGCATGTGTAATGACTTCGACCAGGTAGGCCGTTACCTGATGGTCCAAGGAGCACCGCAAACGGCGGGCCGGTTCGACGCCGAAGTACGCATGTGGAAGGCCCCCCCACCTGAAGTCAGCACTGAGGACTTCTACGAAACGGACCCCGGCAAGCCTTACAAGCGCGGATTTTCCATCCAGACCGTCTCCCCGCTACCCATTGCATGGGCCGAGCATGTCAACCCAAGGGCACTGGGGAGCGGAGCTGCGGCGGTATATGAGCGATTTTCCGCATTGGGCCTGCCTCGGTGCGCTCTGCGAGTTTCTTCCGCTGGAAGGAAACCGCGTCACCTTGGCTGACGAAAACGACCGGTTCGGGCTGCCCGTTGCCCGGTTCAGCTACAGCCAATGCGAGAACGACCGGCAGCTGATGGGTGCCGCCCAGGCCGTCATGGAGAAGATCCTGAAGGCAGCCGGTGCCGACGAAGTCATCACGATCAAACGGTTCGCGCATTTGGTGGGGGGAGCCCGGATGGCCGCCGACGAGCATCACGGCGTGGTGGACCCGATGTGCCGCAGTTTCGCCGTCCCGAACCTGTTCATCACCGACGGCAGCGTGCTTCCGACCCAGGGAAGCGCGAATCCTGCACTGACGATCATGGCGGTCGCGGCACGCACCGCCGAAAGACTAAGCACAGGAAAGGAAGATTGATCATGGCATCACAAACGGTCGCCGACTACCTGCTCGCCCGGCTCCGTGAATGGGGCGTGGACAAAGTCTTCGCTTTTCCCGGTGACGGCATCAACGGGGTGCTCGCCGCCTTCGGAAAGGCCGGCAATGAGCCGAAGTTCGTCCAGGCCAGACACGAAGAAATGTGCGCCTTCGAAGCAGTCGGCTACGCCAAATTCTCCGGAAAGGCCGGAGTCTGCATGGCCACCTCCGGCCCCGGCGCCATCCACCTGCTCAACGGTTTATACGACGCGAAGCTGGACCACGTCCCGGTGGTGGCGATCGTCGGCCAGACAGCACGCAGCGCCATGGGCGGTTCCTACCAGCAAGAGGTCGACCTGCTCAGCCTCTTCAAAGACGTCGCCTCGGACTATGTCCAGATGGTCACGGTTCCCGAGCAACTTCCCAACGTCCTGGACCGTGCCCTGCGGATAGCGCTGGCCAAACGCACACCGACAGCGGTCATTATCCCGTCCGACGTCCAGGAATTGGAGTACACGCCACCGACCCACGCTTTCAAAATGGTTCCGTCCAGCCTCGACATGCGCTGGCCTGAAATCCAGCCCGACGACGACGCGATCCGTGGCGCAGCCGAGCTGCTCAACCACGGAAGCAAAGTGGCGATACTGATCGGCCAGGGCGCACGTGGTGCCGCGGCGGAAGTCCGCGAAGTCGCCGAACTGCTAGGTGCAGGGGTTGCCAAGGCGCTCCTTGGCAAGGACTCCCTGCCGGACGATCTGCCATATGTCACCGGATCGATCGGCCTGCTCGGCACCCGTCCAAGCTACGAAATGATGCGCGACTGCGACACGCTCCTGACCATCGGGTCAAGTTTCCCCTACACCCAGTTCATGCCGGAAGAAGGGCAGGCACGCGGTGTCCAGATCGACATCGATCCAGGCATGATCGGACTGCGTTATCCGTACGAATTCAACATCGTTGCCGATTCCGCGGCCGCCCTGCGGGCGCTGATTCCGCATCTGCAACGAAAGGAGGACCGGGCCTGGCGCACCGACCTTGAATCCAAGATCACCCGGTGGTGGGAGACCATGCGCGCCGAGGCAATGGTGGAAGCCAACCCGATCAATCCCATGCGGCTGTTCTCGGAGCTTTCCGACCGGCTGCCGGAGGACGCGATCGTCGCGGCAGACTCCGGTTCCGCGGCCAACTGGTACGCCCGGCAGCTGATGTTTCACGGCCACGTCCGAGGATCCCTGTCCGGCAACCTGGCCACCATGGGACCCGGGGTCCCCTACGCCATTGGGGCAAAATTCGCCCATCCGGAACGGCCCGCCATCGCCTTCGCCGGCGACGGCGCCATGCAAATGAACGGCATGGCCGAGCTCATCACCATCCAGCGCTACTGGCACGAGTGGAGTGACCCCCGCCTGATCGTAGCGGTCCTGCACAACGACGACCTGAACCAGGTCACCTGGGAAATGCGGGCCATGGGCGGTGTCCCGGCGTTCCGTGAATCGCAGAGCCTGCCCGACGTCGACTACGCTGCCTTCGCGTCCGGCCTCGGGCTGCAGGGCATCAACGTCGACACCCCCGACGAGCTCGGGAGCGCCTGGGAGAAAGCCCTCGCCGCAGACCGGCCCACCGTCCTGGATGTGCGCACCGACCCCGACGTCCCTCCAATTCCGCCCCACGCAACCTTCGAGCAGGCCCTCAACAGCGCCAAGGCTGTCTTGAAGGGCGACGACAGCGCCTGGGGCCTCATCAAGGAAGGACTCAAAACCAAGGCCCAGGAATTCCTGCCGCACGGGGACGATTGATGGCCGTGACCGATTCAACGCTTACCCTGAAGTCCCTTCACGTCTCGGCATACACCGTCCCGACCGGCACCACCGAGGCCGACGGCACCTACACCTGGGACGCCACCACGATGGTCCTGGTGCAGGCCACAGCCGGCGCGTGGACCGGTATCGGCTGGACCTACGCGCCGGCAGCCTGCGCAGCGCTGATCAGGGACACCCTCGAGCCCGCCGTCGTCGGCCTCAACAGCTTCGACGTCCCCGCTGCGGCCGAAGCCATGGCCCGGACCGTCCGTAACGCTTCACGCCCCGGACTGGCCGCTTACGCCATCTCCGCCGTCGACTGTGCCCTCTGGGACCTCAAGGCACGGATCCTCGGCCTTCCCTTGCATCGGCTTTTCGGCGCAGCCCGCGCGCACGTGGAGGTCTACGGCAGCGGGGGGTTCACCACGTATTCAGAAGAGCAGCTCCGCACCCAGCTGGCGGGTTGGGCCGGTGATCAGGAGATCCCTCGGGTGAAAATCAAGATCGGGCAGGACCGCGGCACGAACACAGTCCGCGACCTGGCCCGGATCCGGCAGGCCCGGGAAACCATCGGCCCCGGCGTCCAACTCTTCGTCGATGCCAACGGTGGCTACACCGCGAAACAAGCCGTACGGGTTTCCGAAGCCTCAGCCGAGCAGGACGTGGCCTGGTTCGAAGAACCGGTGTCCAGCGATCACCTCGCAGGACTTCGCCAGGTCCGGCGATCCATCACAGCCGACGTCGCAGCAGGCGAATACGGCACTACCCTTTTCTATTTCCAGCAGATGTGCGAGGCCGACGCCGTCGACTGCCTCCAAGTGGACGTGAGCCGCTGCGGCGGGTTCACGGAGTGGTTCCGTGCTAGTGCGGTGGCGGCGGCCCACGGACTGGAAGTCTCAGGACACTGCGCCCCCAACCTGACCGTCCCCGCAGCTGCAGGCACGCTGAACTTCCGTCATCTGGAATGGTTCCACGACCACGTCCGGATCGAGGACATGTTCTTCGACGGGACAGGCGACCCCCAGGGCGGCAGTGTGCGGCCCGAGGACGACCGGCCAGGCAACGGACTCACCTTGCGGGCACGGGACGCCGAAAAATACCGGATCCAGGCATAGCCAGATGAAATCCGGAATCGACTCCGACGGCAGCAGCTCCCTCTTTCCTGTCCACGTTCTCCGCGACTACGCGTTGATCGGCGACGGGGAACGCGGCGCCGTGATCGGGCCGCGCGGGGACGTGGTCTGGATGTGCGCCCCGCGGTGGGAGAGCCCCGCAGTGTTTTCGTCCCTGGTGGGCGGTTCCGGGGTGTTTGCCGTGACTCCCGTCAACCCGCGGTATGTCTGGGGAGGACACTACGATGACGGCACGCTGATCTGGAACAGCCGCTGGGTCACGACGGACGGGATCGTCGAATGCCGCGAAGCCCTCGCCATGCCCGGGGACCCCGCGATGGCTGTACTCATGCGCCACATCAGACTCATCTCCGGGACCGCTCCGGTAAGGATCCTCCTTCAACCCCGGCCCGGATTCGGCCGGAACGGGGTGGATTTCTTTCGGTCCAACGACGGAGTGTGGTCAGGTGCCAGCGGCGCCGGAATGAGGCTCCGGATCAGCGGGATGGGCCAGGCAAACGTGATCGACGGCATGCTCAGGCAAGATATTCAGCTTGGGCCCGGAGGGGAACACCACCTCGTGCTGGAACTCTCCAGCAAACCCCTCCCGTCAAGACCGCCGAGACCCGCCGATCTCTGGGCTGCTACCGCGCAAGCCTGGGCCGCTTCGGTTCCTGCCATGGACGCGACTGTCGCTCCTGACGACGCGCGCCAAGCATACGCGGTCCTGCGCGGGATGACCAGCTCGACAGGGGCCATGGTCGCGGCCGCCACCCTGGGCCTGCCGGAACGAGCCAAGGCAAAACGCAACTACGACTACCGCTACGCCTGGATCCGGGACCAATGCTTCGCCGGACAAGCAGCCGGAGCAGGGGCGGCCACCGACCTGCTCGACAGCGCCGTCCACTTCGTCAGCGAGCGTCTGCTGGCAGACGGGATCAACCTCAAGCCCGCTTACACCGTCACCGGCGGCAAGGTACCGGACGAGCACACACTCGACCTTCCCGGCTACCCCGGCGGCACAGACACCGTGGGCAACCGGGTAAACAAACAGTTTCAACTGGACAGCTTCGGTGAAGCCCTGCTGCTTTTTGCTACAGCCGCGCGCCATGACCACCTCGACACGGTGCACTGGCTCGCCGTCGAACAGGCAGTGGCAGCCATAGAAGCAAAGTGGGACGTTCCCGATGCAGGCATCTGGGAACTCGGAAACGAACGGTGGACCCATTCCCGCCTGAGCTGCGTCGCCGGTCTCAAGGCTATCGCCCGCTACGCCCCTGCCACACACGCCGCCGCTTTGGACCAACTGGCCGGTCTGATCCTCACACACACCCAGTCCACGTGCACCCATCCCAGCGGCAGGTGGCCACGATCACCCGCCGACGACAGGATCGACGCCGCACTTCTTCTTCCCGCCATCCGCGGAGCCTTGCCCGCCCGCGACCCCCGCTCCCTCGCCACCGCCGAGGCGGTGAGAAAAGAACTCCTCGACGACGGATACGTCTACAGGTACCGGCACGGGCCAGGTCCCCTGGCGCATTCCGAAGGCGCCTTCCTCCTCTGCGGATTCAACCTGGCACTTACGGAGCACCAGCAAGGCAACACCGTGGAAGCGGTCAGGCTCTTTGAACGCAACCGGTCCGCCTGCGGCTCCCCCGGACTCTTCACCGAAGAATACGACATCGAACAACGCCAACTTCGCGGCAATTTTCCCCAGGCCTTCGTCCACGCCGCCCTGCTCGAAACAGCCCATCGACTCGCCCAGCCGCGCGCACCCTGACGCACACCGCCCAAAAGGGGCCGGCACTGTGCACCCCGCCAGATGACGCTCCGGAACTCCCCGCAGTGTACGAAGAAGTGTCCCGCTGGAATGAGGCGGTACCAACGGGACAAAGCACTCCTTAAAGCAACTGAAGGACCGACGTGCGGGCAAGAACCGGTCGAGACATCCAATCTTTCCGGGAACCGACGCCTTGGCCAGGCCGCGCAATCCCGTCCCTGCACCTCTCCCCCGACATCCTTAGGTGCCGGGCGTCCTAGCACCAAAAGACAGCTCGAAAACCAAAATTTCACAGAACGGTATCACGCACCAGCAGGCGTGCGGGCCGTCCAAAGAGGGAGGCCGGCTGTGGAAAGCCCAACGCAAGCGAATCCGAATAACGTGCAGCGACAGCTGGCCATCTTTGACGTTGTCAGACGTGCCCGTGGCACGAGCCTGCCGCAAATCAAGGAGATGCTGACCAAGGCGTTCGCCGAGCGCGGCCTGTCCAGGCAACCGGGAGCCTGGCTGGATGCCGTGGCATCTGAGGCGGCCTACGGAAAGCCCTATCTTATAGATCTCCCCGCAGCGGTAGCCGCCAACAGCATCGCAGCTGCTCCGGACCCTGAAGTCGAAAGCGAACTGCGCAAGCGCGGTATCCTCCGGTCCGAAAACAGCACCCGCAGCCAGCACCTGACTCCGGCAGCCACAAAGACGACGGACGAAGGCGAGGAATCAGGACACCCGATTGCCCCAGTAGCGGAATCGCGAAACAAGCGCGATGCCGCGCACCCTGGTCGCGCTTCAGGCGCGTCCACCGCTCCGGCGGGGCGACTGATTGCAAGCGCGCTCCTCATCGCCTTGGCCGCGGCCGCGGTCGGCGTGGTCCTTCGCCAGCGTAGAGGGCGCCCCACTTCGCCTTCCCTCACAGTCGGCGCTTGCCGGTGAATAACTTGGAAGCGCACACCGACGCGCATGAGGCTCGGTGGCGAAGTCCGCCGGTATACGAACGATGATAGGCAACACCGCGGTCCCATATCGTCTGGCAAGCAACAAAGACGGGCGGTTGCAACCTTCACTCTGAGGACTCAAACGCTCACCTCGATCACTCGTTCGATCGGTCGAAGATCGGCCTAGTCCGGCGCGGGCGGACTATCGGCCAAGCAAAAATCTGATTTGGGCTGGCGTTCGATGAAGGCTGCCATTCCCGGGACGGTGAACGCGATCACGCCGTGTTCGGGCGCGTAGTCCACCGACGAGAAAGTCCTCGCCAAGACCATTGCCCGCTATGGCCGGGTCGAGATGCTGTGCATTGACGAGACTGGGGTATATGGAACTGGACCGCCGCGGGGGCCGAACATCTCTTCCAGGTCCTCACCGAACGCGAGGAAAAGAATCCAATCGCCATCGCGTCCAACGAATCCTTCTCCGAAGCGCGCATGTTCGTGGGAACGCAACAAACCGCTACCTGACCAGAGTGGGCGCGTTGGTCGACAGGAGTTCGCTATGAAAGAGCGTTACGCACCTTCAGCGTTATGCGGGTTGCCTCCAAGGGTCTGGCCAGTGGTTTAGCGGAGACAAAGTCCGTGATGTCCAATGACGGAACAATCAAAGCAAAGCTCACCGTCGCAGCGCGTAGTACCGGGCGTTCGCTCGGGTGCTGGGGACTGGATGTGTCCAGTGGCTCACAAAGGGCGACTCTGCTGTTCCACCGACCTTACCCGGAAGCTCGTCTTTCGCTAGTGATCGATCCAGAGACTAGACATCTAGCTTGTTTGTTCGGGCCCGAAAGCTATCTAGGCACAGTGCTCGTCGAAGGCTCCCCTGTCCGAGGTGTGCTCATTCATTGAGGTAGCCGGAGCAGCATCTAGCCGTTGCCATCAGAATCCGATAACTATTTTGATGCTTGCCTTCTCCCGTTATTAGGTCGGCGGCGGACGAGCCTCTCCGACTACCTTCAATTCTAGGTGGCGCAGTTACTGAATTTACGCTAGACTTCTAGCAAATAAACCTGCCACCTTCTGACCGTTATTGGAGATAGTGTGATCGCTGAAGCCGCGGATGACTCTGCAACCGCTGAGGAACCCTTCCGGATGACTGCCAATGCCCAGAAGATGAAGCGCATAGGGTCATCCGAATACGAATCACTGGCCCGTGCCGCTGCCCTTGAGCTGTACCCGGACGTCAATTCGTCCGCCATGGCGTTGTGTTTCAATCTCATCCGAGCCGCCAACAGGATGACCACGGACATGGAAGTCTCGGTGCACCGCCCCATGGGCATCAGCTTTGCCGGCTACCGCCTGCTGTTCACCATCAAGTCGGTGGGGCAGGTTAACCCAAACGAACTGGCCCGGCTGTCCAGCGTTTCCACGGCTTCCATAGCCAGCTTGCTCAACACCTTGGAGAAGAGCGGGCTCGTTACCCGAGAACCGGATCCAGAGGACAAACGCAAAACCGTGGTGCAGCTTTCGGACGAAGGCGAGCAAACGGTGGCCGATCTCTTCCGGATCAACAACCAGCGCGAGCAGGCCTGGGCCGCGGGGCTCACCGAAACCGAAGCGTCGATCCTCGCCGAACTGCTGCGCAAGCTGTTGCTGCACCACCCGACTCCCCGAACCAGCTAGAGCTATAGGAGATACTCATGAGGGCTCAAGACGTCCGGTTGGACGACACCGTGATCGAGGAGCTACGGCAACGCGCCAAAGACTTGGAGGCGTATTCCACTTTATGGGCCGGAGGACCAGCAATTGACTCATCAGGCACAGCTGCGCTTTCTTCCCTGGTTGAACGGCTGGCCAACATGTATCCGTACGGGGATGCAAAGTACATCGGCCAACTCCTTAAGCCCCCGCACCCTGTGGCTTGGGTTGCGCAGGCCATCACGGCACTGATCAATCCGAACAACCATGCCATGGACGGAGGCCCGGCCACCGCGGTCCTCGAAAAGGAAGTCGTGGCCAAACTTGCGGCAATGTTCGGTTATGAGGAACATCTGGGCCATCTGACCTCGTCCGGTACTATCGCTAACCTTGAGGCACTCTGGGTTGCCAGGGAATTGCATCCAGGCAAGGTCATACTGTCCGGAACAAACGCCCACTACACCCACGAGCGCATGTGCCGGTTGCTCGGAACCCCGCACGAAACCATCCCGGAAGACGACCTCGGCCGCCTTTCAATGGCGGATCTGAGGATTAGGCTGGCACGAGGCGGAGTCGGGACCATTGTCGTGACTCTGGGCACGACCGGTCTTGGTGCACTGGACCAGGTCCATGAGGCCGCGGACCTGGCGGCCGAATTCGGAGCCCGGCTGCATATCGATGCAGCTTATGGAGGATTTCACACGCTCCTGGCCACTGGTCCGGAACCGCTCGTTGATCCTGCCCCCTTCCTGGCCATACGCCGGGCGGATTCAATCGTCGTAGATCCACACAAGCACGGACTTCAACCGTACGGATGCGGATCTGTGCTCTTCGCTGACCCATCCGTCGGCAGGCTCTACTCGCACAATTCCCCCTACACCTACTTCACTTCTTCAGACCTCCATCTTGGGGAGATCAGCCTGGAGTGCTCCAGGGCGGGAGCGTCCGCCGCCGCATTTTGGGCCACGGTTGAAGCTCTGGGATTGTCACGCGAGGGAATGGGATCGATTATTGCCGACGGCCGAAAGGCCGCACTACAGATAGCTGGCATCATCAGAGCCGCCGACGGCGCCGAGCTCGTGGTCGAACCCGAACTTGACATCGTTTGTGCCTTCCCTCGACGTCCTACCACCGGGCAAATATCTGCGGCAACAGAGGATGCGTTCGCGGCCATGGCCCGGGACGGCTGGCACTTGGCACTGTATCGGGTAGACAGCAAGTGGCTTGCGAGGAAGCATCCATGGGTCGTGGTTGATAGTGACTACACCACTGTCCTGAGATCCTGTGCCATGAAACCCGAGCATCTGCAAGTGGCCCAAGAATTCAGCCACCGCCTCATTGCGTCGGTGGAGCAACAGCCCTCACGGACAAGCTAAAGGTGCAGCATTGTCGCCTGCGCAGGGCCGTGAATCCGGATTACCACTGACTTCCCGCGCACGCCCTGACCGTGGCTGATTCAGTCGCAGCTGGACGAGTACCTCAAGGGACACAGGCATTGGGCGGGGCATCGCAGATGCGGAGAGTCAAATTTCAGATACGCGCGTCTAGTTCTGAAGAGCTTCGACGCTGACCGACTTACAACGAAGTGGGGAATTTCCCGTGCAGTTTCACCATCACGGTTATGTATCCGGGGACCCCCGGATCCAGCCGGCAGCAGGAGTCGGCATCAACCGGCCAGTTGAGCTTCCCAGCGAGGTCGACGTGCTGATCGTCGGCACCGGGCCCGCCGGCATGCTCGCGGCCGCGCAACTGTCCCAATTCCCAGGTGTCGTCACGCGCATCATGGAGCGCCGTCCCGGGAGGCTCGCCATTGGCCAGGCCGACGGCATTCAGACCCGCACAGTAGAGACGTTCCAGGCCTTCGGATTCGCCGAGCGGATCATCGCCGAGGCATATCGGATCGCCGAGACGGCATTCTGGAAGCCCGACCCCACGGACCCCTCGCGCATCATCCGCATTGCCCGAACCCCGGATGACGCCGCTGGCATCAGCGAATTCCCCCACCTCGTTGTTAACCAGGCCCGCGTGCTGGACTACTTCGCCGAGTTCATGGCCAATTCGCCCACACGGATGTCCCCCGACTATGGTTTTGAGTTCCGTTCCCTGAGCGTCGCTGACGAGGGAGAATACCCCGTCGCCGTGACCCTGCTCCACACCTCCGGCCCCCACGAAGGGCAGGAACGCATTGTCCAAGCCAAATACGTTATCGGCGCCGACGGTGCACGCAGCAAGGTCCGCGAGTCCATCGGCTGCACCCTCGCCGGAGACCAGGCCAATCACGCCTGGGGCGTCATGGACGTCCTGGCAGTCACGGACTTCCCAGATGTTCGCCTCAAGTGCGCCATCCAGTCCGGAACCGGCGGCAGCATCCTGCTGATCCCACGCGAAGGCGGCCACCTCTTCCGGATGTATGTTGACTTAGGCGAGGTGGACCCTCGCAACAAGGGCGCCGTGCGCAGCACGTCCACCGATGAAATCATCCGCAAGGCCAACGAGATCCTCCACCCCTACACCCTCGACGTCCGCAACATCGCCTGGCACAGCGTGTACGAGGTGGGCCACCGGCTCACGGACCGCTTCGACGACGTCCGGCCGGAGGACCGCGGGGCACGGACCCCCCGGGTGTTCATCACCGGCGATGCCTGCCATACGCACAGCGCCAAGGCCGGCCAAGGCATGAACGTCTCCATGCAGGACGGCTTCAACCTCGCCTGGAAGCTCGGCCACGTTCTCGAGGGCCGCAGCCCTGAAAGCCTGCTGTCCACCTACTCCGAAGAGCGGCAGGTGGTGGCAAAGAATCTCATCGACTTCGACAAGGAATGGTCAACTCTCATGGCCAGAAAGCCGGAGGAGTTCGAAGACCTCTCGGAGCTTGAGGACTTCTATGTCCGCACCGCCGAGTTCCCGGCCGGATTCATGACCGAGTACGCTCCCTCAGTGTTGGTGGCCGCCCCTGAACACCAGCACCTTGCAACAGGCTTCCCCATCGGCAAGCGCTTCAAGTCCGCGCCTGTCGTGCGGGTGGGTGACAGCAACCCGATGCACCTCGGCCATCACGCACCGGCGGACGGCCGCTGGCGCATCTATGTCTTCGCCGACCCCGCGACACCCCAAACCCCGAAAACGGGAACCGCGTCACCGACCGAAGAGTTTGCCGACTGGATCGCCAACTCACCCGAATCGCCGCTCGCCGCCACTCCGGAAGGTGCCGACCCCGACGCATGGTTCGATCTGAAGGTGATCTACCAGCAGGACCACACGAGCATCGACATCAACACCGTTCCCGCAGTGTTCAAACCCCAAGTCGGACCTTTCCAGCTCACGGACCACGAGAAGGTCTACGCCACGGATCCCGCCTCGGACATCTTCGACCTGCGCGGCCTGGACCGCGGCGGCGTCGTAGTGGTGGTCCGCCCCGACCAGTACGTGGCAAACGTCCTGCCTCTCACCGCAACGGCGGAACTGGGCGCCTTCTTTGCACCCCTGCTGCCGAACAAAAAGTCAGAGCAACTTCCACCCTCGGCACTGCCCGACACGCCCACCCCGACCGCCGCCCACATCAGCAACGGGCGTAAAGACGATCTCACCTTCTCAAAAAGACCGGTACGCCTCTGGGCTGGGTAACTCCATATGGCGACCAGGGCTCCACCGCCGACCGCGGCGATGAGCAGGGCGATGCCCAGGGAGATGGTCCCGTCCAGGCCGAAGAACCTGACCCTGGCGGCGTCTTGGTTCTGCACGA
>NZ_JARVRG010000024.1:0-256084 GCF_030209795.1 Arthrobacter sp. efr-133-R2A-63 | reverse complement strand
ACGAAGAACAACCGGACACGCACAGGACATGCAACCAGGAAACCAGAAACACACAAACCCGGCACAAGGAAACCACGCAACCCGAACAGGCCACGCACCCCCCACAACCGGCCCTGTTGCCTCAGGACCCAACAGTGTGCCAAACACGAAAACCAGCCCATCCCCGCCCGCACCGTTCCAGAACACCCAAAGAGCATCCGTACTAAACACAGGAAAAAACAAACCGGCCGCTATCTGCTGATATTCCACCCATGAGCACCCACCGCAGAACAGACGCCTGCGCAATGGGCTTTGCTTCCACACACCCCCGGACCATCCATGCAGACAGACCCAGAGGCGAAAATGGTGCTCCTTAGAAAGGAGGTGATCCAGCCGCACCTTCCGGTACGGCTACCTTGTTACGACTTAGTCCCAATCGCCGGTCCCACCTTCGACGGCTCCCCCCACAAGGGTTAGGCCACCGGCTTCGGGTGTTACCAACTTTCGTGACTTGACGGGCGGTGTGTACAAGGCCCGGGAACGTATTCACCGCAGCGTTGCTGATCTGCGATTACTAGCGACTCCGACTTCATGGGGTCGAGTTGCAGACCCCAATCCGAACTGAGACCGGCTTTTTGGGATTAGCTCCACCTCACAGTATCGCAACCCTTTGTACCGGCCATTGTAGCATGCGTGAAGCCCAAGACATAAGGGGCATGATGATTTGACGTCGTCCCCACCTTCCTCCGAGTTGACCCCGGCAGTCTCCTATGAGTCCCCGGCCGAACCGCTGGCAACATAGAACGAGGGTTGCGCTCGTTGCGGGACTTAACCCAACATCTCACGACACGAGCTGACGACAACCATGCACCACCTGTAAACCGACCGCAAGCGGGGCACCTGTTTCCAGGCGTTACCGGTTCATGTCAAGCCTTGGTAAGGTTCTTCGCGTTGCATCGAATTAATCCGCATGCTCCGCCGCTTGTGCGGGCCCCCGTCAATTCCTTTGAGTTTTAGCCTTGCGGCCGTACTCCCCAGGCGGGGCACTTAATGCGTTAGCTACGGCGCGGAAAACGTGGAATGTCCCCCACACCTAGTGCCCAACGTTTACGGCATGGACTACCAGGGTATCTAATCCTGTTCGCTCCCCATGCTTTCGCTCCTCAGCGTCAGTTAATGCCCAGAGACCTGCCTTCGCCATCGGTGTTCCTCCTGATATCTGCGCATTTCACCGCTACACCAGGAATTCCAGTCTCCCCTACATCACTCTAGTCTGCCCGTACCCACTGCAGAACCGGAGTTGAGCCCCGGTCTTTCACAGCAGACGCGACAAACCGCCTACGAGCTCTTTACGCCCAATAATTCCGGATAACGCTTGCGCCCTACGTATTACCGCGGCTGCTGGCACGTAGTTAGCCGGCGCTTCTTCTGCAGGTACCGTCACTTTCGCTTCTTCCCTACTGAAAGAGGTTTACAACCCGAAGGCCGTCATCCCTCACGCGGCGTCGCTGCATCAGGCTTGCGCCCATTGTGCAATATTCCCCACTGCTGCCTCCCGTAGGAGTCTGGGCCGTGTCTCAGTCCCAGTGTGGCCGGTCACCCTCTCAGGCCGGCTACCCGTCGTCGCCTTGGTAGGCCATTACCCCACCAACAAGCTGATAGGCCGCGAGTCCATCCAAAACCGCAAAAGCTTTCCACCACCACCGCATGCGCGGAATGGTCATATCCGGTATTAGACCCAGTTTCCCAGGCTTATCCCAGAGTCAAGGGCAGGTTACTCACGTGTTACTCACCCGTTCGCCACTAATCCCCCCAGCAAGCTGGAGATCATCGTTCGACTTGCATGTGTTAAGCACGCCGCCAGCGTTCATCCTGAGCCAGGATCAAACTCTCCGTTGAAGTAAAACAAAAACAGACACAACCACAACCACCGGAAATAACGGCAGAACGGCTGCACAAAATTTGAAACCAGCTGAAAACCAGACCCCACCCACAGGGGCGGACAAGGCCCGGCAAAATCAACCAATCCATAAAAACAAATCGGTATCAACAAACTTGGCACACTATTGAGTTCTCAAACAACAGACACAATCCGATTACTTCTCGGAAAAAATTCAATTGAATTTGTTCCGCATTTCCTCGCTGCGATGTTTCTACTTTATTTCATTCATTTCCACTTTGCAAATCCAGGATTTCTCCGGAAATTCACCCAACGGAATCGAATTTCCCCACAGAGTCGATAAATCATCCGATTCCAGATTTTCGGTCTACATCGGATTATTCACATTCAATGGGATTTTGCCGCAATTTATCCGCTTCAGCGGCAGCGACTCAGAAAACGATACACGCTCCCCCGGAGCCGCGCAAGTCGGCCCGGAGGGGCGTGCAATAGTCCGTCTCGGAGTCAGACAGCCACTTCGACAGTAGCCAGATTCTTCTTCCCGCGGCGCAGCAACAGGTACCGGCCGTGAAGCAGTTCCGCCCGGTCGATCACGGCGTCGGGGTCGGTTACCTTGTTGTTGTTCACGTAGGCGCCGCCCTCCCCTACCGTGCGTCGGGCAGCGGACTTGCTCTCGGAGAGTCCGGACGCAACCAGGAGGTCGACGATACCCAAGCCATCTGCGCCGATCGAGGCAGACGGCAGCTCGGCAGTGGCGGACGCCAAGGTCACTTCGTCCAGAACCGAGAGATCGCCGTTGCCGAACAGCGCAGCCGAAGCGGTAATCACCTTCTCCGTCGCGTCCACTCCGTGCACGAGCGACGTGACTTCGTAGGCGAGCCGGCGCTGGCCCTCGCGGGCGAACGGTCGCTCGGCAACAGCGGCTCCAAGTTCCTCAATCTCCGCGCGGCCAAGGAAAGTGAAGACCTTGAGGCGGTCAACGACGTCGGCATCCGCCGTGTTGAGCCAGAACTGGTAGAAGGCGTAGGGGCTGCACATGTGGGCATCGAGCCAAATGGCGTTGCCTTCGCTTTTACCGAATTTGGTGCCATCCGAGTTGGTGATCAGGGGCGTCCCCAAGGCGTGGACGGACTTCCCATCGACCTTGCGGATCAACTCCGTGCCACTCGTGAGGTTGCCCCACTGGTCCGAGCCGCCGGTCTGCAGCACGCAATCGTAGTCACGGTTGAGCTGGAGGTAATCCATGCCCTGCAGGATCTGGTAGCTGAACTCGGTGTAGCTGATGCCCTCGTCGGAGCTGAGACGGGAAGCAACGGCATCCTTGCGGAGCATGGTGCCCACCCGGAAGTGCTTGCCGATCTCCCGCAGGAAATCAATGGCGCTCAAGGGCGCGGTCCAGTCAAGGTTGTTGACCATGCGCGCCGCGTTGTCCCCCTCGAAGCTGAGGAAACGGCGGACCTGGGCCTGAAGGTAGCCGACCCACTCCGAAACGGTGTCCTTGGTGTTCAAGGTGCGTTCCGCCGTCGGGCGCGGATCCCCGATCAAGCCGGTGGAGCCGCCCACCAGGCCGAGCGGCTTGTGGCCGGCCAACTGCAGGCGGCGCATGAGCAGGAGCTGGACCAGGTTGCCGAGGTGCAGGGACGGCGCGGTGGGGTCGAAGCCACAGTAATACGTGATCGGGTCCCCGGCGAGAAGCTTTTCCAGTTCCGTTTCATCAGTGGAAACGTGGATCAGGCCGCGCCATTTGAGCTCTTGCCAGATGTTGGCAAAGCCCGGGTCGTTGTGTTGGGACTCGAGGTTGTTTACGTGTGACACGAGTTCTAAGTTAGCAGGATTGACGTTCGGCCTGCTTGCATGGCTCAGCGCTCGATACCCGCGGGCAATGGAGCGGCCGTGATGAGGCGCAACCGCTGCGTCGGACGGGTCATGGCGACGTAGAGATCGCCCACCTTCCCATGTTCATGGTTCAGCATGGCCGCAGGCTCAAGGACCACGACACCATCGAACTCCAGGCCCTTGGCTTCCTTGGGGCTGATGACCACGATGTCCTGGGAGTAGCTGCCCGCTCCAGTGCCCACGCGGTGTCCGTAGACCCCACGGAGGGCGGCTGCGGCGCGCGGCAAGAGGGCGCCGTCGGCAATCACGGCGAGAAGGCCGCCGTCGATCGCTTCCAGTTCCTCCGGAAGGACCTCGACGAGGCGGTCCACCATCCCGGCTTCGTCCACGCGATCCACGATGGGCGACCATTTGCCTTCCCGGACGGCCTTGGGTGCCGAGACGACGAGGCCGGCGCGGTTCGCCATACGGACTGCCGCTTCGGCGATCTGCGAGGGCGTGCGGTAGTTGACCGTGAGTTCTTCGAGCTGCCAGCGGTCCCCGAAGGACGGCGCGAGCGCACTCTGCCAGGAATTCGCACCGGCGGAGGAACTCGTCTGGGCGATGTCGCCGACGATCGTGAAGGACTTCAGCGGGCAGCGGCGGACCAACAGCCGCCACTGCATGGGCGAGAGCTCCTGCGCTTCATCCACCACGATGTGTCCGAACGCCCACGAACGGTCGCTCGTGGCACGTTCGGCCGCGGTCAGGCGCGTTTCGCGCTCCTGGTTCTGGTCCGCCAGTTCCTCGGCCGTCATCAATACGTCCACACCCATGGCCTCCATGTTGACCAGGGTCTGCTTGGCGTTGGCGATGTCGCGGGCACGGTCGTGTTCTTGCTGTGCCAGCCCCCGACCGGCGGCAGGATCCAGCTCGCCCAGGAGCTCGGCGGCCTCGTCGAGCAGTGGAACATCCGCTTCCGTCCACGGGGCGTCCGCCGGACGAAGCAGGAGGGCACGCTGGGCCGGGGTGAGGTGCGGGGTGCAGGCTTCCAGGATGGCTGGCTTGCTGAAGAGCTCGGAAACGAGTTTCTCGGGCGTCATGGGCATCCAGCAAAGGTTCAGGACGATCCTGACGTCGCGTGCCGAGCGGACGTCTTCGGCGAGGTAGGAACGGTCGGCATTGTTGCCGATGTTCGATTCCTCGACGATCTCCGTCAGCTGCTCCGTGAGTTCGCGCAACAGGATCTTCACGAACGTCACGCGCGCTTCGTTGTGCGGCTTGCCGGTGGCGCGTGCCCTGTCCCGGGCGCGGCGGACTTGCCGCACGGACAGCGTGAGCTTGCGCGAATCGACTTCGAGGATGCGGTCCTCGGCGGGAGTCCGCTGCCGGTTGGCCACGGCGTTGGCAATCACGTCGGCCATATTCAGCTTGCCTTTGAGCGCTGCGACGTCGGGATCGGTTTCCGGGACGGCATGGATGCCGGGCATGAGGCGGCCAAGGCTCGCCATGACGACGCCGGTCTCGCCGAGGGACGGCAGCACCCGCTCGATGTAGTGCATGAACGACGACGACGGTCCAACGAGCAACACGCCCGCGGACTTCAAACGGTCACGGTGGGTGTACAGCAGGTAGGCGGCGCGGTGGAGCGCGACGGCCGTCTTGCCCGTGCCGGGACCGCCCTGGACAACCAAGGCACCCGACATGGACGAACGGATGATCCGGTCCTGCTCGGACTGGATGGTGCCGACGATGTCCGACATGCGGCCGGTCCGCTTGGAATTGAGGGCGGCAAGAAGTGCGCCCTCGCCCTGGAGCGAGGCGTTGTCCGCCAGCATGCTGGCATCCAGGACATCGTCCTCGATCGCCTTGACCTCGCGGCCCTGCAGGATCAGGTGGCGACGACGGCGGACCCCCTGCCGGTCGAAGGCGGTCGCCTGGTAGAAGTGGCCGGCTTCCGGCGCACGCCAGTCGACCATGAGCCGCTGGAGGTCTGCCGTGGACAATCCGATGCGCCCGATGTACTGCGCCTCTCCGCTGTCCAGGTCAAGGCGCCCGAACACGAGACGGTCGTCGACGGCGTCGAGCTGGGCGAGGCGGTCCTCGTACAGTGCCGCGAAGGCGTCCCTTTCGGAAACGTTCTGCATGGTGCCCACCGCCCCGGCGCGCCGGACCTGCGCCAGCTGTTGGCGCTTTTCCTCCCGCAGCTCATCCAGACGCGAGTAGAGACCGGCCACGTACTCCCGCTCGTGGATCAAATCAGCGTCGTGCATCGAAACGTTCCCCTATCGAAAAAGACGGACCGTCCATTCTACAGCGGTTTTGCTTGACGTGCGTGAAACTGCCCGCCCGCCGGTGCGTCACACAATGTTCACCCGGCGCTAACCTCCTGAGCTGTTCCATCCGCACCCAGTGGTGCTTCAATGCTGCAATGCAGCACGACGTTGCCCTGACCCGACACGGCATCAGCCTGGTCCCGCTCTCCCCCGCACATGCCGGTCCGCTCTTCGATTTCGTGGACTCCGGGATGTGGTCCGGCATGGCCGCCGACCAGCCCTTGAGCGCCGCGGAATTGGCCGAACTCTTCGCGGCCCGCCTCGAAGATCCGGCAACCATGCCGTTTGCCGTCGTCGAGCAGCGTACGGGAGCACTGCTTGGAACCACGTCCCTGTGCGAGTACAGTCCGCGGCAGCAGCGCCTGGAAATCGGCGGCACTTTTTACGGGCGACCGTTTTGGGGCAGCCATGTCAATCCCGCCGCGAAGCACCTGCTGTTGGCGTACTCCTTCGATGTGCTGGACGTCCACCGCGTTGCCTTCCGCTGCGACGCCCGGAATACGCGCAGCGCTGCGGCCATCCAGCGGGCTCGGCGCCAGTTACGAGGGCACCCTGCGCGGGCACCGCTTCGCTCCGGACGGCAGCCGCTGCGACACCGCCGTCTTCTCGATCCTGCGCGAGGAATGGCCCCACGTGCGCGAGGCGTTGCTTGGCCGCCTCGCGCCCTTCGAACTGGCCGACAACCACTGTGCGTATGTCGCGGAACCGGCCCGGAGCGAACACGCGGCGTGACGGGTACTTCGCTGGCCTCCTACGAGGGCTTCTCGACGGCGCGGCTGCGGCCGGGCTTGTAGCGCGACACCGTGGGATCGCCGGAGAGCCAGAACCGCCACGGGTAGGCGGCGGAACCGCCGTCGCCCGACACTCCGACCCGGAGGCCGCTCGTGATTGCCGGTGGCACCGCCGGGCTTGCCGGAAGGTCGAGGCTGAACGGTGCAGCCAAGGCATCCCGGCCGCTGTCCGCCGTGGTCAGTCCCAAAGCGGAGGCAAGCCGCGCCGGCCCGCTGGCAAGATCGTTCAGCGATCTCGACGCCGGACGGCGGGACTGCGCCAAGGCTTGCCCGGCCACCACCTCCCCTGCCCGCAACAGCAGCGCGGACGCAACGCCGTCGGGCCCGCAGACGATGTTGGCGCAATAGTGCATGCCATAGGTGAAGTAGACGTACAGGTGGCCTGCGGGACCGAACATCGGAGCGTTCCGGGCGGTGGGGCCCCCGAAGGTGTGGGATCCGGGGTCGGGTTGGGCGGAGTCCCGCGGACCCAGATACGCTTCCACCTCGCTGAGCCGGACGGACACCGTGCCCTCAGGAGTCCGGTGGCTCAACACGGCGCCGAGGAGCAAAGGGGCCACGTCCCGCGGATCTCCGGAAAGAATCGCCCGGATGGCCTCCGTGGATTGGCGCTGCGTTGTCATGCCCAGACCCTAGCAAAAAATCAGTCAATCGGATCCGCCGCCGGCGATGTCCGATTCCCGCTAGGAAGGGCCCGGGGAAGCTGACAGGATGAAGTCATGGACTTTTGGCAACGCTACCGTGCCATCGATGCGCGGGACCCCCGGTTCGACGGCCAGTTCTTCACCGCTGTGCGCTCGACGGGCATCTACTGCCGGCCGTCGTGCCCGGCACGGACGCCCAAGGCGGAAAACGTGACGTTCTACGAAACCTCGGCCGCGGCCCACGAAGCCGGGTACAGGGCGTGCAAGCGCTGCCTTCCGGAGGCGGTCCCCGGCACTCCCGCGTGGAACCTGCGCTCGGACGTCGCGGGCAGGGCCATGCGGCTCATCAACGACGGCGCGATCTCCCGGGTCGGCGTCGAAGGGCTCGCCACCAGGCTGGGCTACTCCTCCCGCCAGCTCAACAGGATCCTCAGCCATGAACTCGGCGCCGGGCCGCTGTCCTTGGCGCGGGCCAGCCGGGCCCAGACCGCCAGGACGCTCCTGGTCTCCACCTCGATGAAACTCTCGGACGTGGCGTTCGCCGCCGGTTTCAACAGTGTCCGCCAGTTCAACGACACCATCAACGAAGTCTTCGCCCTGACTCCCACCGCGCTCCGGGCCACCGCGAATCCCCCGGGCCATCACGGCAAGCCTGGCGAGGCGACGTCCCTGACCCTGAACCTCCCCTACCGGGAGCCGTTCGATACGGGGATTTTCGATTTCCTCGCGGCCCGCGCGGTTCCCGGTGTCGAGCTGGCGGGTCCCGCAAGTTACACGCGGACCCTCCGCTTGCCCCGCGGCAACGCCGTGTTCACCGTGGAGTACGACGGCGGGGCGCGCGGCGGCGCGCTGACCCTCGCCGTCAGCACCCTGGATCTCCACGACCTTCCCGTGCTGTTGAGCCGGGTGCGGCGGTTGTTCGATCTCGACGCCGATCCCGTCGCCGTGGACGAGGCGTTGGCTTCCGATGCCCGGCTCCGCCCCTCAGCCCGCGATACTCCGGGGATCAGGGTCCCGGGTGCCGTGGACCCCCGGGAACTGTTGATCCGCGCGATGATCGGCCAGCAAATCACCGTGGCCGCCGCCCGGACCGCTTTGAGCCACCTTTCCGACGCCGGAACCCGCCTGCCGGAAGGGCACGCAGGACACGCACTGGGCCTGGACCGCCTGTTTCCCACGGCCGCGGAGATCGCCACCTCGGGCCGGGAACTGCTGAGGGGTCCGCAGCGGCGCATCGATTCCGTGCTGGCCGCGGCAGCAGCCATGGCCAGCGGGGACCTCGACTTCGACTACGGCGACGACCCCCAAACGCTCGCGGACAAACTGTTGCCGCTGCCCGGCGTCGGACCATGGACCGTGGGGTACGTGGCGATGCGGGTCATCGGCGACCCGGACGTCTTCCTGGCGAACGATGCAGCGGTCCGGAACGGCCTCAAGAACCTCGCGGCAGCGGAAGACCTGCCTGCCGATTTCCGCACCGTGAGCCCGTGGCGTTCTTACGCCACGATGCATCTGTGGCGGGCAGCCGCAAGCAAACGCGGAGGCGCTAGTGCGCCGCGGGAACGCTCGATGGCCACGGGAGAAGCTCAGGCAAGTCAACACCGTCCGCGTCAGCAGAGGCCCGCAGGCTCCCCAGGGTAGGTGTGCGCCCGGCGAGCCAGGCGGCGATATCCGTGATCATGCCGTTGATGGCGACAGACTGCCGGCCCGAGCCGATAACCAGTTGCGGGAGGCCAAGGGGCTGAAGAACGAACTTCTGGTCGGCCGGAACACGGGCGGAGAGGAAATCAAAGAGGTGCTCGCAGAATTGCCGGCTCCAGGCTTCCGGGCCGCGGCCGATCCCCAGGTCCGTGACGTGGATGACGAGTTCGCGCCAAAGCGCCAGGCCGCCGTCGAGCACGGTTCCGTTCCGGAAGCTGATCCGGGTGTTCCAGCCGGACTCCACGAGTCCGTCGAAGGCCCTCAGGGCCCGGGCAAGGGCGGCTTCGGTGGCGTCGCGGTGTTTGGCGAGGCTGTGACTCGCCGCCAGCTCAATGGCCTTCGTGCGACCCTCGTAGCCGCCGTCGTAGATGTCGATGGTCTCGCCGCGCGCGGCGTATTCCAGCTGCCTGGCCATGGCATTCGAGATGCCGGCGATGTGAGCCAGCACGTGGCCGCGGGTCCACCCGGGCAGCTCGGAGGGAGCTGCGACATCGGCGTCGTCGAGTTTGGCGACAACGTCGGTGACAGTGCCGGCTGCTTTGTGGAGCTCGGCAAGAAGCGCTGAGGTAGTGATCTCGGTCATAGCGCCATAGTATCCGACAGAGTTAACCGCTGTTAACGACGATTAACTGACAACGGCGGGCATTTCGCGGCAGCGTTTGCGAAAAACACCGCCGCGAATCCCCACCCGCCCCCTAGCCTCGCAAGCTCGGCCAGGGAACCCTGCGGGCGTGGGCCCATTGTTGTTACCCGGCGTAGCCGCGTACCGCTGCGAGTTCCGCTTCGAGGGCAAGCAGTTGGCGCTCGACGGCGGCCGGGGCCGTTCCGCCCTGGGAGTTGCGGCTGTTGAGCGAACCTTCGGTGCTGAGCACTGTGCGAACCTCGGGAGTCAAGTGCGCCGAAATGCCCGCGTACTCTTCGTCCGTCAGGTCCCACAGCTCGACGCTGCGTCCTTCGGCCAGCTTCACCGCGGCACCGGAGAGCTCGTGTGCCTCCCGGAACGGGACGCCCTGGCGGACGAGCCACTCTGCGATGTCCGTGGCAAGCGCGAAGCCCTGCGGGGCCAAGGATGCCATGCGCTCGGTGTTGAAGGTGAGCGTGGCGATCATGCCGGAAACAGCCGGGAGCAGCACTTCCAAGGTATCCGCCGCGTCGAAAACCGGTTCCTTGTCCTCCTGCAGGTCGCGGTTGTACGCGAGCGGCAGGCCCTTGAGCGTCGCCAACAGCCCGGTCAGGTTGCCGATGAGGCGCCCTGCCTTGCCGCGGGCGAGCTCGGCGACATCCGGGTTCTTCTTCTGCGGCATGATCGAGGACCCCGTGGAGTACGAATCATGGAGCGTCACGAAGGAGAACTCCTTGGTGGCCCACAGGATGACCTCCTCGGAAACCCGCGACAGGTCCACGCCGATCATCGAGCAGATCCATGCGAACTCGGCGAAGACGTCGCGCGAGGCAGTGCCGTCGATCGAGTTGTGCACCGCCGAGAAGAATCCGAGGTCCGCAGCGACGGACTCGGGATCCAGGCCGAGCGAGGAACCCGCCAAGGCTCCGGAACCATACGGCGATACACCGGCGCGCTTGTCCCAGTCCTGGAACCGCTGCACATCGCGCAACAGCGCCCAGGCATGGGCTAGCAGGTGATGGCTCAGCAGGACAGGCTGGGCATGCTGCAAGTGCGTCCGGCCAGGCATGGCAACGCCCTGGTGGGCCTTGGCCTGCTCCACGAGGGCATCGATCGTGGCGAGCACGCCACGGGCGATGATGCGGGCATGGTCGCGCAGGAACATGCGACCCAACGTGGCCACCTGGTCGTTGCGCGAACGGCCTGCCCGGAGCTTGCCGCCCAAGTGGGTTCCCGCGCGCTCGATGAGACCGCGTTCGAGGGAACCGTGGACGTCCTCGTCGCTCTCGGCAGGCTTGTAGGCGCCGCTCGCGACGTCGTCATCCAGCAGGGTGAGCGCCGCGAGCATGCCTTCGAGTTCGCCGTCGTCGAGCAGCCCGGCCTTGTGCAGCACCCGGGCATGCGCCTTGGAGCCGGCGATGTCGTAGCGGGCCAGCCGCCAGTCGAAGTGCGTGGACTTGCTCAGCGCGGCAAGCGCATCTGCAGGGCCGCCGGCGAACCGGCCGCCCCACAGCGCGCCGGTGTTTGTCGCTTCAGATTTGATCCCCGAACGCTCCCCAACCTCGCTGCGCTCGGCCGGGGACCCCGGCGTCCGTGGGCCTTGCTGCTGACTCACTTTCCTGAAACCCGCAGGTCGCGGCCTGCGGCGACCTTGGAGGACATTCCCCAGAGCTCGATGAAGCCCTTGGCCTGCGACTGGTCGAAGGTGTCGCCGGTGTCGTAGGTGGCGAGGTCGAAGTCATAGAGCGAGGTGTCGGAACGGCGGCCGTTGACGATGGCCTGGCCGCCGTGCAGGACCATGCGGATGTCGCCCGAGACGTATTTCTGGGTGTCCTCGATGAAGGCGTCCAAGGAGCGCTTGAGCGGGGAGAACCACTGGCCGTCGTAGACCAGCTCGGACCAGCGCTGGCCGACTGTGGCCTTGAAGCGGGCCTGCTCGCGCTCGATGGTGACGTCCTCGAGGTGCTTGTGGGCGGTGATGAGGGCCATCGCGCCGGGCGCCTCGTAGATTTCGCGGGACTTGATACCCACCAGGCGGTCCTCGACGACGTCGATGCGGCCAACGCCCTGGGCGCCGGCGCGGCGGTTCAGTTCCTGGATGACCTGGAGCGGAGTGCGCTTGACGCCGTCGATGGCCACCGGGACGCCGGCTTCGAAGGTGATGGTGACTTCGTCCGGCGCCGGCGGGAATTCCGGGGTGGCCGTGTAGTCGTAGATGTCCTTGGTGGGGGCGTTCCAGATGTCCTCGAGGTAGCCGGTTTCGACGGCGCGTCCCCAGACGTTCTGGTCGATCGAGTACGGGTTCTTCTTGGTGGTCTCGATCGGCAGTCCCTTTTCCTCGGCGAAGGCGATGGCCTTGTCGCGGGTCAGGGCGAGGTCGCGGACGGGTGCGATGCACTTCAAGTCCGGGCCCAGGGTCTGGATGCCGACCTCGAAGCGGACCTGGTCGTTACCCTTGCCGGTGCAGCCGTGCGCAACGGTGGTGGCACCGAATTCGCGGGCGGCCTTGACGAGGTGCTTGACGATCACGGGGCGTGAGATCGCCGAAACCAGCGGGTAGTGGCCCTGGTAGAGGGCGTTGGCCTTCAGCGTGGGCATGGCGTATTCGTTGGCGAATTCGTCGCGGGCGTCGGCCACGTAGGCCTCGACGGCGCCGCAGCCGAGGGCGCGCTGGCGGATGGTCTCCAGCGACTCGCCGCCCTGTCCGACGTCGACGGCCACGGCGATGACCTCGGCACCGGTGGCTTCACCGATCCAGCCGATGGCTACGGAAGTATCAAGGCCACCGGAGTAGGCCAGAACAATGCGCTCAGTCACGAGAGTGCTCCTTTGTTGTTGCTTGGTTCTTTTGAGTCAAATGCTTGGATCGGGCCGAAGGCCCGGATGGAACAGGTCAGAAGGGCTCAGTTGCCGGTCTCGGCTAGTTCCCCGGTCCGGCTTCCTGGGCCAGCTGGAGGAAGCGCGTTGCCAGTTCGGCGCCGCCGTCGGGATCCCTGGCAACCAAAAGCAAGGTGTCGTCGCCTGCGATCGTACCCAATACAGACGGCATTACCGAGTGGTCGATGGCCAGGGCGAGGAAGTTGGCGGCACCCGGCGGTGTCCGCAGCACCACGATATTGCCCGAGGCCTCGGCAGTGACCAGCAGCTCGCCGCAGAGGCGCGACAAGCGGGCGTCCAGGATTTCCTGGGTGACGCCGCTTTTTGCATTGCGGTCGCCGCCCTCGCCGGGCACCGCATAGACCAGTGCACCGTCCTTGCCGCGCACACGCACCGCCCCCAGTTCAACCAGGTCCCTGGAGAGGGTCGCCTGGGTGACCTGCACGCCGTCGTCGGCCAGCAAAGCCGCGAGTTCGGCCTGCGAGCGCACCGACTGACCGGTCAGGATCGCGGTGATCCGCGCCTGGCGGGCGGTCTTGGTGGCGGGGCTGGCGCCTTGCGACGCAGGATGGGTGGACACTAGAACGTGCTCTCTCCGGTGCCCTCAACGGGGGAAAGCCCGTCGACGAACGCGAGTCCCGAGCGGTGCATGAGCCAGGCCATGAGCGCTTTCTGGGCGTGCAAGCGGTTCTCGGCCTCGTCCCAGACGATCGACTGGGGTCCATCGATGACACCCGCGGAGATTTCGTAGCCGCGGTAGGCGGGCAGGCAGTGGAGCACGACGGCGTCCGGTGCGGCGTGTGCCATGGCGGCCTCGTCCACGGAATACCCGCGGAAGAGCTCCATCCGCGCTTCCTTCTCTGCTTCCTGCCCCATGGACACCCAGGTGTCCGTAGCGACGACGTCGGCGCCGTCGAGGGCTTCCGCGGCGTCAGTGGTGATGAGCACGGAACCGCCGGTCTCGGCGGCGCGCTCCTCGGCCGCCGCCACGATGTCGGCGGCCGGCAGGTAGCCTTCCGGACCCGAGATCCTGACGTGCATGCCCGCCGTGACGCCTGCCAGCAGATAGGAGTTGGCCATGTTGTTCGCGGCGTCGCCCAGGTAGGCCATGGTGAGGCCCTTGAGTTCGCCCTTGTGCTCCTTGACTGCCAGGAGGTCTGCCAGCAACTGGCAGGGGTGGTAGTCATCGCAGAGGGCGTTGATGACGGGAACTTTGGAGTTTTCGGCCATGGCTACGAGGCCGGAGTGCGCCGAGGTCCGCCACACGATGGTGGAGACCATGCGTTCGAGGACCTTGGCGGTGTCCTCCACGGATTCCTTGTGGCCGATCTGCGCCTCGCCCGGATTGATGATGAGCGCGTTGCCGCCCATGTCGGCGACGCCGGTGGCGAAGGACACTCGGGTACGGGTGGAGGTCTTGTCGAAGATCACGGCGACGGTCTTGCGCCCGTTGCCGGCAGCCGCGAACGGTTGGATGCTGTACGGGGCGGCCTTCATCCGGACTGCGAGTTCGAGCACCTCGGCTTGCTCGGCCGGAGTAAGGTCCGTGTCCTTGAGGAAATGACGGGTGGCGTTCACTGTGCGTCCTTAGCGGTCAGTGGTGCAGCGTTCAGGGGTGCAGCGGTTTCGGCTGCGGCCTGGATGATGCCTGGCAGCGCGTCGAGGAAGCGGTCGGCTTGCTCGGCGGTCAGGATGAGCGGCGGAGCCAGCCGGATGGTGCGCGGGCCGGGACTGTTGATGATGAAGCCCGCGTCGAGGGCAGCAGTCACCATGGCGGGCGCAATGTCGGAGTCGAGGTCGAAACCGATCAGGAGGCCTTCGCCCCGCACTTCGGTGACGGCGTCGACGTCGGACAGTCCGGCCCGCAACCGCGCGCCGACGCTGAGCACATTTTCCAGTACGCCCTGGCTTTCGATCGCATGCAGGGTGGCGAGGGCGGCGGCTGTGGCCACCGGGTTCCCGCCGAAGGTGGTGCCGTGCTGGCCCGCGGTCAGGAGCGACGACGTCGGCTCCCCGAAGGTGATGAGCGCGCCGACCGGGAAGCCACCGCCCAGGCCCTTGGCGAGCGTCACGGCGTCGGGGACGATTCCGGCGTCTTCGCTGGCCAGCCATTTGCCCGTTCGGCCGACGCCGGTCTGGACTTCGTCCAGGATGAGCAGCGCGCCTGCTTTGCTCGTCATCTCGCGGGCCGCCTGCAGGTACTCGACGCTGAGCGGGCGGACGCCGGCTTCGCCCTGGATGGGCTCCAGGAACACCGCGGCAGTGGTTTCGTCGACGGCGGCACGGAGCGCCTCGATGTCGCCGAACGGGATGTGGACGACTCCACCCGGCAGCGGCTCGAACGGCGCCCGGTACGCTTCCTTGGCGGTCAAGGCCAGCGCACCCATGGTGCGGCCGTGGAAAGCACCTTCCAGGGCGATGATCTTGGTGCGCGTGCCAGAGCTGTTGCGCCGCGCCAGCTTGAACGCGGCCTCGTTGGCTTCGGTACCGGAGTTGGCGAAGAACACCTTGGAGCCGGCAGGAGCTTTGGTGATGGCGAGGAGCTTCTCCGCGAGCGCGATCTGCGTGGGGCTCGTGAAGAAATTGGAGACGTGGCCCAGGGTGGCCAGCTGGCTGGAGATGACGGAGGTGACGAACGGGTGGGCGTGGCCCAGGGCGTTCACCGCAATCCCGCCGAGGAGGTCCAGGTATTCCTTGCCGTCGGCGTCCCACACGAGGGCACCCGCACCCCGGACCAGGACCCGCTGCGGGGTGCCGAAGACGCCCATGAGCGAGGAAGCGTAACGGGCCAGCCAGTCGCTTCCAGTGCTCTGGGAAACAAGCGTGGTTGCGGCGGGTTCCGCAGTAACGGCGGTCGGGCTCAAACCAACGGTTTCGTTCATGAGTTCACTTCCTCGTCGGGGACAACCTGGGTTCCGATGCCCGCGGTCGTAAAGGTTTCCAGGAGCATGGAGTGCGGCAGGCGGCCATCCACGATGTGCGCGCGTTCCACTCCTTCATCAATGGCCTTCAGGCAGGCCGTCATTTTCGGGATCATGCCGGACTCGAGGCGCGGCAACATCTCGCGCAACTCCGTCGCCGTCAGCGAGGAGATAAGCGAGGACTTGTCCGGCCAGTTGGCGTAGAGGCCCTCGACGTCGGTCAGGATGACGAGCTTGGATGCGCCCAGTGCCGAGGCGACCGCCGCTGCGGCCGTGTCCGCGTTGACGTTGAGGACCTGCCCCGTTGTGGAGCCCGTCCCGTCGCCCTCGTCGATGATCTCGGGTGCGACCGTGGAAATCACGGGGATGCGGCCGGCTGCGAGGATGTCCTCGATACCCGTGGGATCAACACCCACCACTTCGCCCACCAACCCCAGGTCCACTTCCTCGCCGTCCACTACGGTGCCGGTGCGCACGGCACGCAGGAGTCCGCCGTCTTCACCGGACATGCCCACGGCATAGGGTCCGTGGGAGTTGATGAGGCCCACGAGTTCGCGGCCCACTTGTCCGGTAAGCACCATGCGGACAACGTCCATGGCCTCGGGAGTGGTGACGCGCAGGCCGCCCTTGAATTCGGATTCGATGCCCAGCCGGCCGAGCATCGAGTTGATCTGCGGGCCACCCCCGTGCACGACGACGGGGTGGATACCCACGTGGTGCAGGAAGACGATGTCCTCGGCGAAGGCGCGGCGGAGTTCCTCGTTGACCATGGCGTTGCCGCCGTACTTGATCACCATGGTGGTGCCGGCGAACCGCTGGATCCACGGCAGCGCCTCGATCAGGGTCGCTGCCTTGTCCTGGGCAGTTTTTGCCGAATCGGCGCCGATGGATGTGTTTTCCCGGGTGTGCGCAGTCATGGTCATCCCGTCTAGCTCGAGTAGGCGCTGTTCTCGTGCACGTACTCGTGCGTGAGGTCGTTGGTCCAGATGGTGGCCTCGGCGTCGCCGGCCTGCAGGTCGATTTCCACGAGCACCTCGCGGGGTTCGAGGTCTACGAGGTTGCGGTCGTCGCCGATGCTGCCGTTGCGGCAGATCTGGATACCGTTCATGGAGACGTTGAGCCGGTCCGGTTCGAAGACGGCGTCGGTGGTGCCCACCGAGGACAGGACGCGGCCCCAGTTGGGGTCCTTGCCGAAGATGGCAGTCTTGAAGAGGTTGGAGCGGGCCACCGAACGGCTGACGATTTCGGCGTCGCGCTCGCTCGCCGCGTTGAACGTGCGGATGGCGATGTCGTGGCTGGCACCTTCGGCGTCACCGATCAGCTTGCGGGCGAGCTCGGCGCACACGTGGGTGACCCCGGCACCGAGCTGCTCGGCGGACGGCATGGCCTCGGAGGCCCCGGAGGCCAGCAGGACCACGGTGTCGTTGGTGGACATGCAGCCGTCGGAGTCCGTGCGGTCGAAGGTGACGCGCGTCGCGTCGCGGAGCACCACGTCGAGCTCTTCCGCCGGGACCTGGGCATCGGTGGTGAGCACCACGAGCATGGTTGCCAGGCCCGGCGCCAGCATGCCGGCGCCCTTCGCGATGCCCCCGACCGTGAACGTGTTGCCCTCGGCATCGGTCCCGGTGAAGACTGCTTCCTTCGCCACGCTGTCCGTCGTCATGATCGCCGTGGCGGCAGCGGAACCGCCGTTCTCGGAAAGTTCGGCGAACGCGGCGTCGATGCCAGGGATGATCTTGTCCATGGGCAATTGCTCGCCGATGAGTCCGGTGGAGCAAACCACGACGTCGGAGGCGGAGATCCCGAGCACGGCTGCCACTTTCTCTGCGGTTGCGTGCGTATTTTGGAAACCCTGGGGACCGGTGCAGGCGTTGGCGCCGCCGGAATTCAGCACCACTGCGTCGACGCGCCCGTCGGAGAGAACCTGGCGCGACCAGTGCACCGGCGCCGCGGCAACGCGGTTGGACGTGAAAACGGCTGCTGCGGCTTTCAGGGGACCGTCGTTGACGACGAGGGCGAGGTCCGGGTTGCCCGAGGCCTTGATGCCGGCTTTGACGCCTGCGGCCCGGAATCCCTGGGGGGCGGTGATGGTCACGGGGCAACTCCTTGGACATTGAGGCCGGCGGATTCGTCCAGGCCGAGGGCAATATTCATGGACTGCACGGCGCCGCCTGCGGTCCCTTTGGTCAGGTTGTCGATGACGCACGTGACAACCACACGGCCGGAATGCTCGTCGAAGGCCAACTGCATGACGGCGTGGTTGGAACCCTGCACCGATTTGGTGGTGGGCCACTGGCCCTCCGGCAACAGGTGGACGAACGGTTCGTCGTCGTACGCTTCAGCCCAGGCACTGCGGAGTTCCGCAGCGGTGACGCCGGGCTTGACCTTGGCTGTTGCCGTGCTCAGGATGCCCCGGCTCATGGGCGCGAGGGTGGGAGTGAAGGACACGGTGACCGGTTCACCCGCGGCGTTGGAAAGTCCCTGTTCGATCTCCGGGGTGTGGCGGTGGCCGCCGCCCACGCCATAGGGACTCATGGAACCCATGACTTCGGAACCGATGAGGTTGACCTTGGCCGCCTTGCCCGCGCCCGAGGTACCGGAGGCGGAAACAATCACGACGTCGTCCGGCTGGAGAAGCTTGTTGGCGAAGCCGGGCGTGAGGGCAAGGAGGGCCGACGTCGGGTAGCAGCCGGGAACGGCAATCCGCTTCGCTCCCTTCAAGGCGTCGCGCTGGCCGGGAAGTTCCGGCAGCCCGTACGGCCAGGTCCCCGCATGGGCGGAGCCATAGAACCTTTCCCAGGCTGCGGGGTCTTCGAGCCGGTGGTCCGCGCCGGCGTCGATCACCAGCGTGCCTTCCGGCAGCTGCGCTGCGATCTCAGCCGAGGCTCCGTGCGGGAGCGCCAGGAACACGACGTCGTGACCGGCGAGGTTTTCCACGCTGGTGTCTTCGAGAATCCGGCTGGCCAAACCGTGGAGATGCGGCTGCAACTCCCCTAGTCTGGAACCGGCGTTGCTGTGCGCAGTGATGGCACCGATGGTGACGTCGGGGTGGCCTGCCAGAAGGCGCAGCACCTCTCCCCCGGCATAGCCGCTGGCACCGGAGACGGCAACAGAAATAGTCATGGCACGACTATACAGCAAAACTATTCATGGTTGCCGATATTTATGCACGCCCTTTTCCGGAGCTTCTTCGAGCCACTCCCGGAAGCAGCCCGTCTCGGCACAACCCCTTTGGGAGCGTATGCTGAATAGAGGGTGATCTAGACCGTGCAGCCGATCGTCGGTTGCAGCGTTGCCCGTTATGTATTACGGGGCAACTGCATATGTCACAGACCTCCACCACGGAACGTCCTCATAAGGGCGTCCGGCCACCCAACGCCGTCGTTCTTAGCTATTCCGAACTGCTCAAGACGGTCCGCGCGGAAGGGCTTTTGAAGCGCCGCGTCGGTTTTTACATCAGCGTTTTCGCTTCCCTGGTCCTCTTGCTGACCGGCACCTGGTTCGGCTTCGCGCTGATTGGGCCCAGCTGGTACCAGCTCCTCATCGCCGCGGCCCTGGGCATCCTTTGCACCCAGTTGAGCTTCCTTGCCCACGAGGCCGGCCACCGCCAGATTTTCGCGTCCCGCAGGGCCAATGACTGGTCCGCCCGCATCCTGGCCACTTCGGTTGCCGGCATCAGCTATGCCTGGTGGGAACAGAAGCACGGCGCGCACCACAACAGCCCGAACGTGATTTCGAAGGACCCGGACATCAAAACCGGAGCCCTGGCATTCCATGTTGAAGCCGCTGCCGGCAGGCAGGGACGCTTCGCGTTCCTCACCCGCAGGCAAGGCTGGTTCTTCTTCCCGCTCCTCTTGCTGCTGGGCATCAGCCTGCAGTGGGAGTCCTTGATGTACATCTTCCGGCCCGGAGCCATCAAGCACCGCTGGGTGGAAACCCCCATCCTCCTGGCACGGCTTCTCGCGCTGCCGGTCCTCGCCTTCACGTTCCTTCCGCTTGGCATGGCATTTGCCTTCCTGGGCGTCCAGATCATGGTGTTCGGCTTCTACATGGGTGCTTCCTTCGCCCCGAACCACAAGGGCATGCCGGTCCTCCCGGCAGACTCGCGGGTCGATTTCCTTCGCCGCCAGATTCTGACCGCCAGGAACATCTCCGGCGGCCCGTTCATGAACATCCTCCTGGGCGGCCTCAACCACCAGGCGGAGCACCACTTGTTCCCGGACATGGCCCGCCCGCACTTGCGCCGCGCTTCGGAGATCGTTCGGAGCTACTGCGAAAAGCATTCCATTCCTTATACGGAAACCACGTTGATGCAGTCGTACGGCATCGTCGTTCGGTACCTCAACGAGGTAGGACTCGCCGCAGGCCGCGGCTTTGACTGCCCCGTCGCATCCGCGCACGGCAGGGGCTGACGCGCCCGGAAGGCCACGGGCCACGTTACGGCGAACCACGGCCCCCAGCAGCTGACTGGACACTCGACGGACTCCGCTCCCTAGGATGGTTGTGTGAATGCGGGCACGAAAGTGCCTCGACGGAGAAGGAGACCCATGACGCAAGCGATCATTGCCCGGCAAGCGGGAGGACCTGAAGTCCTCGAACTCACCGAAGCAGAGGTTCCGGTTCCTGGCCCGCGACAGCTCCTCGTCAAAGTTGCAGCCGCCGGAGTGAACTTCATTGACACGTATCAGCGCAGCGGCACCTACAAGGTCGAGTATCCGTTCACCCCCGGCTCCGAGTCTGCAGGCACCGTGGAGGCCATCGGCCCCGACGTCGAGGACTTCGCCGTCGGAGACAGGGTCGCTACGGCTGAAGGATCCCGCAGCTACGCGGGGTACACCCTCGTAGACGCCGACAAAGCGCTTCCCGTGCCGGACGGCGTCGACGACCACACAGCGGCAGCACTGCCGCTGCAGGGAATGACCGCGCACTACCTGATCAACTCTTCCTTCCGCGTGGAACCGGGCCAGACCGTCCTGACGCATGCCGGCGCCGGCGGCGTGGGACTCATCCTGACGCAGTTGCTCAAGGCCCGGGGCGCACGCGTCATCACCACGGTCTCCTCGGACGAGAAGGAAGCCCTTGCCCGGGAAGCCGGCGCGGACGAAGTCCTGCGCTACACCGGATTTGCGGACAAGGTCCGCGAGCTCACCGATGGCACGGGCGTGAACGTGGTGTACGACGGCGTCGGCAAGGATACTTTTGACGGTTCCCTCGCGAGCTTGCGCGTCCGCGGCGCGCTCGTCCTGTTCGGGGCGGCTTCCGGGCCTGTGCCACCCTTCGATCCCCAGCGGCTGAACGCGGGCGGATCGCTGTCCCTGACGCGCCCCACCCTTGGCCATTTCCTCCAGAACCCGCAGGAGCGGCGCTGGCGCTCGGCTGAAGTCTTCGGCGCTGCCGCCAGCGGCGCGCTCAAAGTCCGGATTGGCGGAACATACCCGCTCGCCGACGCAGCCCAGGCCCATCGCGACCTGGAGGGCCGCAACACCACCGGCAAGCTACTGTTGCTCCCATAATCGAATAAACAGCACGTTGGCTTTTCACTTAGCATTGGGCTAGGCCATGGCAACGGTCACGCGGCCGCTGACACTTTTTGTTCACTTCAATCCGAGAAGCTTCGAACGTGACCCAGGAACATGAAATCCCGGCGGACAGCCTGGAACTCCAAGCGGTGCATCTGCCCCAGCTGCAAGGTTCAGCAGCCGCCCCGCCCGCGCGCACGCTCGTGGAGATCCTCCACGACACGGCCCTGGCATTTCCGGAGGCTTCTGCCCTCGACGACGGGCAGAAGTCGCTGAGTTATTCAGAACTCATGGCACAGGTACACGGTTTTGCTGCAACGCTCAACGCAGCCGGTCTGGGCCCCGGGGACAAGATCGGCGTCCGGGTTCCCTCCGGATCCAACGATCTCTACATTGCCATCCTGGCGATCCTCTCGATTGCGGCCGCCTATGTGCCCGTGGACGCGGACGATCCCGAGGAACGGGCACGGCTGGTTTTCGGAGAAGCCAAAGTGTCTGCCGTCGTCACCAAGGGCGGCAGGATCGATGTGTCCGCGGACCGCCCCACACCGCACCCGACTCCGCGCGCACCCGGGCTGGACGACGATTCCTGGGTCATCTTCACCTCGGGGTCCACCGGCACGCCGAAGGGTGTGGCAGTGCGACACCGTTCATCCGCCGCCTTTGTCGACGCCGAAGCCCGGCTCTTCCTCCAGCAGGATCCGATCGGACCGCAGGACCGGGTCCTCGCCGGCCTTTCCGTGGCCTTCGACGCTTCCTGCGAAGAAATGTGGCTGGCGTGGCGGCACGGCGCCTGCCTTGTCCCGGCCCCGCGCGCCTTGGTGCGTTCCGGCGTGGACCTTGGCCCGTGGCTCATCAACCACGGCATCACGGTGGTTTCCACCGTTCCCACACTCGCGGCCCTGTGGCCCGCGGAAGCCCTCGAAAACGTGCGCCTGCTCATTTTCGGTGGCGAAGCCTGCCCTCCGGAACTCGCAGAGCGTCTCGCCGTTGACGGCCGCGAAGTGTGGAACACCTATGGCCCCACCGAAGCAACCGTCGTGGCCTGCGCGGCTCCCCTAGGCGGGGATGGCCCGGTGCGGATTGGACTGCCGCTGGACGGCTGGGACCTCGCCGTCGTCGATGCTGCCGGTATTCCCGTCGCGGAAGGCGAGACAGGCGAACTGATCATCGGCGGCGTCGGACTGGCCCGCTACCTCGACCCGGCCAAGGACGCCGAAAAGTACGCCCCCATGCCGTCCCTGGGGTGGGAACGCGCATACCGCTCCGGCGACCTCGTCCGCTACGAGGAAGCCGGCCTCGTTTTCCAGGGCCGCGCGGATGAACAGGTCAAGCTTGGCGGCCGGCGCATCGAACTCGGTGAGATTGACGCCGCCCTGCAGGCCCTCCCGGGAGTCGCCGGCGCCGCGGCTGCGGTCCGCACGACGGCGGCGGGGAACCAGATACTGGTCGGCTACCTGGCTCCGGCCGGACCAGGGGACATCGACCTCGCAGCGTCCCGCGAATTGCTCACGGAAAGCCTTCCCGCCGCGCTGATCCCGCTGCTGACGGTCGTCGATTCGCTTCCGACCAAGACCAGCGGCAAAGTGGACCGGCATTCGCTTCCCTGGCCACTGGCCGGCGCGGGCGCCGCGGATGCCGACAAAGCACCACTCAACCTCCCCGAGGACGCCCAATGGGTGGTTGAACAGTGGGAAAGCGTCCTCGGCTCCAGCGTCACCTCGCTCGACGCCGATTTCTTCGCCTACGGCGGGGGCTCCCTCGCCGCAGCCCAACTCGTCTCGGCGCTGCGCGTGCGGTACCCCACCATCACGGTGGCCGAAATCTATGCAACTCCTCGCGTGGGCGCCTTGATCGACGCCGCGCGGCAGTCACTGCCGGAAGGCGGCATCCAAGGGCCGGCGGCCGAACGCACGGTCCGCCCCACCTCCCGGAAATCGCAGATCTTCCAGACCCTGATGGGAATCTTCCTCAACATCCTGGTGGGCATGCGTTGGCTCACGTACCTCATGGCCGCCAACCGCTTACTGGCCGACTTCGCCGGTTTCACCGCCGCTCCCGTGGTGTCCTGGTGGTGGATCCTGGCATCGTGGCTGGTGTTCGTCAGCCCGCCGGGACGCATGGGGATCTCGATTCTGGCCGCGCGAACCCTTTTGCGCGGCGTCAGTCCCGGAACGTACCCGCGCTCGGGCAAAGTCCACTTGAAGCTGTGGCTGGCAGAACAGATCCAGGACCTTTCAGGCGCCATCAGCCTCGCGAGCGCTCCGTGGGTTCCCTACTACGCCAGGGCACTCGGGGCGAAGATCGGGAACAACGTCCATTTGCACTCGCTGCCTCCGGTCACCGGACTGCTCTCCTTGGGCAGCGGCTCCAACATCGAACCCGAAGTGGACCTCTCTGCCTGGTGGATCGACGGCGACTTCGTCCACATCGGCGCCATCCACGTAGGTGCCGGCGCCACAGTCGGCTCCCGCAGCACCCTCATGCCGGGAACCAGCATCGGCGCAGGTGCGCGCGTGGAGCCCGGCTCCGCGGTGTTGGGCAAGGTCAAGGCCGGGCATCTTGTTGCCGGCTCCCCCGCCGAGCGCCGCGGCAAAGCCAAGAATGGCTGGCCCGAGACCCCTTCGTCACACCACCTGATCGGCAGGCTCTGGTTTGCGGCATTCGCTGCGGCCTCGGCGCTGCTCGCCCTGATCCCCTACATCTCGGCATTCGTCGCTGCGATCGTCATCCTGGCATTCATCCAAGGCAGGAGTTCCCTGCAGGACGCCTTCCCGGAACTCCTGCCTGCCATCCCCTTGGCGGCATTGGCCTGGTTCCTGTGCAATCTCCTCTTGATCCTGGCGACCACCCGGATGCTCGGCGTCGGCCTCAAGGAGGGGTACTACCGGGTCCGCAGCCGCGTCGGCTGGCAGGTCTGGGCTACCGAACGTGTGCTGGACATGGCACGGGACCTGCTCTTCCCGATCTACGCCAGCCTCTTCACCCCGGTGTGGTTGCGCCTGCTGGGTGCCAAGGTAGGCCGCAACGTGGAAGCTTCCACGGTGCTCCTGCTTCCACGCATGACGACCATCGGCGAAGGCGCGTTCCTCGCCGACGACACCATGGTGGCCTCTTACGAGCTCGGCGGCGGCTGGATGAAAATCGCTCCGGCCAAGATCGGCAAACGCTCCTTCCTGGGCAATTCCGGCATGACCGCCGCAGGCCGCAGCGTTCCCAAGAACTCACTCGTGGCGGTCCTGTCCGCCACGCCGGCCAAGGCCAAATCGGGCACCTCCTGGCTGGGGAGTCCTCCCGTCAGGCTGCGCAGGACTGCCGTCAATGCGGATCAGAGCCTCACCTTCAACCCGCCGTTGGCCCTCAAGGCCAAACGGGCCCTGTGGGAACTGTGCCGCTTGGTGCCGGTCATGCTGACGGTGGGGATCGCCGTCGGCATCATGCTGGTCCTCGACTGGATCGCCACCGAGACCTCCTACTGGCTCGCCGCCGTCCTTGGAGGCGTCGTGATCCTCGCCGCGGGTGCCGTGGCGGCTGCGAGTTCGGTGGCCGCGAAGTGGGTCTTGGTCGGGCGCATCAAAGAGGGCGAACATCCCCTGTGGAGCTCGTTCATTTGGCGCAACGAGGTGGTGGACACCTTCATCGAAATGGTCAGTGCCCCTTGGTTTGCGCGTTCAGCATCCGGCACGCCGGCGTTGGTGTGGTGGCTCCGGGCGCTCGGCGCGAAAATCGGCCGGGGTACCTGGTGCGAGAGCTACTGGCTGCCCGAAGCCGACCTCGTCACGCTCGGCGAAAGCTCCACGGTCAACCGCGGCTGCGTGGTCCAGACACATCTCTTCCATGACCGCATCATGAGCATCGACACCGTGGTCCTCGGTGACGGCGCCACGATGGGTCCGCACGGCGTGATCCTGCCGCGCGCCAGCATCGGGGCCGGCGGAACGGTGGGACCGGCGTCGCTCGTCATGCGTGGAGAGACGGTTCCCGCGGGCACCTACTGGATGGGCAACCCCGTCAGCCCGTGGTCCGGGCCGTAGCGTAGATTGGCAAGGGGGCTTATTAATTACCAGCCCATGAGGACCCCGACACAACAAGCTACACGGAGGCAGCCAGCGCACATGAGCCGCAGCGAACCCGGAACACCCCAAGCGCGGGAAACCACTACAACTGCCGCCGATCCCTACACCCTGCACCATGGGAGCACGGCATTCCAGGTCCAGAGGTATGAACTAGACCTGGACTACAGCCTGGGCAGCAACCGGCTTAACGGACGCGCCGTGCTCCGTTGCGTCACGCTCGAAGACACGGACTCCGTAGTCCTCGACCTGGTAGGCATGAAGGCTTCCAAAATCCTGGTTGACGGCAAGAAAGTGCCGAAGTTCAGCCCGCGCGGCGAACACCTCGTGATCACCACCAAAGACCGCTTGCGGGCAGGCCAGCACTTCACGGTTGAACTCCGCTACGACGGCAACCCGAAGCCGCGCCGGGGCCTGTGGGGCGAAGTCGGGTGGGAAGAGCTCGAAGACGGCGTGCTGGTTGCCGGGCAGCCGAACGGCGCCGCGTCCTGGTTCCCGTGCAACGACCATCCCCGGCACAAGTCCAGCTACTTGATCAGCATCACCACCGACGACAACTACCGCGCCATCTGCAACGGCCGCCTCGTCTCCCACAGCAGGAAATCAAGCCGCGAAACCTGGGTCTACGAACAGGCCGAGCCGATGGCAAGCTATCTCGCCACCGTGCAAATCGGACGCTACCGGCTTCACCAGCTCAGCCCCGCCCCGGGTGGGGTCCGCGCCGGAACTGCCCATCACGCCGAAGCCCTGCGGCAGGCTCCGGTGCCCCAGTTCGTTGCTGTCTCCCCCGGTTTGTTGACCGAGGCCCGCGAAGGCCTGGCACGGCAGGCCGACATGATGCGCACCTTTGTGGAGTGTTTCGGTCCGTATCCCTTTGCCGAATACACGGCCGTGGTGACCGAGGACGAACTGGAAATACCGCTTGAGGCCCAGACCCTCTCCATCTTCGGCAGGAACCACATGGAGCAATCGTGGGACGCGCAGCGCCTCATCGCCCACGAGCTGTCCCACCAGTGGTTCGGCAACTCGCTCACCGTGAGCAGCTGGCGGGACATCTGGTTGCATGAGGGCTTCGCGTGCTATGCCGAGTGGATCTGGTCCGAAGAGGCGGGCGTCATGTCCCTCGCCAACCGCGCAAGGGCCGCGTGGCGCAAGCTCGACATGGGCGCCCAGGACCTCGTGATCGGGGATCCCGGACCGGAGCACATGTTCGATGACCGCGTCTACAAGCGCGGGGCCCTGGCCCTCCACGCCGTCCGCCGCGCATGTGGAGACGAAGCGTTCTTCGGATTGCTGCGCCATTGGACCGAGGCCAAGCGCCACAGCTCGGTCTCCACGGAGGAATTCATCGCTGCGGCAAACACTTACGTCCCGGGGCTCGACGCGGGAAGTGTCCTGGAACCGTGGCTGTACCAGGCAAGGGTGCCCGCTTTCGGCTGATCCCGAAAATCCAGCCTGTCCAAGGACTTAGCGTGCCGATATCGCGAGGGCGGCAAGCAGACCGGCCGGAAGATCCCGGCCGCCCGCGCTTGACGGGAGTTCGAGGTCCCACAGCCCCGCCCTGTCAAGCACATCGAGGGAATCCGGGGCCACCCTGAGCCCGTCGCCCGTCATCTTCAACCAGGCTTCCTTGCGCGCCCACAATCGTGCTCGCTCCTGGGGCCGCCCCGCGGGATCCAGCGCGTCGAGATGGCGCCGCTCCCGCACGGTGAGGGCGACGTCGTCGAAGCCGGTGAACTCCGTGCCCGCGGCATTTTCCAGGTCGGCGCCCACCCGGAGCCCTGGTCCGGGGTGTACGACGGCGGCAAACAGCACCCAGCCCGACGACCGTGAGGCGCTAAGCGCCAAGGGTGCGGGGCCGCCGTCGAGCAGGTATCCGGGCCGGCCATGCGCGATGTCCGGACCGGAACCGCAGTCCGGGCACTCGTAGGCCGCCTGGAGCTTCGAGGCGGGAACACCCAGAAGGGTGGCCGCAAAGTCTTGCTGCGCCAGCCTGGAGGCCAGGAATTCCAGGCGCAGGGCCGGGGCCATGGTGTTTGCCCGAAGCGTCTCGGCCGGAGACAGCAATTCCGCCGCGATCTTTTCGATGGCGGCGGAATCGGCAGGGTCCAAGGACTGGATGTGAACAGCCAGCCCCTGGACCCCCGGGTTGATGTCCGTCAGCGCTGGACTGCCCCGAATCGCTCTGCGGCGACGGCGACGGCGGCCTCACGTGCCGCCGATGCCTCGTCGGCGGTCAAAGTGCGGTCCGAGGCACGGAACCGCAGCCCGAACGCGAGCGACTTCTTGCCGTCTTCGATCCCCTGGCCCGCGTAGACATCGAACAAGGCGACGTCTTCGAGGAGTTCGCCGGCGCCTTCCCGGAGGGCCGCCAGCACTGCGTCCGCCGGAACGTCCTGCGGCACCACAAGGGCTACGTCCTGGGTGGCCACCGGGAAACCGGAGATGTGCTTGGCGACAATGACGTCCGGAGCGGCGTCGAACAGTGCGTCCGCATTGAGCTCGAGGGCAACGGAGCGCGCCGGCATGTCATGGGCGGCGAGCAGCTTGGGGTGCAACTCGCCGGCGTAGCCGACGACGTCGCCGGAGCGGAGCGCCAACCGGGCGGCCCGGCCCGGGTGGAACGCCTGGTGGCTGCCTTGGCTGACGACGAGTTCGACGCCGAGGACGTCGCCGACGAGCCGGGCAACATCCAGGGCGTCGGCCCAGTCCCAGGCACGCGGGGTGTGGGCCGCGGCTGCCGGGGAATCATGGCCGGTCAAGACCGCGGCGATGTGCAGCGGCTGGTCCGGGACGCCGTCGTACAGTCCGTCAAGGACCTCATCGGTTGGCTTGACTCCCAGCGGCGGGATGGATGCCGTGCCAAGCTGACCGTCCGGAAGGAACACCGAGCCTGCCTCGAAAAGGGCGAGATCGCGGAAACCGCGGGAGTGGTTGCGGCGGGCCACCTCGATCAGGCCCGGAAGCACGGACGTACGCAGGTAGCCATGTTCCTCGCTGATCGGGTTGGCCAATTTGAGGGCGGTGCGCGCCGCGCCTTCCTCTGCCACGCCGAAGGTGTCGTTGGCCGACTTGGAGACAAACGGGTACGACAGGACCTCGGTGAGCCCGGCGTCGGCGAGGGCCTGGACCACGCGGCGTTTTTGCTGCTGGGTCCGGGTCAGGCCGCGGCCAGGAGGGGCCACGGGCAGGGTTGCCGGGATGTTGTCGTAGCCCACCAGCCTCGCGATTTCCTCGGAGAGGTCTTCCTTGGTTTCCAGGTCGTTGCGCCAGCTCGGTGCCGTGACCACGTAGGAGTCGCTCGCTTCGTCCTTCAGGACGATGGCGCCGAGGTCCTTGAGGGAACCCGTGATTTGCTCTTCCGTGAAGTCGATGCCGATCCGGGAGGCCGCGTAGCCTGCCGGCAGCTCGATGGTGACGGCGTCAGGTGCCGTCCCGACGTCGGTGCCGGCTTCGTCCGCCGTCCCGCCGGCCAGTTCCACCAGGAGGTCGACGACGCGCTGGGCAGCTACGTTGGCAACCTGCCAATCCACACCGCGTTCGAATCGCTTGGACGCCTCCGACGGCAGCTTGTGCCTGCGGCGCGAGCGACCGATCGAGACCTCGTCGAAGTGCGCGGCCTCGACCAGGATGTTGGTGGTCGAATCGGAAACCTCGGTGTTGGCTCCCCCCATCACGCCGGCGATGCCGATTGCACCGGAGTCGTCGGTGATCAGGAGGTCTTCGACGTCGAGCGCCCGCACTTTATCGTCAAGGGTGGTGATCTTCTCGCCCGCGACGGCTCGGCGGACCACGATGTCGCCCGAAAGCTTGTCGAGGTCGTAGCAGTGGTTCGGCTGGCCGAGTTCGAGCATCACGTAGTTGGAAATGTCGACAGGCAGCGAAATGGAGCGGATGCCGGCAAGACGCAGCCGGGAGACCATCCATGGCGGGGTGGGACGGGTTGCGTCCACGCCGCGGACCGTGCGGGCCACGAAACGGTCGCAACCAGGCTTGCCGTAGATGGGGGCGTCGTCGTTGAGCTTGACGCCATAGCCGCCGGAGAGCGCCGCGGGGGCGTTGACCTTGGCCGCCGGGTCCGTGAAGACGGTTCCGGTGGCGTGGGCGTACTCGCGTGCCACGCCACGAATGGAGAACGCGTAGCCGCGGTCCGGGGTGACGTTGATTTCGGCGGCTTCGTCGTAGAGGCCCAGGAGGGACATGGCGTCGGTGCCGATTTCGGGATCCAAGCCGATGCGGGAGAGCACCAGGATGCCGTCGTGGTCCTCGCCGATGCCGAGTTCACGGACGGAGGCGATCATGCCTGCCGACAGGTGCCCGTAGGTCTTGCGGGCGGAAATGTGGAAGTCACCCGGGAGCACGGCGCCCGGGAGGGTCACCACAACCTTGTCTCCCTCGACGAAGTTGTGGGCACCGCAAATGATGCCCTGCACGCCGGAAGGATCGATGCCCTTGCCGGTCAGGGTCTGCTCCTGGCCTTCAGGGACAACGCGGACCTGGCACCAGTTGATGGTCTTGCCGTTGGACTGCGGTTCCTTGACGAGGCTCAGGACCTGGCCCACCACGATGGGACCCTTGAGTTCGTCCGTGGGGCGGTGGACCGCTTCTTCCTCAAAACCGACCTTGACGAGTTCCGCCATGACGTCTTCGGCCGTGGCGTCGGCCGGAACCTGCGCGAATTCACGCAGCCATGTAAGTGGGATACGCACTGTTAGATCTCCATCCCGAAGTGCTCGCTGAAACGTACATCGCCTTCGATCATGTCGCGCATGTCGCCGACCTCGTTGCGGAACATGAGCGTGCGCTCGATGCCCATGCCGAAGGCAAAACCTGAATACTCGTCCGGGTCGATGCCGGCAGCGCGCAGGACGTTGGGATTGACCATGCCGCAACCGCCCCATTCGATCCAGCGGGGGCCGCCCTTGGCGCCGGGGTGCCAAATATCCAGCTCAGCGGAAGGCTCGGTGAACGGGAAGTAGTTGGGACGCAGCCGGATCTGTGCCTCGTCACCGAACATCTGCCGGGCGAAGTGCTCCAAGGTGCCGCGCAGGTCGGCCATGCTCAGCTTCTTGTCGATGGCCAGGCCCTCGAACTGGTGGAACACGGGCGTGTGGGTGGCATCGAGTTCATCGGTGCGGAACACCTTGCCCGGGCACAGCACATAGATGGGCACTTCGCGCTCCAGCATGGAACGGACCTGCACCGGGGACGTGTGCGTGCGCATGAGCAGATGCGCCTCGGGAGGCTCCACGAAGAAAGTGTCCTGCATTTCGCGGGCCGGGTGGTCCGGCTTGAAGTTGAGGGCGTCGAAGTTGAACCACTCGGACTCGACCTCGGGTCCTTCGGCGATTTCCCAGCCCATGCCGACGAAGATGTCCGCGACACGGTCCTGCAGCGTGGACAGCGGGTGGCGGGCACCGGCGCGGCGCCGTCGCGGTGCCGCCGTGACGTCGACGGTTTCCTCGACGAGGATGCGGGCGTCGTTTTCGGCTTCGAGCACAGCGGTCCGTGCTGCGAGCGCCTGGTTGACGCGGCCACGGGACGAACCCATGAGCTTGCCCGCGGCGGCCTTCTGTTCCTTGGGCAAGCCACCGATTTCACGGTTGGCAAGGCTCAAGGGCGACTTCTCGCCGGTGTGCGCCAAGCGGACGGCTTTGAGTTCTTCGAGGGAGGATGCAGCAGCAATCGCGGCGACGGCTTCCTCAACGGCAGCGGTGATGGCAGCTTCATCCAGAGGGTTCGGGATGGCAGCGCCCGGCAAAGTGTCAGTCATCTACTGTTCTTAGCTACGAGTCGGAAATGGTCTTCACCAGGCAGGGCCGTGGCAAAAGCAGGAGTCATGCTCGCCGGACACGTCCGGCGGACACTAACCCCAGTCTAGTAGAAGGGTTCGGCGGGGCTTTAACCCATGACACCCTTCCAGCGCCCGGGGCTAGCATGGCTTCATGACACCGGCCCGCACCATCACTGTCACCGGAGAAGGAACCGCCGAAGCCGTTCCCGACCTGCTCACACTCACACTCGCCGTCGAAGTCAGGCGGGACGCCGCCGAGGCGGCCTATGACGACGCCGGAGCGATCGCCGCGGCCGTCACGGACGCCTTGCGGGGGCACGGCGTGGCCGCACGTGATCTGCGGACCAGCGGCCTCAATCTGCGCGCCGAACTTGTCTGGGCCGAAAACCAGGGGCAAAAGGTCACTGGTTATGTTGCGTCCACCACCCTGGTCGCCCGGGTAGGCCCGCCGTCGGCGGCCCCCGCGGCCATCTCCGCGGCGGTGGCTGCGGGGGGTGACAGCCTTCGCATCAACGGGATCGAGCAAGGATTCACGGATTCGTCCGCGGTTGCGGCGCGGGCACAAGCGGCGGCGTGGCGGGAAGCCGAAGCGACGGCGTCCCGCTTTGCGTCACTCGCAGGCGTCCGCTTGGGGCGGGTGCTCTCCATCGATCAGCGGCCGGAGCATGGATCACCTGTGCCTATGATGTCCGGCATGAAGCGTGCCTCCGCGGGCGAAGGCGTTCCCATCGAGGCGGGATCGGCGGCTGTTTCCGCGAGCGTGTTGGTGCAGTGGGAGCTGGACTCGCCAGCGCCGGCCCAGAGACCAGCGCCAGCTTAGTGAATAGCGCCGGCGGACAGCTTCGCGTCCACCGGAGTCTCAAGCGCTGTGCGCACGACGACGGCGATCCCCCGGCCCATGTCCCGCGTCGCCATGCCGGGCGCGGTGCTTCCCTGCGGAGTCCGCGCTTCGTCATAGGGAACGTGGATGAAGCCGCCCCGCGGACGCGGTGCTGCCGTTCCGGCGAGCTCGTGCATGAGGGCATAGAACACGTGGTTGCACACGTACGTCCCGGCGGTCTGTGAGACTTCGGCGCGGATTCCGGCGATCTGCAGTGCCCGGAGCGCGGCCTTCACCGGCAGCGTGCTGAAGTACGCCGCTGGCCCTTCGGGGACCACCGGTTCGTCGATGGGCCGGTTTCCGGCGTTGTCCGGAATCCTGGCGTCATCGCAGTTAATGGCCACGCGCTCCAAGGAGAGGCGGTCCCGGCCTCCGGCGAGCCCGACGCAGACAACCAGCTCGGGGTGAAGTCGGCCGACGGCGTCGCGCAGGACCGCGGCGGATTCACCGAAGACGCACGGCAGCTCGAGCGCTTCCACTCCATGTCCTTCTGTGCGCAAGATTTCCTGCGCTTCGAGGACGGCAGCCCACGAAGGGTTGTTCGAATCGCCACCGAAAGGCTCGAACCCCGTCAGCAGAATCATGCACCCACCCTAGCAACAGCTCGCGCGGCTCCCCCGTCCTCGCGCGGACTTTCACCGGCTGTTTCATCAGCCCGTGGTTCAGCAGGCCTTGACAACCATTCGAACATATATTCGAATGGAGCATATGAGATGGGACGCACAGGCGCTTTCACCACGACGTGGTCCGGCACAAGGAGACAACAGCAACAGCATTCCGTCCGGAGCCGCCCCAGCAACAGACGCACTGCTGCCGCTGGCCGGGCTTGTGCGTTCCGTCTCTACCCCCGAATTCTCCGGAGTCACCTTCCATGAGGTCACCGCCAAATCGGTGCTCAACAAGGTGGCGTCCGGTTCCCAGATGCCTTTCGAATGGACGGTCAATCCTTACCGCGGATGCAGCCACGCCTGCGTCTACTGCTTTGCGCGCAAGAGCCACACCTATCTGGAGTTCGACGCCGGACACGATTTCGATTCCCAAGTGATCGTGAAGATCAACGCAGCAGAGGTCCTGCGCAAGGAACTCGCGAAACCGTCGTGGGGCCACCACCACGTGGCGCTCGGCACCAATACGGATCCGTACCAGCGGGCAGAAGGCCGCTATCAGCTGATGCCGGGGATCATCCGGGCCTTGGCCGATTCCGGTACACCGTTCTCCATCCTCACCAAGGGAACCCTCCTGGGCCGGGACATCCCCCTCCTCAAGCACGCCTCAAGCCAAGTGCCGGTGGATCTGGGCATCTCGCTGGCCATGACTGACGAAGCCCTTGCATCGGCAGTGGAACCGGGCACGCCCGCACCACGCGCCAGGCTCAAGCTCATCCGCCGCCTGCGCGAGGCCGGGTTGCCTTGCGGTGTCATGGCCATGCCCATCCTGCCGTGGCTGACGGACAGCGATGAAGCCCTGGAGTCGCTCTTTACCGCGTTGTCCGACGCCGGTGCCACCGGCGTCACGGCCGGGGCGTTGTACCTGAAGCCGGGCACCCGGGAATGGTTCATGCAGTGGCTGGCGGCACAGCACCCCGGCCTGGTCGGCAAGTACCGCCGTCTCTACGGCCAAGGCTCGTATGCCTCCAAGGAATACAGGACCTGGCTAAGTGGACGTATCAACTACTTCAAGGCCCGCCACGGTTACTCCGGAAGCAGCGGTTTCAGCCACAGGAACGCCGCTGTCGGCAAGGAACCGCCGGCGTCGTCACCACCGGCTTCCGTACCAACAGCAGGCCAGTCCACTCTTTTCTAGCCAGGTCTTTGTTAGCCAAACCTGTTCAGCCAAGCAGGCCCGAGGCCACCCGCTCCAGCAGCGCCTGGACAATCGGAAGGTCGGCAGGGATCCACGGCAACGTGGAGGCCTCGTCTCCGTTGCCCAGCGGAACCCACCGGAGTTCATCATGGTCCTGGAGGGGACGCGGCGCGCCGTCGAGCAGTTCGGCGAACCATACCCTCATGACGGCCCGCTCGTTCAGGGGCCATCCCGTGCCTGCCTGCGGTTCCACTTCGGCTCCGAGCCGGACGGTGACTCCGAGCTCCTCGAGCAGTTCGCGGTGCAGGGCGTCTTCGAAGGATTCCCCGGCCTCGAGTTTGCCGCCCGGGAACTCCCACATACCCGCGAATTGCGGTGGGGCGCTGCGCCTTGCGACGAGCAACCGTTTCGGATTTTCAAGGGAATCGACGACGGCGGCGCCCGCCACGCTTATCAGTCCAGTCACCGCAACAGTCTATGGGCCGCCAGGTGATCACCTCCGCCTATGGAAGTGCTCACATTCAGGGCCATTCGCCGGAGACTCGCACTAAGCTTGAAAGCTGGCTTTATTCCCGTCGAGTGGCTTCCCACTCACCCCCAAGAAACAGGACGATGACCACTACCGCTGTCAGCAAGACCTCCCAAAAGACCGGAAACCGCCACGTGGCGCTGGCGATCTTCGCCCTTGCCATGGGTGGATTTGCCATCGGCACCACGGAGTTCACCATGATGGGCTTGCTCAAGGAGATCGAGCAAGGACTCAACATCAGCACGCCTGAGGCCGGGAACCTGATTTCTGCCTACGCCTTGGGGGTCGTGGTGGGGGCGCCGATATTCGCTGCCCTGGGCGCCCGCCTCCCCCGCAAGCAACTTGCCTTGGGTCTCATGCTGTTCCTGTCCATAGCGAACCTGACGTCCTTCATCGCACCGGACTACGGAACCATGTTGATCACGAGGTTCGCCTCGGGACTGCCCCATGGCGCCTTCTTCGGGATCGCCGCGGTCATCGCGGCGAGCCTGGTTGCTCCCACCAAGCGCGGCTGGGCGATTTCGATGGTCATGGGCGGGCTCACCATCTCCAATGTCATCGGCGTTCCCGTGGCTACGTGGCTCGGCCAGAGCTTCGGGTGGCGCCTGCTCTTCATAGTCGTCGGCGCGATCGGCCTTGTCACCAGCGTGTTGCTGTGGAAATTTGTCCCCTTTGAGCCTGCCCACCCCGAGGCAAGCATCCGCCGGGAACTCGGTGCCCTCAAACGCATCCAGGTCTGGCTGGCATTGTTGATCGGAATCATCGGTTTTGGCGGCTTCTTTGCCACCTACACGTACATCTCCCACACCATGACGTCCGTGGCCGGCATCCCCGAGGCGCTGATACCCCTGGTGGTTGCCCTCTACGGTCTCGGCATGGTGGCAGGCAACATCCTCGGCGGCCGCATCGCCGACAAGTCGGTCATGGGAACCATCTACCGGGTCCTTCCGCTCATCGCGTTGGCGCTGGTGGCCTACGCCGTCGCAGCCCACTGGGCGTGGTCCGCGTTCATCATGGTCTTCATCGTGGGCGGTATCGGCTCCATGTTGGTTCCGCCGTTGCAGACGCGCCTCCTCGACGCATCACCGGACGCCCCGTCCTTGGCTTCCTCGCTCAACCATTCCGCCCTCAACATCGCCAACGCGCTTGGCGCGTTCCTGGGCGGCGTGGTCATCGCCTGGGGTTGGGGTTACGTTGCCCCGGCCCTCGTCGGTGCTGTCCTCGCAATCCTGGGACTTGGAGTCGCGGGCATCAGCGGCTGGCTGGAACGCAAGAGGCCACTGGCTGCATAGTGCTGTCGCAGGACCTAGACCTGCACCCGCTCCACGTCCGGTTCAAGGTAGATGACCCGCGCGATCGGCACTGCAGTGCGGATCCTGAGTTCGGCGTCGTCGATCGCTTTGGCAATCGCCTGGCCGGTATCTGCCGCGCCCACACTGATCTTCGCGGCGACAAGCAACTCCTCCGGACCCAGGTGCATGGTCTTGAGGTGGATGATGCGCGTGCCGTCGGACTCGATGGCTGCCGTGATGCGCCCGTTGTCCTCTTTGGTGGCTGATTCGCCGAGCAGCAAGGACTTGGTCTCCACCGCGAGCACCACGGCGATTCCCACAAGAAGCAGCCCGATCATTCCCGTGCCCGCCGCATCCCACAAGCCGTTGCCCGTGAGGAGGGTCAGGCTCACGCCGAACAGGGCGAAAACGAGGCCCAGCAGCGCTCCGAAGTCCTCCAGGAGAATCACGGGCAATTCCGGCTGCTTGGCGTTGCGGATGAACTTGATCCAGCTCTGCCCGCCGCGCAAGGGATTGGACTCGTGGATGGCCGTCCGGAAAGAGAAGGATTCCGCCACCACCGCGCCGAGGAGCACAGCCAGCGGCACCCACCAGAAACCACCGTCGATGGCATGGGGATGCTGGAACTTCTCCGCGGATTCGTACAGCGCGAAGAGGCCACCAACGCTGAACAGCACAATCGAAACGATGAAAGCGTAAATGTAACGTTCCCGGCCATAGCCGAACGGGTGTTCCGGACTAGCGGCGCGCTTCGCCCGCTTCCCGCCAAGCAGCAGGAGCAGCTGGTTGCCGGAGTCCGCTACCGAGTGAATCGCCTCGGCCAACATGGACGACGACATCGTCAGGACGAATGCGACGAACTTGAGCACGGCGATCGCCAGGTTGGCGCCAAGTGCCGCCAGGATTGCCTTGGTACCGCCGTGTTCAGCCACGTCAGGCCCCCTGCTGGGAGCGTGCGCTGGCGTAAAGACAGACAGTGGCAGCTGTGCCGAGGTTCAAGCTTTCCGCCGAACCGTAAACCGGCACGGCGACGCGATGGTCCGCAAGCGCCAGTTCCGACTCTGAAAGCCCTTGCGCCTCGTTACCGAACAGCCAGGCCGTTGGTGCTTCGAGTGCGTAAGCGGAAAGGGCTGCCGACGCTCCCAGACGGCGTGCCGCGTTCTCATCCTGGAGTTTGTCCAGGTTGAGGGTGCCGTAACCGTCCGCGGCGAGGATTCCGATACCGCGTTCCTTGCAGAGGGCCACGAGTTCCTCGACGTCCGCACCCAGGACAACGGGCAGGTGGAAGAGCGAACCTGCCGTGGACCGGACGGCCTTCGGGTTGTAGATGTCAACGCTGGAGGCCGTCAAGACGACCGCATCCGCGCCCGCGGCATCGGCGGCCCGAAGGACTGTTCCAGCGTTGCCGGGGTCCCGCACCTGGCACATGACGGCGATCAGCCGCGGTCCGGCGTCGAGCACCGATTCAAGGCTGACGTCCACAAAACTGCAGACGGCCACAATCCCTTGGGGATTGACAGTGTCCGCCATGGCGGCCAGGACGTCGTCGTTCGCGAGCCGCAATGCGACGCCATCGGCGAGCCCGGCCAGTTCAGGGAGCCGGTCAAGGCAGCTTTCGCTCGCGAAGACTTCGTGGACGACGCCGGGCTCCCCCGCCGCGGTCCGCTCCCGGTGCAGGACCAGCGCCTCACGAACAGCCTGGGGGCCTTCCGCGAGGAACCGGCCGCGTTTTAAACGGACCGGGCGCCCTGCAAGCTTTGCGACATCCCTGACCCGATCGGCTCGGGGGTTGGACATCGGAAGTTCTTGCGGGCGCCCGGTTTCGTTCATATACAGAACATTAGTGGCAGTTGCCACTGTCCCATGAACTGAGGCTACGCGTGCTAGTCAGCAGCTTCAGCGGCCGGCTTCTTCGCAGCCTTGGCCTTGGGGGCCTTGGCAGCGGGCTCTTCGTCGGAAACGGAGGCCTTGACTGCCGGAGCAGCCTTGGTAGCCGCAGAAGTCTTGGCGGCAGCCTTCGGAGCGGACTCGGCTTTGGCGGCCGGAGCAGAGGTGTCGGCCGGCAAGGAATCCTTGGCAACCTGGACCAGTGCGGCGAAAGCGTTGGCGTCGGAGACGGCCAGCTCTGCCAGCATGCGGCGATCAACCTCGACCTCAGCGGCCTTCAGGCCCTGGATCAGGCGGTTGTACGTCAGCCCGTTGGCGCGGGATGCAGCGTTGATGCGCTGGATCCAGAGGCGACGGAAGTCGCCCTTCTTCTTGCGGCGGTCGCCGTAGCTGTACACAAACGAGTGCAGCAGCTGCTCTTTAGCCTTGCGGTACAGGCGAGACCGCTGACCGCGGTAACCCTTGGCCCGTTCAAGGACAACCCGACGCTTCTTGTGGGCGTTTACCGCCCGCTTCACACGTGCCACGTGCGTACTCCTTCAAAATTCTTATCCCAAGCTGCTACTGCCGGAAACCCGGCCGGCCTGAGAAGGCTTTGGTGTAGTCGGCAGCTACCGGATGGCAGCAACCAGAAAACTTGGAACTTAGACGCCGAGCATCTTCTTGATGACCTTGGCATCGCCCTTGAAGACGATCTTGTCGCCGGCAAGGCGACGGGTCAGGGTGGAGGACTTGTGCTCCAGGTAGTGGCGGCGGTTGGCCTGCTGACGCTTCAGCTTGCCGGTACCGGTCAGCTTGAAGCGCTTCTTAGCACCACTGTGGGTCTTCATCTTCGGCATGGGAACCGATCTCCTTACGTGTCCGCAGACTGGGTCTGCAGTTCTTTCGTGCAGCCACCCCATAGGAGGCGGCTGCTGCTTTCGTGCCGGGCGGAGGGGATGCCTCCTGCGGCGTGACTAGTTGGTCTTGCGCGCCGCTGGCTTCGGGGCGGCCTTGGGGGCTGCCGGTCGAGCTGCAGGCTTCGGAACCGCGGGCTTCGCCATCGGTTTCGGTACTGGTGTGGCAGCAGGCTTGGGAGCAGCCGGCACAACGGGCTTCGGAGCGGCCTGCTCAGGAGCCTTTGCCGGCTGAGGAGCCTTGACCGGTGCCGGTGCCTTCGCAGGCGCCGCAACCGGGGCAGCCTCAACTACGGGAGCCTTTTCGACAACCGGAGCCGCTTCAGCCACAGGGGCCTCTTCGACAACCGGAGCCGCTTCAACCACAGGGGCCTCTTCGACAACATTGTCCTCAGCGACCGGAGCCTCTTCGACTTCAGCAGCCTCAGCTTCAACGGTCTCCGGGGCGGTTTCCTCGGCCTGGGTCAAGAGTTCCGCCGGGAGCAAGTCCGCGAGTGACTGGGTCAAGGGAGCATCCTCGCCTGAAACGTCAATCCGGCCTGCAGCCTTGGCTTCATTCTGGGCTTTGGCTTCTGCACGCTGCGCCGCGCGGCGGGCCTCGGCCTTGGCCTCAGCCTTGTTCTTCAGCGGACCGATCACCATGACCATGTTGCGGCCATCGATACGCGGGCTTGACTCAATCACGCCGACTTCGGCAACATCCTCAGCGAAGCGCTGCAACAGACGGATGCCCATTTCAGGGCGCTGCTGCTCACGTCCGCGGAACTGGATCATGGCCTTTACCTTGTCACCGGCACCCAGGAAGCGAAGCGCGTGGCCGCGCTTGGTCTCATAGTCGTGGGTGTCGATCTTCAGGCGGAAGCGGATTTCCTTCAGAACCGTGTTTGTCTGGTTCTTGCGGGCCTCACGGGCTTTGACAGCGGCTTCGTACTTGTACTTGCCGAAGTCCATCAGCTTGCACACCGGAGGCTTCGCCTGCGGTGCAACTTCAACGAGATCCAGGTCAGCCTCGGCAGCCAGACGCAGGGCGTCCTCAATACGGACGATTCCAACCTGTTCGCCGGCAGGGCCGACCAAACGCACCTCGGGGACGCGGATACGCTCATTGATTCTTGGCTCGCTAATGTCAAAGCTCCTGTTGTTGTGATGAGTATTCCACCGGCAAATAGAGAAGGCCCCCAATTGCTGGCGCAATCGAAGGCCTCGAAGATCGGATAAGCCCCTCAATGGGGGCATTCGCACCATCCAAGGTTGACCTTGAACGGTGTCCGACCAAGTACCCGGCAACTTACATCCCCGAAGGGAAACGGCTGACGCGGGTGGGAGAGAACTCCGCTTGCAAACTGAAAATCAATTCTACAGAAATCGGCAACCAACCGCACATTAACGATGGGTGGCCGAGCGCTGCATATGCCATGGAAATGGCAACTTCCAGTCGGTCTGTGACAAGCTTACCAGCATGAGCACTTCAGACAGCAATTCCCTCGACCACGAGCCCACCGGCACCGATGCCGGAGTAGGCCAGCAGATCCGCGACATTTCGGAAGTTCCGGCTGTTGAGGTCATCACCACCGGCGCCGTTCACCTCATGAGCGCAGCAGCCGTCAAGGTGGGCTTGGCCGACGATCCCGAGGCCGAGGAGCTCAAGGACCTGGACGAGGCCCGCAAACTGATCACCGCCTTGGCCGGACTCGTCACCGCCGCAGCACCGGAAATCGGTTCGCAGCACGCCGGCCCCTTGCGCGACGGCCTCCGCTCCCTGCAGCTTGCGTTCCGCGAGGCGTCCTTGATACCGGACGAGCCGGGCAAGGGCCCGGGCGAAAAGTTCACCGGCCCGGTCAACTGATCCGGACTACCTGTACGACCGCGACGGCGGGCCGGCCCCTTTGGCCGGCCCGCCGTCGTCGTACTATCGCGCTTGGGCGAAACTCAGCTGGCGGGATCTCCCGCGCCGGCGCGGGAGATGGTCATGCTCCGGCGCCGACGCAGCTGGAGGAACAGCCCGGCCAGGCACAGGATCACTCCCGCCGTCCCGATGGCGACGAAGCCGGCCCAGGGCCCCACTCCGTCGATGAAGAGCCCCGCGACCGGCGAACCGAAGGCTACCCCCGCCGTAAGGGCCGAGCCATACCAACCCATTGCCTCTCCACGCCGTTCCTCGTCCACGAGGTCGGCGACCTTTTCCGATGCCGCGGACAACACGGGCGCGCAGAGCAGGCCGGGGAGCAGCGACAACAATGCAAGGGTCCAGGTGTCCCCGGCGAAGCCCATCGGAATGGTCAGTGCCGCCATGCCCAGCAGGAGGAGGATGGGTGAAACGGGCCGGTGCATGGCGCCGTAGATGAGCCCGCCGACAACCGAAGAGGCGCACCAGAAGAAGAAGACAATTCCGATCTGGCTCTCGTGCCCGCCGCGCTGCAACACCGCGACGATTCCGACGTCGGTGCCGCTCAGCACCATGCCTGATCCTGCGGCGACGGCGAACACGGCGGCCACTGCCGCGGTGAACCACGTGAAGTTCCGGGCCATCCTTCCCCGCAGCCCGGACGGCTGGAAAACCGTCGGAGCCATCTCGGAGGCGGCTTCCTGGAGATGGGCCGGCGCCGATGCCACCACGGCGGCTTCGGCCGCATGGAGCTCATCGGCATCCCGGTCAGCCGTCTGGCCGGCATCCAGGACGACTTCGCTGCGGGTGGGCGGGTTGAACCAGAACAAGAACAGCCCGGCGGCTGAGGTGCACACACCGACGATGGTCAGGCCGAGGACCGTGAAGCCGCTGGTAGCGACAACTGCGCCCACCGCGGGGCCGATCATGAAGACCACTTCGGTGCCTATGGAGTCCAAGGCATAGGCGGAACGCCGTTGCTCACCGTCAACCAGGACACCGAGGGACTGCCGGATGACGCTGAAGATCGGCAGCGTCAGCAGGCCCCCGACGAAGACGAGCGGAAGGATCCATTCGTAGCTGACGTGGGGCACCACGGACCAAATCACCAGTTCCGACACCACCGAAGGAATAAGCGCCTTGCGCAGCCCGACGGTGTCCACGCGCCGGCCCCGCCACGGGGCGCCGATCGCGATGCCGATGGTGAAGACCGCGGCGGCAGCACCGGCGGCGGCATATCCCTTGCCCAAGGTGAGCACGATGTGCAAAGTGAGCAGGACCCCGGCTGCCGAGTGCGGTATGCGGGCCACCATGCCCACCAAGAGGAGACGCCGCACGGACGTGATGGACAGCATCTCCCGGTAGAGAGAGAAATTCACGAGCTACATCCCCTGTTCTGCCGAGGGCAGGACAAGGACGTTCCCCCTGTGCCTCCGGCTACTGTGCCGCCCGCTGCAGGCTGACTTCGATGGAGTCAACCCGCTCGGCGAACAATTCATTCTGCGCCCAACGCCCGTTCAGCCCGGCGACGAGGTCCTGCACCGCTGCGGCGTCCAGGCCGTCTTCGAGATACAGCACCACGCGCAATTCGGGCCCGGGTCCTCCGCCGGCCATGGCCGATCCGTCAGCCGTGCGCGAAGCCATTCCCGATCCCGGCCGCACCTCCAGGCGCCGCACGGCCGGGTACACCCCTGCCAGGGAATTGAGAGCAGCCTCCAGTTCATCATCAAGGTACGACGGCGTCCAGTCACGTTGCTGCGCCAGCGACCACATGGCGGGCCGTCGCACAACGAAGGTCACATCGGAACCGGGGTCGAGCACGAGCAGCTGGGCTCCCTCCGAGACAGCCGACAGCGCTGCCCGGGCCGCGTAGACTGCGACGGGACGGGCCTGCGGGTGCCAGGACTCAAGTGCGCCGGCCGAAGTGAACACGGGCATGGCCGTGCGGCCATCCGGCGCTTTCAGTGTCACGAGCGCCATGTCGGCCTGCTTGTCGGCATGGAGGCCGTCCACGCCCCCTGCTTCCTCAGCAAGCTGGGCCACGACCGGAACGAAGACCCTGGCGGTCGCCAGGGAAGCCACCACACCGGCCTCGCTCCCGGTACCCGCGAGCAGGGCGGCGACGGCGGCGAGGTACCCGGCGTCGGCCGTTCCGTCGTCGTCTTCGAAGTTGTGGATCTTGGCGGCGTCTCCGCTCAAATCCCGGCCCGCCCAGGGCTGGCCGGCGGAATCGACTGCTCCCCCGGCACCTGCGAGGGCCGCGGCGATGTGCCCGGGCAACTGCCGGGGCGCGGGAGTCGAATCCTTGTCAGCGGCCGGGGACTGTGGATCGTGGGACATCAGCGGCGCCCGGCGACGTCCAGGGCTTCCGGAAGGGTGAAGGCCCCGGCGTACAGCGCCTTGCCGACGATCGCTCCTTCGACCCCGAGCGGCACGAGTTCGCGGAGCACCCGCAGGTCCTCCAGGCTCGAGATTCCGCCGGACGCAATGACAGGTTTGCCGGTCTTTTCCACCATCTGGCGCAGCAGCTCGACGTTGGGACCCTGCAGGGTCCCGTCTTTCGTCACGTCGGTGACCACGTAGCGGGCGCAGCCGGCGTCCTCAAGGCGGGCGAGCACTTCCCAGAGATCCCCGCCTTCCTTGGTCCAGCCCCGGCCTGCGAGCGTTGTGCCGCGGACGTCGAGCCCGACGGCGATCTTGTCACCGAAGCGGTCGATGGCCCGGCGTGTCCACTCGGGGTCCTCCAACGCGGCGGTTCCCAGGTTCACGCGGGCGACGCCGAGCTCGAGTGCGCGCTCAAGGGATTCATCGTCGCGCAGTCCGCCGGACAACTCCACCTTGACGTTCAGCTGGGAAACAACCTCGGTGATGAGGCCGGCGTTGTTGCCGCGGCCGAAGGCGGCGTCGAGGTCCACCATGTGCACCCACTCGGCTCCGGCGTTCTGCCAGTTCAGCGCTGCTTCCAACGGGGTGCCGTAGCTTGTCTCGGAACCGGCTTCTCCCTGAAGGAGACGGACGGCCTGGCCGTCCACGATGTCGACGGCGGGCAGGAGTTCCAGAACTGGCAGTTCGGAGGCGGTGGTCATTGAAGTCCTCGGTGTTTGTGGGGACGGGCGTCAGTTGCCCGGCCGGGTCATTTAGGGGCCAGGGTGAAGAGATAGGCAGCCAGCAGTGCAAGGCCGGCGAGTACGTAGAACGAAACGGAAACCCAGGCGGGGCGTTTCTGCTGGTGGAAGGAGATACCGCCGCCGACCAGCAGCCCGGCCGTGCCCATGAGAATAACGGACCACATATCAGGCAGTTCCTTCGGCTTCGCTCGCGTGCGGTTGGGACTTGGCCGGTGGACGCAGGCCCTCAACCCAGTTGCGCAGGAGCCGGGCTCCGGCGTCGCCCGACTTCTCGGGGTGGAATTGCGTGGCGCACAACGGTCCGTTTTCCACGGCGGCGATGAAGGGGGCGCCGTGTTCGGACCAGGTTACCTTCGGCGGGGCCATGCGCGGCTGGACGACGTCGAATTCCCACTTCTGCACGCCGTACGAGTGCACGAAATAGAACCGTTCGTGCTCGACGCCGGCGAACAGCTTCGAGCCTTCCGGCACGTCCACCGTGTTCCAGCCCATGTGCGGGACAACGGGCGCCGGCAGGAGCTCCACCTTGCCCGGCCACTCGCCCATGCCTTCGGCTTCGGTTCCGTGCTCGACACCGGCTTCGAACAGCACCTGGAGCCCGACGCAGATACCGAGGACGGGCCTGCCCCCGGCAACACGCCGGCCGATCATCCGGATGGCGTCGACTGCCTTGAGTTCGCGCATCACTGTTTCGAAGGCGCCGACGCCGGGGACCAGGAGCCCGTCAGCGTTCAGGACGTCTTCAGGCTTGGCGCTCAGTGTGACTGCCGCACCGGCACGCTCAAGGGCGCGGACTGCCGAGCGGACATTGCCCGAGCCGTAGTCAAGGACCGTTACGGTCGGCTTGCCCTCAGGCGAGACGATGCGGCTGGCGGCTTTCGGATCCACCACGGCGCCATCCTTGAGGATGTGCGTACTCACAGGGCACCCTTGGTGGACGGAATGCCTTCGACCCGGGGATCGGACTCGACGGCGGAACGGAGTGCACGGGCGAATGCCTTGAACTGGGCCTCGACGATGTGGTGCGGATCCCGGCCGGCCAGGACATTCATGTGGAGGCAGATGCCGGCGTGCAGGGTAATGGCCTCAAAGACGTGGCGGGTCAGCGACCCGGTGAAGTGTCCGCCGATCAGGTGGTATTCCTGGCCGGCGGGCTCACCGCCGTGGACCAGGTAAGGGCGTCCGGAGACGTCGACGACGGCGTGGGCCAACGCTTCATCCAACGGAACCGTAGCCTCGCCGAAGCGACGGATACCGGCTTTGTTGCCCAACGCGGTGCGCAGGACCTCGCCGAAGGTGATCGCAACGTCCTCCACCGTGTGGTGGGCGTCGATGTGGGTGTCTCCCGTCGCCTTGACGGTCATGTCGATGAGCGAATGCTTGGAGAGCGCCGTCAGCATGTGGTCATAGAACGGCACTGAGGTGCTGATGTCCGAGACCCCCGTGCCGTCGAGGTTGATTTCAACCAGGACGGAGGACTCACTGGTGGTGCGTTCCATGCGTGCTGTCCGGGCGGCCGCCGTGCTGGCGCCGTTTTCGCTCATTGATATGTCCTTAGGAGGAAGGTGTGGTGGGGCTAGTCCAAGTCTAGGCCGGTGAGGGAGCCTGGCCGTCCAGCAAGGCTTCGAGCGCCTCAAGGAAGGCGGTGGTCTCCGGCTCCGTGCCTGCCGTCACCCGGAGGTGGCCCGGTATGCCGACGTCGCGGATCAGGACTCCACGCTCCAGCAGGCCTTGCCACAGGGCATGGGGGTTTTCGATTCCGCCGAAGAAAACATAGTTCGAATCGGAGGCGGCCGGGGTGAAGCCCATGCGGGTCAACTCGCAGACAATGCGATCGCGCTGGATCTTGATGTCTTCGACGTCGGCCATGAGGGCTTCGCGGTGCCGGAGTGCGGCCAGCGCAGTCGCCTGGGTGATGGCGGAGAGATGATACGGAAGGCGGACCAGGCGGATCGCGTCGGCGACCTCGGGGGCAGCGGCCATATAGCCGATGCGTGCACCGGCGAGGGCGAAGGCCTTGCTCATGGTCCTGGAGACGATCAGGCGCTCCCGGCCAGGGAGGAGCGTCAGCGCGCTTGGCGTATTATCGTGGGCGAACTCGTGGTAGGCCTCGTCCACGATCACGACTGTCTGGCTTGCTTCGCCTGCCTCGTACACGGCTTCGACAACATCCAGGCCAAGTCCGGTGCCGGTGGGGTTGTTTGGCGAGCAAAGGAACACGACGTTCGGTTTGAGTTCGCGCACCTGCGCGGCGGCCGAGGCTGCATCGAGTCCGTAGTCATCGCCGCGAACACCCGCAATGTAGGCGGTGTCGGTGCCGCTGGCCAGCAGGGGGTACATGGAGTACGTGGGAGGGAACCCGAGCGCGGACCGTCCGGGGCCACCGAAAACCTGGAGGATCTGCTGCAGCACTTCATTGGAGCCGTTGGCCGCCCAGATATTCCCGGCAGCGAGGTCGTGGCCAAGGTATTCCGCCAAGGCCTCGCGCAGTTCAGTGAACTCACGGTCCGGATAGCGGTTCAGTCCGGTCGCGACTGCCGCCACCGCTTCGGTGATGGCCGCCTGGACATCGGCCGGAACGCCATGCGTATTCTCGTTGACGTTGAGCAAAATCGGGACATCAAGCTGCGGCGCGCCATACGGGCTCAGGCCGCGGAGGTTGGTCCGGAGGGGAAGTCGGTCAAGTCGCTCAAGCTGCTCACTCACCATGACAGTTTAAGGTGCCACGGCGGATGCCCTGAAACTGTGACGGCCCTGCGCCCGTTCAGGCGGGCTGCCACCCTGGACGAAAGTGCCCTCAGGTGGCAGGAATGAACAGTTGCTGGCCCGGTACGATGCGTCCGTCCTGCAGGTTGTTCAGCTGGATAATCTCGGCTACGACATCGCGAGGATCCCGGGAAGGCGCCGCCTTCCCTGCAATCCCCCACAACGATTCGCCCATTTGAACCGTGACACTCGTGCTGGACGTGGGCTGTAGCTCGGCGACGGAGTCAGCAGCCTTGGCCGGTGAATTCAGGAATCCCGCCAGACTGAGCAGCGCTGCAACCACGAGCATTGCCGGGAGGCCGAAGAAGACCATACGGCCCCGGCGTGTCAGGTGAAGCCTGCCCGGCGCCGCACTGCGGCCTGGGGTGTGGGTGATGGTGATTGCGGACATGAGCTGAGCCCTTCTGAACAATGCCGCATTCCGGAATCTCTGGGTGCGGCTGCCAATTCTTGCCTTCAGTCAGTGCTTGCGAGGCGATTGTTCGTCCATGTCTTCGAACGAACACCCGGATCCCGCAGCACTTTTATAGAACACATATTCGAACCTTGCTATGACATTTTTAGCACTTATCAACGAACGATGTCGAGACTCGCTAGAACAAATGTTTGATAAACGCCTGTGCCTGCCCTACGTTTGAGTGAAGGAACGAGCACTGAATCAGTGCAACAGGAGGGTCTGACATTTCAGGCCGACAGTCCCGGGAAGCGCCTCAGCGGCGGACGGGCGGAACGGAAGGGCGTTGGCGAACATGGCAGCGAAAGCCACTGGCAGCGGGTCGGCCTCATCGCGGAGCCAGCAGCCACAGAAGGCCCCCAAGAGCCTGACCGTCCGCCAGAAGAAAATCCTGGAGACCATCCAGCGTTCAGTGAACGATCATGGCTATCCGCCGTCGATGCGCGAAATCGGGGACACGGTTGGCTTGGCCAGCCTGTCCAGTGTCACGCACCAGTTGTCACAGCTTGAGAAGCTCGGCTATCTCCGCCGCGATCCCAAGCGTCCGCGGGCGATGGAAGTCCTCATGCCATTGACCTTGGACGGCGGCTCGGTCATTCCCGGCGTCGAGGCTCCGGCGAAACTCCGGAGCGCGGGCGGCCTGGCCGTCACGGAGCTCGCGAGTGCCAGCGACACGGCCATGGTTCCCCTCGTGGGGCGCATTGCTGCCGGTGGACCCATCCTGGCCGACCAGACCGTTGAAGATGTCCTCCCGCTGCCCCGCCAGCTGGTTGGCCATGGCGAGCTCTTCATGCTGAAGGTCGCCGGTGATTCCATGATCGACGCCGCTATCTGCGATGGCGACTGGGTGGTGGTACGGCGGCAGAACGACGCACTCAACGGCGACATCGTGGCCGCGCTCCTGGACGACGAAGCCACCGTCAAGACCTTCCGTCAGCGCGACGGCCACACATGGCTGCTCCCCCAGAACACGCAATACGAGCCTATCCTGGGTGACCATGCCACCATCATGGGCAAGGTCGTCTCGGTGCTGCGCTCACTCTAGGACGCGCCCAGACGCGCCCGAGCCCGGACGCGCCCGCTTTAAGCCTTGGCCGACTCGGCGTAAAGCCGCTCGAGCGCACCGCGCACCACTGAACGGTCCGTCGTGGGCCAGAAGGGCGGCAAAGCTGCCCGGAGGAAGTTGCCGTAGCGTTCCGTCGAAAGCCGTGAATCCAGTACTGCCACCACGCCTTTGTCCCCCGTTGAGCGGATGAGGCGGCCTGCTCCCTGGGCCAGCCGGATGGCCGCGTGCGTCGCGGACACTGCCATGAAACCGTTGCCCCCGGCCTGCGCGACCGCGCGGGATCGTGCCGTCATCAGGGGATCGTCCGGACGAGGGAACGGGATCCGGTCGATGACGACCAGCCGGCAGGAACCGCCAGGAACGTCGACGCCCTGCCAGAGGGACATGGTGCCGAACAGGCACGTGTCCTCTTCCTCGGCAAACTGCCTGACCAACGCGGCCATGGTCGATTCGCCTTGGCACAGGATGTCCACGTCCAGGCGCGACCGCATCGCGTCCGCGGCGTCCTCCGCCGCACGGCGGGACGAAAAGAGGCACAAGGCTCCGCCGTGGGAGGCTTTGATGAGCTCTTCAAGTTCGTCGAGCGCCTCGGGCGAAGTGCCGCGCCCAGGCTTGGGCAGGTGCTTGGCGACGTACAGCATGCCCTGCTTCGGATAGTCGAACGGCGAGCCGACATCCACGCCGGTCCAGCTCGGGGCGCCTTGGCCAGTCAGGCCAAGCCCGCCGGCGGTAGCCTCGAAGGCAGAGCCAATGGCCAAGGTGGCAGAGGTCAAGACCACGGTGTGGCCTGCGAAGAGACCTTCCCGGAGGCGTCCGGCAACGCTGAGCGGCGCGATGTTGATGAGCGCCGGCGAATCCTCGTCGGGTGCCGTGTAGCCCTGCTGCGGATCGAAGGTGCTGTTCCGGGACAACCACACGACTTCCCGGTTTTCCCGGGCGGAGAGCAGCCGTTCGCACAACTCAAGGATCAGCATGAGCCGTGAGCGCGCGAGCTGGCGTCCGCCGTCGACCGCGTTGGACGAATCCCCCTTCGAATCGGAAAGCGCCGCACGGCACGCTTCCCGGAGCTGGTCCACGCAATCCAGCTGTTCATCATTGAGCCCGTTGGGCAGGAGGCCGGACGGCGCACCGATGATCGCGAGTTCCAGGCGGTCGGCTGCGGCGTTCAGCGCGTCCACGGTGATGGCTGTATGTTTGCGGGCGCTCGAGGCCGCGGCATGGATCATCGCCACCGACAGCTGTCCGGACACGGCTCCCGTCACGCGGTCCTGGAGCTCGTGGGCCTCGTCAACCACTACGACGTCGTACTCGGGCAGCACGGCCAGGCCTTCGAAGGCGCTGACGGCGAGCATGGCATGGTTGGTGACCACGACGTCGGACTCCGCGGCACGGTGGCGGGACAGCTCGCTGAAGCACTCCTCCGCCATCGGACACTTCTGCGCGCCGAGGCATTCCATCGACGTGACCGATACTTGGCGCCAGGCCCGGTCTGTCACACCCGGCATGAGTTCGTCGCGGTCCCCTGTGGTGGTCTTCCCGGCCCACTCGCGCAGCCGCAGGACTTCCTTGCCGAGCTGCGAGGCCGGCCCGCCGATGGCTGCGGCGAGATGCGGGACGCTGGTGTCCTCGCCGAGGGAGAACAACTGCCCCTCGGCGGGCTCCTCGCTCGGGAAACCGCCCTCCAGCTTGTGCAGGCACACATAGTTGGCCCGGCCCTTGACCAGGGCGATGCTGACCGGACGTTCCAGCTCCGGATTGATGGTTTCCAGGAGGCGGGGCAGGTCCCGGCCCACGATCTGCGTCTGCAGGGCAAGGGTAGCCGTGGACACCAGCGTGGGCTTGTTGCTTTCCATCGCGTGCGCAATGAGCGGAATCAGGTACGCGAGGGACTTGCCCGTGCCCGTGCCCGCCTGGACCAGGAGATGTTCGCCGGTCTCGATCGCCCGCGCCACCTGCCTGGCCATCTGGTGCTGGCCCGTGCGGTTTTGCCCGCCCATGCCGGCAACGGCTTTGTCCAGGAGTTCGAGGGCGATCCGCTCCCCCACGGTCTCGCCGCGCTCCCCCGCCTCTGGATCAACCATTGCTGACGAACGACTCCAACTCGGCGGCGAGGTTCTCATGGACCATGGCCACCACGCGGGTGCCTTCCTCCTCATGCTCGAGGCTGAGGATTTCGGCGTCGGTGTTGTGCAGCTTGTTGATGAGCTCGCCGCGGTTGTACGGAATCAGGACCTCAAGGCGCACGCCGGGGCGCGGAATGGCCTCGCTGATGGCTCCAAGGAGCTCCGCGATACCCTGCCCTGTGCGCGTGGACACGACGACGTGGCGTGGCTCTTTCTGCTTAAGCCGCTCAATGACGAACGGATCCGCGGCGTCCGCCTTGTTCAGGACAATGATTTCCGGGATCTTCCGCGCATCCACTTCGCTGAACACCGTGCGGACGGCGGCGATCTGGCCTTCCGGATCGGGATGCGAAACGTCCACCACGTGGAGGATCAGATCGGCGTCGGCCACCTCTTCCAGCGTGGAACGGAAAGCCTCCACGAGCTGGGTGGGCAAGGAACGCACAAAGCCGACGGTGTCCGAGAGCGTGTAGCCGATCCCGTCAGGCGTCTGGGCTTTGCGGACCGTGGGATCCAAGGTGGCGAACAACGCGTTCTCCACGAGGACACCGGCGTCGGTCAGGCGGTTGAGCAGCGACGACTTTCCGGCGTTCGTGTAACCGGCGATGGCAACCGAAGGAACGGCATTACGACGGCGGTTGGCCCGCTTGGTCTCGCGCGAGGGCTTCATCGCCGCGATTTCACGGCGAAGCTTGGCCATGCGTGTGCGGATTCGACGGCGGTCCAGCTCAATCTTGGTTTCACCAGGACCACGCGAACCCATGCCGGCGCCGGCGCCGCCCACCTGGCCACCGGCCTGGCGGGACATGGAATCGCCCCAACCACGCAGGCGCGGCAACAGGTATTCCAGCTGCGCCAGCTCCACCTGGGCCTTGCCCTCGCGGCTCTTGGCATGCTGCGCGAAGATGTCGAGGATCAACGTGGTGCGGTCCACTACCTTGACCTTGACGATGTCCTCAAGGCCGCGCCGCTGGGACGGCGCCAGTTCGGCGTCGACCACTACGGTGTCCGCGCCGGTGGACATCACGATGTCCTTGAGCTCCAAGGCTTTGCCTGAGCCAAGGAACGTGCCGGGGTCCGGCTTCATGCGGCGCTGGACGATGCCGTCCAAGACTTCCGAGCCGGCCGTTTCGGCCAAAGCGGCAAGTTCCCTGAGCGAATTCTCGGCGTCGGCCAGGGTGCCTTCGGTCCAGAGGCCTGCCAGCACGACTCGCTCAAGGCGCAGCTGCCGGTATTCGACCTCGGTGACATCTTCCAGTTCCGTGGACAGGCCCGCGGTGCGGCGCAAGGCCCGGCGCTCGGCCAGGTCCTCTTGGTCGCCGTCGTAGATGCTGTGTTCATCGTCCAGGCGGGAAATCGCCTGGGCCTTGCCAAACACGCCCCGGGGTTCGTCGCGGTCCTGCACCATGGCAGGTGCGTCCTTGGAGAGAATCCGGTCGATGACAGCCTGGATTTCTTCAGGACTCATGTCCTGGGCGTCGGAATCGGGTCCGGTGTTCTTCTGCGTGGTCATGGTCTCCTTTAGGGGGTTCGGCATTTCCAGAATAGTGCCGATTCGTCTCTTATGGCGCGGAATTCGCGCAGGGCTGATGCCTGGCAAGCCCCTGCCGATGGTCCGGGTATCCCTCCGGAGGGGCTGCGCGGAGTGCGTGCACAGTTCCCAAGGGCGGAAGGGGGCCGATCTGCTGAGTGTCCAGGCGTCAAGAACAGCGTCTGGAATGGACATGCCAAGGCGGAATGGCGCTGCACATGATGCAGGCCTGCGTCGCGGGCGGTGCCGGCTACTCAAAGATCAGGAACATGCGCACCAGACTATCAGACCGCGTCAAGCACGGGTTGGGCCGGCCCGGGGCGACGCGCGGTTTCCCTTGCCCGCTGCTGGCCACTAATCTGGCAAGCTATGGAGTCTGCTCACTATTTCAGCGCACAGCCCGCGGGGCCGTTCACCCGCAAGCCCCTCACGGTGGAACTGGCCGGCGCGACCCGCCCGCTCCAGACATCGGGCGGCATTTTCAGCCCCGACGGGATCGACAAGGGAACTGCGATCCTGCTCTCCGAGGTTCCGGCGCCCGCCCCGCAGGGAAATCTGCTGGACATCGGCTGCGGCTGGGGTCCCATTGCCCTGACGATGGGGCTCATGGCGCCGCATGCGCGCGTCTACGCCGTTGATGTCAACGAGCGCTGCGTCACCTTGACGAACGAGAACGCCGCCCTGCTGGAACTTGGGAATGTCAGCGCGAGCCTGCCCGACGACGTCGACCCTGACGTGATGTTCGACACCATCTGGTCCAACCCGCCCATCCGCATCGGCAAGGATGGACTCCACGAGCTGCTGCTCACGTGGCTGCCACGGCTCGCGCCGGGTGGAACCGCCTGGCTTGTGGTGCAGAAAAACCTCGGGGCGGACTCGCTTCAGCGCTGGCTGGCCGATACCCTCGACGGTTCCTTCTCGGTATCCCGGGAAAGCACCTCGAAATCCTTCCGCGTCCTGCGGATCAGGAAAGCGTCCCGCTAGCGACAATCACGGCGGGCCCGCTCAGCTCCACATGTTCACGGCCGCTTTCGCCCGGGAAGAACCGCACCCCGACGACGCCGCCCGGCACCTTGACGCGCCACGTGTCCGGGGCGCCTTCCCCTGCCCAGTGGCGGATGGCGACGGCGGCCGCGCAGGCGCCGGTGCCGCACGATTGGGTCTCACCCACGCCGCGTTCGTGGACCCGCATGGTGATGTTGCCGACTCCTTCGTGAACGAGGGGCTCCGCGGGAACCACGAATTCGACATTGGTGCCGTTGGCCGGCTTGGGATCCACGACAGGCGCCTTGAAGAGCTGCGTGGATTTGAGCTCCGAGAGTTCGGCCAATGCCACCACGGTGTGCGGGTTGCCCATGCTGATGGAAAGGGCGGGCCGGGCGACTTCCAGTCCGTCGGCGCTGACGAGGGAGTCCATGGCCTTGCTCGTGGCGTCCTTGGGGAAAATGAATTCCCACGGGCCCATGTCCACCGCATAGCCCTCAGTGGTCCGGACAATCTTCTTGATGCCGCCGCGCGTCCCGATGGTCAGGGATTCACCGGCGTTGAGCGTGACAAGGCCCTGCTCGATGAGGAATTCGACGAACACCCGGACGCCGTTGCCGCACATTTCGGACAGCGAACCGTCTCCATTGCGGTAGTCCATGAACCACTCGGCATCGGAGTCCGCTTCGAGGAGCTGGAGGCCTTCGGGCAGGTACCGTGAAGGGACAGCCCGGATGAGCCCGTCCCCTCCGATGCCCAGGTGGCGGTCACAGAGCGCCGCGACTTGCTCCGGTGAGATCTGGTGCGCGTCATCGGGGTCTGCGACGAGGACGAAGTCGTTGCCCGTACCGTGTCCCTTGGAGAAGGCCAGTCCGTGAAGTCCGGAGGCGGGTACCGAACCGCCGGCAGCGGCAGGCTGCGGGGCGGAAAATGCAAGGGTTTCATCCATGGCTCAAGGCTACCTGCCCGAGGGGGCCCGCCTAAATCACTGACACGTGGCTTGCGCAGATTTCTGTCGCTTTGGCCACCAAATCCGGATCCTGCCAGCCAAGCCAGTGGATCCGGGGGTCGGCCCGGAACCAGGTGAGCTGGCGCCGGGCGAATTGCCGGGTGGCCACGATGGTTTCTTCGGCCGCTGCCGCCGTATCGGATTCGCCGTCGAGGACCTTCAGGAACTGGGCGTATCCGAGCGCCCTCGATGCCGTCTTGCCTTGTCGCAGTCCGGCGGCGTCGAGCCGCGCGACCTCTTCAAGGAGTCCAGCGTCCACCATCCTCAGCACGCGCTCGGCCAAACGCTCGCGCAGCACTGGCCGGTCGACGTCGAGCCCTATCTGCACGGCCGGCTGGAAGTACTCGCGCTGCGGCATGAAGGAGCTGAACGGGCGCCCGGTGAGCTCGAAGACTTCCAGCGCGCGGATGATCCGGCGCGCGTCGCCGAGCCGTCCCGCGGAAACTGGGTCGACAAGTTGCAGCCGTTCCTGGAGGCCTGCAAGACCGGAGGTTTCGTGCTCCAGCTCCAGCCGTTGCCGTACACCAGGGTCCGTCCCGGGAAATTCCAGGACATCCAACGCCGCCCGGACGTAGAGGCCGGAGCCGCCCACCAGGATGGCCCGCTTGCCGCGGCTTTGGATATCACGGATGGCGGCCCGGCAGTCGGTTTGGAAAGCCGAGACGCTGGCTTCTTCGGTGACATCCATGTTGTCCAGGAGGTGGTGGGTCACTCCCCTGCGTTCGGCGACGCTGATCTTGGCCGTGCCGATGTCCATGCCACGGTAGAACTGCATGGCATCGGCGTTGATGACCTCGCCGTCCATCGCGAGGGCGAGGTTGACGGCGAGATCGGATTTGCCGGAACCAGTGGGGCCGACGACGGCGATCACGGGCGGATGCGGATCAGCTGATCCGGCCGGTACTGCTGCCATGCCGGGCTAGCCGCGTCGTACGGGGAGCGACGGCATACCGAGGGAGACGGCTTTGAGGCCGCCGGACGCGGCGCCTGCGCCACTCGGTGCCGGAGCGCCGCAGGAATCGGCCTGGGAGCGGTCCCACGCGTCACCGGCCCGGGAGCGCCGCAGGCTGTAGTCCGCCGTCGTCGCCGGATCGGAGACGAGGTGGAAGGCAGCGGCCTCGGTGATCGTCACGGTGACGAAGTCGCCGGGCCGCGGGGCCTCTGCGCCTTCGGGCACGGAGAAGTGGACCAAACGCTGGTCCTGGGAACGACCGGACAGGCGATGCGTTTCTTCTGCCTTGCGGCCGGACTGGGCGGTGACAAGCAGTTCAACCCGGCGTCCAAGCTGTTTCGCGTTCTCCTCGGCCGCGATGCGGTCCTGGAGGGCGGTCAGCCGCTCGTAGCGTTCCTGGACGACCGCTTTGGGCAGCTGTTCCGGAAGGTCCGCTGCCGGGGTGCCCGGGCGCTTGGAGTACTGGAAGGTGAACGCCGAGGCGAAGCGCGACTTCTCGACGACGTCGAGCGTTGCTTGGAAGTCCTCTTCCGTCTCGCCGGGGAAACCCACGATGATATCGGTGGTGATCGCGGCGTGGGGAATCCTGTCGCGGACTTTGTCCAGGATGCCCAGGAACTTCGTGGAACGGTACGAGCGGCGCATGTCCTTGAGTACCTTGTCCGAGCCGGACTGGAGGGGCATGTGCAACTGCGGCATGACATTGGCCGTCTCGGCCATCGCGTCGATGACGTCGTCGGTGAATGCAGCCGGGTGCGGGCTGGTGAAGCGGACACGCTCGAGACCGGGGATGTCACCGCAGGCGCGGAGCAGCTTGGAGAACGCCAGGCGGTCCCCGAACTCCACGCCGTAGGAATTCACGTTCTGGCCGAGCAGGGTGACTTCGACGGCGCCATCGTCCACCAGCGCCTGGATTTCGGCGAGGATCTCTCCGGGACGGCGGTCCTTCTCCTTGCCGCGGAGCGACGGCACGATGCAGAAGGTGCAGGTGTTGTTGCAACCGACGGAGATGGAAACCCAGCCCGAGTACACGGAGTCGCGCTTGGTCGGCAGGGTCGACGGGAACACGTCCAGCGATTCCAGGATTTCGAGCTGCGCCTCATTGTTGTGGCGGGCCCGGTCCAGCAGCGCGGGCAGCGCCCCCACGTTGTGGGTGCCGAACACCGCATCCACCCATGGCGCCTTGCGCACGATGGTTTCGCGGTCCTTTTGCGCCAGGCATCCGCCCACGGCGATCTGCATTCCCGGATGGGCTGCCTTGACTTGCTTGAGTTCCCCGAGGTTGCCGTACAGCTTGTTGTCGGCGTTCTCACGCACGGCGCAGGTATTGAAGACCACGACGTCGGCGACGCCGCCATCGAACGGCACGTATCCTGCGTCCTCCAGGAGCCCTGCCATGCGCTCGGAGTCATGGACGTTCATTTGGCAACCGAAGGTGCGGACCTGGTAGGTGCGCTTCGCCCCATGGTCTGGTGCCGTATCGCTGACCGGGGCCGGTGTGGGCTGCTGAAGGGTGGCTGGTGCTGGTGCTGCGGAAGGGGAACTCACCAATCTAGGGTAGCCCCTCTGACTAGTACCAGTTGAAGCCCATCTCATGCTGCCAGGCGTTGCAAGGGGAACCGTAACGGTCACGGATATAGCCAAGGCCCCAATCGATCTGGGTCCGGTAGTTGCTGAGCCAGTCGCTGCCCGCGGAATAGTACTTGTCCGGCGGGAGCGCCTGCGCAACACCGTAGGCCCCGCTGCTGGGATTCGTGGCATCCGTCATCCAGCTTGATTCCTGGTTCCACAGCAGTGACAGACACTGCATTTGGTCCTGCCCCCAGCCGAAGGCGCCGAGGCGGGACGACGCATATTGCCGCGCACCTGCGGGGTCGTCGACGACGCTTCCCCCGCCACCACCTCCGCCACCACCGAAGCCGCCGCCTCCTCCGCTGCTGACGGGCGGCGGTGCGGCTTGCTGGTTGCTGGCGGCTGCAGCTGCCTGCTGCGCCCGCTGGTTGGCCGCTGCCTGGGCGTCGGCTTCCGCTTGGCGCTGCGCCGCCTCCCGCTTGGCTTCCTGGGCCGCCTGATAGGCGGCAAGCGCTACTTGTCCTTCCTGGTACTTCTGTGCCACTGCGGCCGAGGTAGAAGTCAAGGACGCGAGCTGGGCGACCATGGTCTTCCGCTGGCCGTCCGTGGCGGCGACGCTGTCCTCGGCCGCGCGCCTGGCAGACTCTGCAGCTTGGGCCTTTGCCGCAGCGTCACTGTCCAGTTGGGCCAGGACATCGCGCGCAGCTTGTTCCTGGGCGGTTGCGGCGGCTGACGCCCGGGACGCACTGAGGGCGTCATCGTGCAGCTTCGACGTGCGATCGAGAACCCTGTTCAGCAAGGCATAACTTTGAATGTTGTCAGGCGCGATGGCGGCATTCGCGACGGACCAGGGCCCGGGATCGAACCCGCCGGACTCGTATGCCTTGACGACCAGGGACGACGTGGCCTTCTTCAGCGAATCCGCTTTTGCCTTGGCCTGCTGCGATGCCTCAGCCAGTTTCTGGGTCACAGCTTGCTGGCGCTGCAGGGCGTCATGGGCCTTCGCGTACTCGGTTCCCGCTTTGATGGCGGCTGCGCCAAGCTCGCCTGACTTCTGCTGAAGGCCGGCCAACAACTGGTTGATCCGGTCCACTTCGGCGCTTGCGGCTGCTTCATTTCCTTGGGCCTGTTGCACTTCTGCCCAACTGGGATAGCCCGACGGCGGCGCATCGTCGTCCGCCGAAGCCGGGCCGGCTTGGAGAAGCGACGCGACAAGCAAGGGCACAATGATTGCCGAAAGCCGTAACGACAACGGATTCATTGGATCTGACCTGCTTTCCGACTCGGAACACTAGTCCAGAACCTTAGCCGACCACCACCAAGAACCCGACCAACCCCGCCGCACGGGACAATACTCACAGGCAGCTCTCAGTTTCCCGGCCGCCCCGTCTAGCCGATGTCGTCTCCTCCAGGACCGCCGTATGCGCCGGCCTTGCGGGACTCCGACTCGCCCGCCAAGGTTTCGTCCAGGACTTCGCCGACAATCCGGAATGCCGCCGATGGCTGGTAGCCCTTGCGGGCAAGCATCGAGGCGAGCCGCCGGGTCTGCTTGTCTCGTTCGGTCCTGTCGGAGAGGTCGGCGCCGGCCCGCAAACGGCGGGCGACCAAGTCCCTTGCAGCGTTTGTTTCGTCGTCATCGCTCACTTGCGCGAGGGCCTTCTCCGCCGTTTCAGCGTCGATGCCTTTGTCCGCCAATTCGCGTCTCAAGGCACCCCGGGCGAGTTTCCTCGACTGGGCACGGCTTCGGACCCACATCTCCGCGAACTCGGCGTCATCGATGAGCCGGACTTCCTCGAAGCGGTCCAAGACGGCTTCGGCCACATCTTCCGGCACGTTCCGCTCAGCCAGCTTGCGTGCCAGCTGAAGCCTGCTCTTGGGCGAGTTGGTCAGTTGGCGGAGCACAATGGCCCGCGCCACTGATTCCGGATTGGCCTCAGGGTCCGCGGCCACGGACGAATCCGCAGAGGGACCCCAGGACCGGGCGCCCCGTCCGGATTCCGACGTCGGCTTGGAACCCGAAGAACCAAACGAACCCGAGGACCGGGAGCGACCGCCGCGCTTAGCCGTCAACGGCCTTCAGCTTCGGCGATTTGTCGGCTTCGGCAGGCTTGACTACTCCGACGCCAAGCTTTTCCTTGATCAGCCGCTCGAGGTCCGCTGCCAGCTCCGGGTTGTCGCGCAGGAAGCGGCGGGAGTTCTCCATGCCCTGCCCCAGCTGGTCACCGTCGTAGGTGAACCATGAACCGGACTTCTTGATGATGCCGTGCTCGACGCCCATATCGATGATCCCGCCCTCACGGGAAATGCCCTGGCCGTAGATGATGTCGAATTCGGCGATCTTGAACGGGGGCGCCATCTTGTTCTTGACGATCTTGGCCTTGGTGCGGTTGCCTACCGAGTCCGCACCTTCCTTCAACGTCTGGATGCGGCGCACGTCAATGCGGATGGAAGCGTAGAACTTCAGTGCCTTACCACCGGTGGTGGTCTCAGGCGAACCGAAGAAAACGCCGATCTTCTCACGGAGCTGGTTGATGAAGATGGCGGTGGTCTTGGTCTGGCTCAGCCGGCCGGTGATCTTGCGCAGGGCCTGGCTCATGAGGCGGGCCTGGAGGCCGACGTGGGAGTCACCCATTTCGCCTTCGATTTCAGCACGGGGAACCAACGCAGCCACGGAGTCAATCACGACGATATCCAAGGAGCCGGAGCCGATCAGCATGTCCATGATTTCCAACGCCTGCTCGCCTGTGTCCGGCTGCGAAACCAGCAGCGCGTCGGTGTCGACACCCAGCTTTGCCGCGTACTCGGGATCGAGGGCGTGCTCGGCGTCGATGAAGGCAGCGATGCCGCCCTGGCGCTGGGCATTGGCTACGGCGTGAAGCGCTACGGTGGTCTTACCCGAGGATTCCGGGCCGTAGATCTCCACGATGCGCCCGCGCGGCAGGCCGCCAATCCCGAGGGCGACGTCCAGGGCGATGGAACCGGTGGGAATGACTTCGATGGGCGCACGGATATCGTCGCCCAAGCGCATGATGGAGCCCTTGCCGAATTGCTTGTCGATCTGGGCAAGCGCTGCCTCGAGCGCCTTCTCACGATCCTGGTTTGCCGCCATGGTTCACACCTCTGATGCTTTCTCGCTGTGGACTGGCCTGAACGGCCGCTTTCCTGTCTCATCCGACGCTAGTACGAGCCGCTGACAATTTTGCGTGCGACTTCGTCTATGTGGACAACTACGGGCTTCGAATGACACGGAAACCGCTCCGCCAGGACCAATTTTCCTCTGATAGGAGCATAGCCTCATCCGAACAGATATTCGAACAAATGTGCGGGCGTGTCCGGTCAGGAAGCGGAACTCAGAACGTCCGGGAACTTTTGTCGGCGGGCTTGACGTCCCTGCCGAGCCGTCGCTCCGGGGGAACGTCCTGGACGTCGCACAGGGCAAGCCAGACGTCGCGGGGGCTGTAGCCCGCTGCCAAGGCGTCGTCTGCCGTACGGCCGCCGACGCCGGCCAATACAAGGGAGCTGCTGAGGACCCGGGAGTAGCCAGCCCCGAATTCATCGTCCATTAGCCGCCAGAAGTCACTGATCCGCACCAATAGAGTCTCTCATGGGAGCGGACTCTAGAATGGTTGTCATGAGCAACACTCCCGACGACGCACCAGAGATGGTGGAGTCCGGCGACAACGTCGACGCCGCCCTCCAGCAGGTGGAACACCAGCTGAGCATGTTCTGGCGCCGCGCACGATCGCTTTCCCACCAGTTATCACGCCAGGTCCATCCCGACATGGAGCCAGCCGCTTACGGACTGCTGACGATCATTCGGAAAGAGGGCCCCATTCGCCTGACGGAGCTCGCCTCATGCATCGGCGTCGGAAAGCCGTCGGTAAGCCGCCAGATCGCGTTCCTTGAGAGCATCGGCATGGTCTACAAAGAGGCCGACCCCCAGGACGGCCGCGCACAGTCGATCCGGCTCACCCCCAAGGGCGAAGAAAAGATGCATCAGGTGCAGGACGCGCGCCGGCAGGTCTTCCGGGAACGGCTGGGCGAGTGGCCGCTGGAAGAAATCCAGACTCTGGCGGACTACATTGAACGGCTCAATGCTGCGTACGGCGAAGGAATCGGCAAGGACTGACCGCACCAAGCCGCAGGGACCAACGAAGCCGGATTGACCAGAGAAGGAGGACCTCCAACGGAGGTCCTCCTTCTCTACTTCAAGTATTTGCCGGCGCTGGACCGCAGAGGATCCCGACCAATAGGTCAAGAACGTGCCGGATCGCCGCTCCGGTAACCATGTACCGGAGGTGGCTCGGCCTAGCGGGCTCCGGAGAGCATGCCCTGCGTGAAATCGTCGTTCAGTTCGGCACTGAGCTCGCGGTCGAGATCTCGACCGTAGCGCTGGGCGAATTCCTGCGGGACGGTGTCCGGCACGGCGACGCCTTCGGCGACGGCCACCCGGTCGCTGACCTCGCGGAGCATTCCGGACAACGGAACGTCCAGCGCCGAGCAGATCGAGGACAGCAGCTCTGAGGATGCTTCCTTCTGGCCGCGCTCAACTTCGCTCAGGTAGCCAAGGGAAACGCGGGCGCTGTGCGAGACTTCGCGGAGCGTACGGCCCTGGCGCTGGCGGACATCGCGCAGGACATCACCAATTTCGTGACGCAGTACAACCATTTTGCGCTCCTTCTGTTCGCTCGGTGCCTTCTCGGCCAAGCCCACATCCTTCCAGCGGACAACGCCGTTTACGGATACGGGCTGCTTAACCATCTGTATCGCCTTGCTCCCTCGTGAGTCCGGTTCACCTTGAAGGTGCACCGGTTGTTTTCTACATCCTAGGCGCCCCGGCCATTCCGAGGCGACACAATGTAACAACTATTGGGCCGCTGTTTTTGTTCCCGGCTACTTTACGTGCGGTAGGTCGACATGGACAAGGCACTCCACCAAGCGCTCCAGTGCAGCCGCGGTTGCCTGCGCACGGATTCCCGGCCGATCTCCTCGAAAGGAGTAGGCATGCGCCACGGCTCCGCCGGACGTCGCGACGCCAATAAAGACAGTGCCGACCGGCTTCCCGTCGTGCGGCAAAGGCCCCGCAACCCCCGTAGTGGAGACCCCGACGTCGGCCCCGCAGGCTTGCCTGGCGCCGGCAGCCATTGCCGCGGCAACCTCGGCGTCGACGGATCCGACGGCGGACAGCAGTTCCTCGGACACCCCCAGGATTCCGGCCTTGACCGCATTCTGGTAAGCGACCACCCCGCCCTGGAGCATGCCCGACGCACCGGGAGTATCAGCGAGGGTGGCTGCGACCAGGCCCGCCGTCAACGATTCAGCGGTAGCCACGGTGACGCCCCGCTCGATGGCGAGGGCGACAGCGGACGCGGCCGTCGCATCAGCGGTGGTGCTCATGCGCGCTTGCCGGCGGCGCGAAGCTTTGCTGCTTCGATCACGTATTCGACGCCGGTCCACACCGTGATGGCGAGGGCGACGATCATGACCCAGAAGGCAACGCTGACCAGCCACGGCGCGAACGAATTCAGCGGAAGGATGTAGAGGAAGATCGCGACAGTCTGGACGACTGTCTTGAGCTTGCCGCCACGCGAGGCCGGCATCACCCCGTAGCGGATGACAAAGAAGCGCAGGGCGGTGATTCCCCACTCGCGCACGAGGATGAGGATCGTGATCCACCAGGGCAGCTCCCCCAGCGCCGACAGGAGGACAAGAGCCGATCCAATCAGCAGCTTGTCGGCAATGGGGTCCGCGATCTTGCCGAAGTTGGTGACGAGGTTGCGGCTCCGGGCGATGTCGCCGTCGAGCTTGTCCGTATAGATCGCCACGGCGAAAGCCACGACGGCGGCCCAGCGCCAGACGCCATGCTGGCTGTTGTCCTCCAGGAGGAACCACACGAAGAAGGGGACCAGGACAATCCGGAGCATCGTCAGGATGTTGGGCAGGTTCCAGATATCGGAGCTGCTGGAACCGGCTTTGCTGCCCTCGGATGTAGTCACCCCTCTAGGCTACCGTCCGGTCAGTGACCAGGCGTCCTCGCCGCCGTCGTCCTCGTCATCGGAGCTGTCTGCGCCGTCGTGGTACTCCGTGACATGCTTGCGGCGTTCGAGGTCGGCGGCAACCAGGTCTTCGGCGTAGCCTCCGACGGCGATGTTCGCGTTCGCGTTCTCGCTCAGCGCCGCGGTGTGCGCGTCGGGCGTCACAGGAGCCTCCTGCCCCTTCATGGCCGCCAGCACGGGCGCGAGGTCGTCGGGCTTGACCAGGACATCGCGGGCCTTGGAACCTTCCGACGGACCGACGACGCCGCGCGACTCCAGCAGGTCCATGAGGCGGCCGGCCTTGGCGAAGCCGACCCGGAGCTTGCGCTGCAGCATCGACGTGGAGCCGAACTGGGTGGTGACCACGAGTTCCGTGGCCTGCAGCAGGACCTCGAGATCGTCTCCGATGTCGTCGTCGATCTGCTTCTTCTGCGCCTCGGGCGCGACGTCGTCACGGTAGACGGCCTTGAGCTGGCCCTTGACGTGCTCCACCACCCGGTGGATTTCCGACTCCGTGACCCAGGCGCCCTGCACGCGCATCGCCTTCGAGGCCCCCATGGGCAGGAAAAGCGCGTCACCCTGGCCAATGAGCTTTTCCGCGCCGGGCTGGTCCAGGACCACCCGGGAGTCGGTGACGGAGGACGTGGCGAACGCCATGCGCGACGGGACGTTCGCCTTGATCAGGCCGGTGACGACGTCAACGGACGGACGTTGGGTGGCGAGGACCAAGTGGATGCCGGCAGCACGGGCGAGCTGGGTGATCCGGACAATCGAGTCTTCGACATCGCGCGGGGCCACCATCATGAGGTCGGCGAGTTCGTCCACGATCACCAGCAAGTACGGGTAGGGCTTGATGATGCGCTTGGAGTCGACCGGTGGCACAACCTTGCCGGCACGGACGGCCTTGTTGAAGTCGTCGATGTGCTTGAAGCCGTAGTTGGCGAGGTCGTCGTAGCGGGCGTCCATTTCACGAACAACCCACTGAAGCGCCTCGGCGGCTTTCTTGGGGTTGGTGATGATCGGGGTGATGAGGTGCGGAACCCCCTCGTACGCTGTCAGTTCCACTCGCTTGGGGTCCACCATGACCATGCGGACCTCATCGGGTGTGGCGCGCATCAGGATGGACGTGATCATGGAGTTCACGAACGACGACTTACCGGCACCCGTGGCACCTGCCACGAGCAAGTGCGGCATCTTGGCGAGGTTCGCGACGACATAGCCACCCTCGACGTCCTTGCCGACGCCCATCACCATGGGGTGGTCTGTCCGCCGAGCGTTCTGGCTGCGCAGGACATCGCCGAGGGACACGGTTTCGCGGTCCGTGTTGGGGATCTCGATGCCGATGGCCGACTTGCCGGGGATCGGGCTGAGGATACGGACATCGCTCGATGCCACGGCGTAGGAGATGTTCTTGGACAAGGCCGTGACGCGCTCCACCTTGGTGCCGGGAGCAAGTTCGATCTCGTAGCGGGTCACGGTAGGCCCGCGGCTGAAGCCGGTGACAGTGGCGTCCACATTGAACTGCTGCATCGTGTCCGTCAGTGCGGCCACGACGGCGTCGTTCGCTTCGGTGCGCTCCTTCGGAATGGAGCCTGGCGTCAGGTTGTCCGAGGACGGCAGCGTGTAGGTGACGTCGCCGGCGAGCGACAGTTGTTCGGTGCGCTGCGGGATCGGCGTCGGGGGCGGCGGCGGACTGATCGGCGCGGAAGGCACAATGACCGGGGGGACCGCGGCGGTCGGAGCAACCAGGGGGATCGCTTCGGTGGCGTTGTCTGCTACCGCCTTCGCGCTTCCGAGTCCCTGGGCGGCCTTGATCTTCTCGACCGCGATTTCGGCCTGGGTCGGCCTGCGCACGCCGGGCGGGACGGACGGTCCGCCCTTGGCGGGCGGGGCATCGTCGTCGACGATTGCGTGTTCGAAGGCCTCGTCGCCGACATAGCCCTCCAGCGTGGGGTCGCCGTCGTGGTCCTTGCCGAAGAGGCGCCTGCGGCGCTTCTTTTTCGGTTCGGCGGCCGCGTCGTTTTCGTAGAGGTAGCTGCGGTCATGGGAATCGCCGCGATGCGCGTCGGCGTCCAGGTCGACACCCATGAGGTGCTCGTAGGCGCCGCGGACACGCCGGGGAATGGCGCCGAAGGGCGTGGCCGTCACAATGAGGAGGGACACGAACGCCAGGGCGCCGTAGACCATGACGGGTACCGCTGGGTGGATGGCGGCCAGGGGCGACGCCGCGAGGAAGCCGAGCATTCCGCCCGCGCGCCGGAGGCCTTCGAATCCATCGGCGACAGTCGGTTGGCCGCCGATGATGTGGGCCAAGCCTGTGCCGGCGAACGTCATGATCAGGAAGCCGATGCCCACGCGGTTGTTGCCGCGGCTGTCCCACGGGTGCCGGAAGAGCCGGAAGGCACAGACGAAAAGCATGAGCGGCAGAAGCAGGGATACCCAGCCGAAGGTTCCGTTCACGATGCTGTAGACAACGTCCGGGAACCAGCCTTTGAAGCCCCACCAGGCGAAGGTTGCGATGAAGACACCGAGCACGAGGTTGAAGAGGGCGGCGCCGTCCCGGCGGTCGGCCGGATCGAGGTCGCTGACGTCATGGCCGATCCGGCGGATGCCGGCACCCACCACGTGCCCGATTCCCAGCCAGACACCGGCAAGCGCACGCAGGATCCACGGTTGTTGGGGTTCGACGACGGCGGCTTGCTTGCCGCGGGCCGCGCCTGTGCCGCTCCTGCCGGTCTTGGCCGGGGTCCGGCCGCTGCCCGAGCCGCCGGATTTGCTATTGGAGCTGCCTCTAGGCGCGGAGGTAGTACGAGTCGCCATATCGGCCACGCTACCCCAAGCTGTCCGGAAAACCGCGGATTTCAGGGGCGCGGAGGAACCATGTTGCCCCTGTGAACCATTCGCGGACCTCGGGTTCACGGCGGGCTGGTCTCCAAACACGAACAGCCCGGTTCGTCTGAACCGGGCTGTTCGGAGGCGTCACCGTCCCGGTTAAGCTTCCAAAACCAACGGGATGATCATGGGGCGGCGGCGAAGCTTGCGGTTGACCCACGTGCCGATCACCCGGCGGACCACTTGCTGGAGCTGGTGGTTGGTATGGTCCGCGTGGTGCAGCACGGCGTCTTCGAGGGCCGCGTTGATCTTGGGGATGATCTCATCGAACACGGAATCATCCTCCGCCACGCCGCGGGCGTGGATTTCGGGGCCCGAGACGATCTTGCCGGTGGTCCGGTTGATCACGGTGATAACGGAGATGAAACCCTCGTCGCCGAGGATCCTGCGGTCCTTGAGGTCGGCGTCGGTGATTTCACCCACGCTGGAGCCGTCCACGTAGACGAAGCCGACTTCCACCTGGCCCACCACATTGGCCTTGTGGTCCCTGACGTCGATGACCGTGCCGTTGTCGCTGAGGATGACGCGGTCCGAGGGCACGCCGGATTCCTCCGCCAGGTTGCCGTTGGCGATGAGGTGCCGGGTTTCGCCGTGCACAGGCATCGCGTTCAGGGGCTTGAGGATGTTGTAGCAGTAGAGCAGTTCGCCCGCGGCGGCGTGGCCGGAGACGTGCACTTTGGCGTTGCCCTTGTGGACGACGTCGGCGCCCAGCTTGAGCAGTCCGTTGATGATCCGGTAGACCGCGTTTTCGTTGCCGGGGATGAGGCTGGAGGCAAGAATGACGGTGTCACCCTGGCCGACAACCACGCGGTGGTCACCGTTGGCCATCCGGGACAGTGCCGCCATGGGTTCGCCCTGGGAGCCCGTGGACATGAGCACCACGCGGTGGTCCGGCAGGTTGTCGATGTTCTTGATGTCCACGAGGATGCCCGGCGGGACGTCAAGGTAGCCCAGCTTCGCGGCGATGGCCATGTTGCGGACCATGGACCGGCCCACGAAGGCGACATTGCGGCCATGCTTGGCGGCGGCGTCAAGCACTTGCTGCACCCGGTGCACATGGGAGGAGAAGGAGGCGACAATGATCCGCTTCCTGGCCTGGCCGAACAACCGGTCCAAGGTGGGACCGATCTCCTTTTCCGCCGTGGTGAAGCCGGGGACATCCGCGTTGGTGGAGTCGGCCATGAACAGGTCCACCCCTTCTTCACCCAGGCGGGCGAAGTGGCGCAGGTCCGTGATGCGGCCGTCGAGGGGCAACTGGTCCATTTTGAAGTCGCCCGTGTGCAGCACGTTGCCGCCGGCGGTGCGGATGAAGACGGCCAAGGCATCCGGAATGGAGTGGTTGACGGCGACGAATTCGCATTCGAAGGGGCCGAACTGCTCCACCTGACGTTCAGTGACCGTGAGCGTGTACGGCTTGATCCGGTGTTCCTGGAGCTTGGCTTCCACGAGGGCAAGCGTCAGCTGGGAACCGACCAACGGCAAGTCCGGACGCAGGCGCAGAAGGTACGGCACAGCGCCGATGTGGTCCTCATGGCCGTGGGTCAGGACGATGGCGACTACGTCGTCCAGCCTGTCCTCGATGTACGAGAAATCCGGCAGGATCAGGTCAACACCCGGCTGTGTCTCTTCAGGGAAGAGCACGCCGCAGTCAACCACCAGCAGCTTGCCGTTGATTTCGAAAACGGCCATGTTGCGGCCGATCTCCCCCAGCCCGCCAAGGGGCACGATCCGAAGTGTTCCCTGCGGAAGTTTGGGCGGGGTGACAAGTCCGGGAAGGGCGGTTTGGGTCATAATGCGCTACTTTCCGGCGGAATCGTCCTAGACAGTGAAGTCCATTCCAGCTTCCGCCAAGTCCTCGCGGATGATTGCGATCTCGGCGGCGTCCGGCTCCACGAGGGGCAAACGGACAACCGAGTTGGGCAGGACTCCCTGCCATTTAAGAATTTGCTTGGCGGCGACGGCGCCTTGGACCCGGGTCATGGTTGCGCGGACCACGGGCTCGAGTTCGAAGTTGATCTTGCGCGCCGTACCGAGGTCGTTCGCGTTGATGGCGTCGATCAGCTCACGGAAACGGCGGGTGACGACATGGGTGGTAACGCCAATCAGGCCCACCGCGCCCATGGCCATCCACTGGAGGGTGAGGCCGTCGTCGCCCGAGTAGAAAAGGAGGTCGGTTTCTGCCATAACGCGCGTTGCCGCGGCGAAGTCGGCTTTGGCATCCTTGACGGCGACGATGTTGGGGTGCGACGCGAGGCCGATCATGGTCTCCGGTGCGATCTGGATGGAGGAGCGCCCGGGAATGTCGTAGAGCATGACGGGAAGCTCGGTTGCGGACGCAATGGTCTCGAAGTGCGCCCGGACCCCGGCTTGGCTTGGCTTGTTGTAGTACGGGGTGACGATCAGGAGTCCGTCGACGCCGAGCTTCGCGGCTTCCTGGGAGAGGTGCACCGAGTGCGCGGTGTCATTGGTTCCCGTGCCCGCGATGATTGCCGCGCGACCGCCCACAGCTTCCTTCACAGCGCGGAACATGCCGAGGTTTTCCTCGTCGGTGAGGGTTGATGTCTCCCCGGTTGTTCCGGTGACGACCAGGCCATCGCAGCCGTCGTCGACGAGCTTGACTGCCAGTTCAGCTGCCTGCTTGTAGTCAACTTCGCCGTCCTTGGTGAACGGGGTGACCATGGCGGTCAGAAGGGTACCGAGAGCAGGAACGTTCGCACGAGAGTCAGACATATGAAAAACGTTACCCTGTCGGCCACGGGTTGGGAGAATGGGGCCCGCGTGATGGTCGTCAAATTCAGCGAAATGGGAGCAAGGCCTCATACGTAGACGGCGGAGACGGCATAGAGGTCCGCTCCCGCCTCGGCCTCGGATCCCCTTGGGTCACCCAGGCTTCCTCGGCGCCGTACAGCTCGAGGTCATAGCCTGTCAGCGACAACTCCGGGAAGACGACAAGGCGGCCGCCCCGCGAATGGGCATCCTCGATAAGGCGCGCGTGTTCCGGCACGTTGGCGGGCACACCGCCGTCGAGCGCTTCGTATTGAATGGCGGCAACTGTCAGGGCGGAATTCACCCAGCTATCCTAGATCAGCGCCTTTAGGCGGGGCCGCTTTGGCAGCCGGAGCGGCCGCCCCCGAACGTCGCCGAGTTGCCCGGATACTGGCCTCCGGGCTTCGCGGCTGTCTCCGGTGAGCAATATCGGGCAACCGCCGACTCGCGCAAGCGGTCCGCCCACGCCCCGAGCCGCTGGGCAGCCCGCACATAGTCGAACAATTCGACGGGGGTCAATGATTCAAGGTCGGTCTCCGCGAGCCGCCGGGCGAGTTCGGCACCCGGTTGCTGTTCGCCCAGAACCGTTCCCTCGCGACGCCACTCCACGTCTTCAGGAGGCTCCCCCGCCACAAGCTGCCGGAAGAGGAAATCGACGACGCCCGGGCTCATCGCCTTCATGGGCCCGTCCAGGCCTTGGGGATAGCCGTTCGGCCGCTTCGAGGGATCGTTCATGCAGCCATGGTATTCGAACATATATTCGAACACAAGGCGTTTGCTTCGAGCCGCCAGCCGCTACCGCTCCGCGGCGGTGGGCTCGGTGCGGAAGAGACGGACGGCGTCGCGCATCGATTCCCTCGCGCGCTTCCGGTCGCCGGCGGCGTCATACGCGCAGCTGAGCCGGAACCAGGAACGCCAGTCCTCCGGGGCGGCCTCGGCCTCCACGCGGTACTTCTCAAACTCGGCGTCCGCCGCGGCACGCACAATGCGGCCCCCGGGTGTCCGGGGCAGGTTGTCCACCGGCAGCCCGCCCTCGGCTTCGAGCACCTTGGCCATCTTCTCGGTGCGCGCACCGAAGACAAGCTCGCGGATCAGTGCCCACGCTCCAATGACGGGAAGCACCAGATAGGCGGCGCCGATTCCCTTGGCAACCAGGTTCGCGTCACTGAGCAGCAGGATCGAGCGTTCGAAAGTGACCACGAGGTAGAGAACCAGCAACAGGGTGACGGCGCCCACCCAGATCTTGGTGCGGTTTTCCTTGAATGCGTTCCAGAGCGAGCCCATGCGCCTACAGCCCCAGGTCCAGATAGCCGTCCAGGCCGACGGTCAGCCCGGGGTGGGACGCCACATTGCGCAGTCCCAGCAAGACGCCGGGCATGAAGGCCGCCCGGTCGAAGGAATCGTGGCGGATGGTCAGTTGCTCTCCCGGACCGCCGAGGAGCACTTCCTGGTGTGCCACGAGTCCACGCAAACGGACGCTGTGGACCCGGACTCCGTCTACCTCGCAACCGCGGGCACCGGCAAGGGCGCTGTTCGTGGCGTCCGGGCTTGCCGGGACGCCGGCATCTTCGCGGGCGGCGGCAATGAGCTGGGCCGTGCGGACGGCTGTGCCCGAGGGAGCGTCCACCTTGTCCGGGTGGTGCAGCTCGATGATTTCCACCGATTCGAAATACTTGGAGGCTGTGGCGGCGAAGGCCGAGGCGAGGACGGATCCGAGCGCGAAGTTGGGGGCGATGAGGACACCCGACTCCGGGTTCGCGGAAAGCAGGCCGCGCAAGGCCGCGAGCCGTGCGGCGTCCCAGCCGGTGGTGCCCACGACGGCATGCATGCCGTGTTCGACGGCGAAGCGGACGTTCGCTTCGGTGCTGTCCGGAACGGTGAGGTCGACGATATATTTCGCACCGGCGTCGAGCAGGGTATCAAGGGAATCGCCGCGGCCGAGCGCCGCGACGAGCTTCATGTCGGCGGCTGCCTCCACCGCTTTGACGGCTTCGATACCCATGCGCCCCTGGGCGCCCAGCACGGCGACAGCAAGTTGTTCGGTCATGCCCTTAACCCTACCGGGCCGCGCACACCCCAACGTGGAGTCGACGGGAAGCCCTCGGCTACTCCCCTGCCCCGACCCACTCGACCGTGCCGTCGCTGAAGAACTGTTCCTTCCAGATAGGCACGTTGGCCTTGATCCTGTCCACAAGCTCCGAGCACACGGCGAAGGCTTGTCCGCGGTGTGCTGCGGCAACGGCGCAGACCAGCGCGGGTTCGCCAATCTCCAGCATGCCGATCCTGTGTGCTGCCCAGATACGGACCGGCCGGGCAGCCTCTCCCGAGTGTTCCGCCACGAGCTTCGCGACGACGTCGGCCATGACCTGGTGCGCAGTGGGGTGGGCGCTGTAGCTGAGCCGGTCGACGGGCTTGCCGCCGTCGTGGTTCCGGACCACACCGCTGAAGCTCACTACCGCTCCCGCGGTATCCGACTCCACGGCTGCTATGGCCTGGTCCGCGGAAATCGGCCCTGCGCTGAGGATCGCGCTGATGATTTCGAAGTCGGTTTCAGTGGTCATGGCTTCCCTCCAACTGATCGCAAAGGTGGGCGATGACGGGATCAAGAACGGCGAGGCCGTCCATCACGCCTTTCGGTGAACCCGGCAGATTCACGATGAACGTCTTGCCGGCTGCGCCTGCATGGCCCCGGCTCAGCATTGCCATGGGAGTCTTGGCGGCTCCGGCTCGGCGGATGCCTTCCATGAGGCCCGGAATTTCGCGGTCCAACAAAGGCAGCGTCACTTCCGGAGTGCGATCGTCGGGGCTCAGCCCCGTGCCGCCGCTCGTAATGACGACGGCAGGTTCCTGGGTCAGCAGGGCGCGGATGGCGGCACCGACGGGCTCACCATCCGGCACCACCATGACCGGAAAGGTCTCGTAGCCATGTTCGACCAACCAGTCCAGGATCACCGGGCCGGTCTTGTCCTCGTAGATTCCGGCCGCCGCGCGGTTGGACGCAATGACGACGCCGGCCTTCCGCGGGCCGCGGCCCGGTTCGCAGGCGTTCATGCGCGTACTCCTTCGCCAGGGGCACCGGAGGAGGCGGGAACGGCCCAGTCGCCGCTCTTTCCGCCGCTCTTGGCCAGCACTTGGATGCCGCTGATGACCGCGTGCTTGTCCACTGCCTTGATCATGTCGTAGACGCTCAAGGCGGCCACCGATGCCGCAGTCAAGGCTTCCATTTCCACGCCCGTGACGCCCCGGGTCTTCACCGTTGCCAGGACAACCACCGCGTCCGGGCCGAGTTCGAAGTCCACGGTGACCTTGGAAATCGGCAGCGGGTGGCACAGCGGGATGAGTTCGGGCGTCTTCTTGGCTGCCATGATGCCGGCGACGCGCGCTACGGCAAGGGCATCGCCTTTCGGAAGCTCACCCGCTCCGAGCAGGGCAAGTACCTCGGACGTGCTGTGGACGGTGGCTGTCGCGGTTGCCTCCCGAGTGGTCACGGCCTTGTCGGAGACATCGACCATTTGGGCTGTTCCGTCCTGGCGCAGATGCGTAAGCGCGCCGCCGATGCCGGCGGGTTCTGGAGTGTCATTCACAACATCCATACTTCCACTTCCGCTCCGGCGTCGAGTTCCGTGACGGCTGCGGGCACGTGGACCAGCGCGTTCGAGTTGGCGAGCGCATGGATGAGGTGGGAGCCGGCGCCCCCTTCCAGCCTGACCGTTCCGCCGGGAAGAAGAGTGCCACGGCGGACCTGGTGCTTGCCGGCGGGCGAGGTCAAAGACTCCGAGAGGCGGGCCCGCAGGCTCGGCCGCAATGCGGGACTGCCGACGACGGCGGCGAGCGCAGGGCGAAGGAACATCTCGAAGGACACGAGGCAGCTCACGGGATTGCCCGGGAATCCCAGGAAGGGCAAGCCGTCGAACGTTCCGATCCCTTGGGGGCCGCCGGGTTGCATGGCCACCGACACGAATTCGACCGGCTGGTCCATCATGGCCTGCCGGACCACTTCGTAGGCGCCCTTGCTGACGCCCCCGGTGCTGATGATGAGATCGACGGTGCCGCCCAGGCCGCGGAGGAGCGCCAGCAGCTCGGTGGGATTGTCGCCGCTGATTCCCGTCCGCGTGACGTGGAGGCCGGACTGCAGCATGGCGGCTTCGAGCAGGGTTCCGTTGGAATCGTAGATCTTGCCTTCCGGCAGGGACGTACCGGGTTCCACCACTTCATCGCCGGTGGTGACCAGAAGCACGCGCACCGGCGTGCGGACCTCGACGGCGGTCATCCCCAGGGCGGCGAGCAGCCCCAATTGCCCGGGTCCGAGGGCCGTTCCCGCGCGCAAGGCGACAGTTCCGGCGGTGATGTCGCTCCCGGCGTCGCGGACGAACGTTCCGGGCTCCGTGGTGGGAAGGCGGACGGTTGATGGGACACCGGAGACGGGAAAGACATCAGGCACTGCCTGTTCGATGGGCACGACGGCGTCCGCCCCTTCGGGCATCATGGCGCCGGTCATGATCGGGGCTGCGGTGCCGGGCATGAGCCGGACCGGTGCCGCGCCGGCAGGCACGGGATCCACGACCGTCAGTTCCGCACCGGCGTCGCTCCCTGCGTGCGGTGCCAGATCCGCTGAGCAGACGGCAAAACCGTCCATCTGGGAGTTGGCGAACGGCGGCAGGTTGAGCGGGGCCACGACGTCGGCGGCCAGTACCCGGCCGAGCGCCCCCATCAGCGGCAGCTCTTCGGCGCGGTCGTTGCCTGCGAGCCCGGACAGCAGATCCTGGACGGCTTGGCGGTGGGCTGCGACGGATCGTGCCACGAGTGTTCCTCCCGGGTTGTTTTCGCTGAGACCTACACAGCCTAGTTGGCGGTGACGTGGATGGTGTGGAACCCCGTCGCGCCGTCCGGGGCTACGGGAGTTTGGGCTTCTGGCTGCGGGGTACCCGTGGAGTCAGTGGCACGGACCTGGACTTCATGGTTCCCGGCGCCCAACTCAAGTCCCAGCTGCCATTGGTACCACGTGTCCGAGGAGATCCCCGGCGCGAGTTTGGCTTCCTGCCAAGTGCCGCGGTCGACGCGCACCTCCACCCTGGAAACTCCACGGTGTTGGGCCCACGCGACACCGCCGAACTGGACCGTTCCGGCCTTGACCGAGCGGCCGTCCCGGGGCACGTCGATGCGGGACTGCGTCTTGACGGGACCGTGGTCGCTCCACCCGCGCGGTACCCAGTAGCCTTGGTCGTCGGCGAAACGGGTGACCTTCAGTTCCGTCAGCCATTTGGTGGCCGAAACATATCCGTAGAGGCCGGGGACGATCATCCGGACGGGGAAGCCGTGCTCGATCGGCAGGGGTTCGCCGTTCATTCCGACGGCGAGGAGCGCGTCCCGATTGTCGGTGAGCGCTTCGAGGGGGGTTCCGGCGGTCCAGCCGTCCGTGCTGCGGGACAGCACCATGTCCGCCCCGGGCTTGGGTCCGGCCATGGCGAGGAGTTCGCGGACCGGCCAGCCGAGCCAGAGTGCGTTGCCGATCAGGTCTCCGCCTACTTCGTTGGACACGCAAGCGATGGTCACGTAGCGCTCGATCATCGGTTTGGTGAGCAGCGTGGCGAAATCCAAGGTGACTTCGCGCTCCACCAGGCCGGTCACTTTGAGGGTCCAGTCCGGCGGATTCACGGCCGGCGGGATCAGGGCAGTGTCGATCCGGTAGAAGTCGGGGTTCGGCGTGACGAGCGGCTGAAGCCCCGCCAAGGTGAGCGCGGCGCCGTCGGGAATCTTTTCCGGAGGAGTCACCGGGGCGGGTAGTGCCAAGCCGTTGCGGAAGTCCGATGCCACCGTTCCGGCCCTCCGCACGAGGGTCGTGACGATCCCGACGGCGACCGCAGCGATCGCGGTTCCACCGAGCAATTGCATGAAGCTTCGGCGGGCCAATGGCATGTCCGCCGCCTCGGGCACGGGGCGCCAGGTTTCGAGGCGCTGGATCAGGAGCCGGAGGAAAAGCATGGTGACCATGGTGGCCACGACGGGGGCGACCGCCGCTGTGGGCGCGGCCTGGGCCCGGGTCAGCACGGCAGCCAGTCCCGCTGCTCCAGCGAGCAAGGCGAGCGCCAGTCCCGCTCCCTTTCGCCGATACTCCAGGAGGCCGGCGACCGCGGCGAGGACTACGGTCACCAAGGCGATGCTGACGATCAGGGCCAATTTGTCGGACGTGCCGAAGAGGTTGACGGCCAGTTCCTTGGCCCAACCCGGCACGGCGTCGATCACTACCCCGCCCAATGCGGTGACGGGCGAGACGGACGGGCTCAGGAAACCGGCCAGCAGTTCGCCGGCCGCCACCCCGAGCCCGATGGCCGCCACGCCACACGCCGCCGCCCACCGGACGGCCGTCCTGGTACTGGCTTTCTTCGAAGTGGTCCTGCTCATGGTGTGCCTGCCTGTTTATGGCTCTTTGCCGGAATGGTGTCCGCGGGAACTGTCTGTATCGGAGATCTCTCGGTGCGGGATGCGCTTGCCGGGGCACCCGACGGAAGGCGGAGCGTGAAACAGCAACCCTCGCCTGTGTTCGCCACCGTGACGGTGCCCCCGTGGGCCTTCACGATGCCGGCCACCATGCTGAGCCCTACGCCGGCCCCGCTGTATCGCGGCGCTTCCCCTTCGACGGGCTTTCCTGCTCCCCTGGAACGGTCCTTTTGCCAACCGGTCTCGAAAACGTGGGCGAGGTCCCCGTCGTCGATGCCGCCGCAGCTGTCGACGACATCGACGACGGCGTCGCTTCCGTCGCGTCCGACGCGAACCAGCACCCCGCCGTCGGGCCGGCTGTAGATGACCGCGTTGAGCAGCACGTTCCGGACGGCCCTTCCCAGGCTGGGGCCGTCCGCGACAGCCATGCACTCGCGGTCCCCGCCGCCGTCGAGCCGGATCCCGCGTTGCGCGGCGAGGGGCGTGAGATCGGCAATAGCGTCGCTCACCAGGTCGTAGAGGTCCAGGGATTCTGCGCTCAGCCGGAGCGTTCCCGCCTGGATTTTGGACAGTTCCAGGAGGTCGTTGACCATGACCGCCATCTGGTCCGTCTGGTCGATGATCTTGCGATAGTACGCGGGGATGTCGGACGCCATGCCGTCTTCCAACGCTTCGGCCATGGCCCGCATGCTGGCCAGGGGGGTCCGGAGGTCGTGTGAGATCCAGGAGACCAGTTCGCGGCGCGCGGTTTCGACGGCGGCCTCCCGGCGTCGGGATTCTTCGAGCTTGATGCTGCTGGCTTCGAGTTCCTGGGCGAGCTGGGCGAGCTCGGAGTTCATGGCAGGCCCGGCCCGACGCGATCCTGGTTGCGGCAGGAACGAGCCGTCGAGGGCTTCTCCGCTGCCCAGGCGCCGCGTTGCCGCCACCAGCCGGATGGCGTTGCGGGACACCCCGGCCCCCAGGACAAGGGAAATCGCTATGGCGACCACCGAGGCCACCCCGAGGATGTACCACATGACTTCGAGATCCACAGCGGAAATGAACATCGCATTGAAGGCGCTCACCATCCCTGCCACGAGGACGGCAACGGTGGCCACCACCACGAGGCAGATCTGCACCAGGATCGACGCGCCGCGCAGGAAACGCAGCAAGGCGAGGGTCAAGGCGCCGATGAGGACAGCCCACAGCAGCATCCAGCCCAGGATCGTGAACATTTCAGCTGTCTGCATGTCCACCGTCCTTCGCGTCAAGGCGGTAGCCGACTCCCCAGACCGTCTTGAGCAACACCGGGGTGGTGGGGTTGTCCTCGATCTTTTCGCGCAAGCGGCGGACGTGGACCGTCACGGTGGACAAGTCCCCGAAGTCCCATCCCCACACTGCCTTGATGAGATCCTCGCGGCTGAACACCTGGTTGGGCCGGCGCAGCAAGAACGCGAGCAGATCGAACTCACGCGCCGTAAGCATCAGCGGTTTGCCATCCTGGAGCACTGTGCGCGAGGCCGGGTCCAGTTCGAAGCCGGCGAGCTCCACGGGAGGTTCGGGGCTGAATTCCCGGATGCTCCGGCGCAGCACGGACTTCACCCGGAGCACCAGCTCGCGGGGAGAGAAAGGCTTGGTGACGTAGTCGTCCGCTCCGGTTTCCAGGCCCAGGATCCGGTCGTCTTCCGTGCCGAGGGCGGTGACCATGATGATCGGGACGCTCATGGCCAGGCGCAGCCTGCGGCACACTTCCACGCCGTCGAGTCCGGGCAGCATCCGGTCCAGGATGACAAGGTCGGGCCGCCTGGCGGCCGCGAGGCTCAACGCGGTGAAGCCGTCGCCGGCGAGATCGACTTGGAAGCCTGCTTGGACCAGGTAGTCCCGGACGACATCGGCGATGGTCTGTTCGTCTTCGACCAGAAGAATGCGGCGATTGCCGACGTCGGCAGCGTGCGGGGCGGGCTGCATGTTCACACCTTCAGCATAGATTCGCATTGTGCCGGCGGGATGTGTTCCGGGCACGTCCCTGCGAACCGTATGTATTCCGTAAGAAGTCGGGCTGTTCGGTGCACTCCGCGGCGGGCAGCCGACGAACGTGACCCGTGGGCGATATCACGCTTGGGCCGTGGCTGGCGTAGCCTGAACCCATGAGTGTTCAGCTAGGCATGCCGTTGCCCCCCACGGGCGACGGGACGGGAAGCAGCGTGTCTGCACCCCCGGCGCGCCCTGCCGGAACTCCCGCGGGCTTGTTCGACCGATACGGACGCCGGGCCACCGACATGCGTTTGTCCCTGACCGACAAATGCAACCTCCGATGCACGTACTGCATGCCTGCCGAGGGCCTCGAATGGTTGTCCAAACAGGCCGTCATGACCGCCGCCGAGATTGTCCGGCTGGTGCGGATCGGCGTCGAACAACTCGGGGTCCGCGAATTGCGCCTCACAGGAGGCGAGCCCTTGGTACGCGCCGACCTGGTGGATATCATCTCAGCCCTCCGTGCGGCGCACCCCGAGCTGCCGATCTCCATGACCACCAACGGCGTCGGACTCGACAAGAAGGCGCCGGCGCTCAAGGAGGCAGGGCTCTCGCGCATCAACGTGTCCCTCGACTCCCTCCACGAAGAAACCTTCACGAAGCTGACCAGGCGTCCTTTCCTCGACAAGGTGCTGGCCGGCGTCGATGCCGCCTGGGCCGCGGGCCTGGGCCCGGTCAAGATCAACGCCGTCCTCATGCGCGGAATCAACGACGCCGAGTCCCCCGACCTCCTGGCCTGGGCAGTGGAGCGCGGCTATGAACTGCGCTTCATTGAGCAAATGCCGCTGGACGCCGATCACGGTTGGACCCGGCGGGACATGATCACCGCCGCCGAGATCCGTGAACTGCTTTCCCGCGACTTCGTGCTGAGCCCGGACCCGCGCGAACGCGACGGCGCACCTGCGGAACGGTTCGAAGTACGACGGCGGAACCCGGCATCCGCCGACGCCACCGGGCCGCTCCTGGGCACCGTCGGCATCATCGCCTCCGTCACCGAGCCGTTCTGTTCCGATTGCCGGCGCACAAGGATCACCGCCGAAGGTAAGATCATGAGCTGCTTGTTCTCCCGCGAGGAATTCGACCTGTTGGGACTGCTTCGCTCCGGAGCGGATGACGAGGAGCTCGCCCAACGCTGGCAGGACGCCATGTGGATCAAACCCAAGGCGCACGGCATGGACCACACCGGCCTCGGCGCACCCGACTTCGTGCAGCCGGACCGCAGCATGAGCGCCATCGGAGGCTGAGGCTTTGCTCGTACGATACTTCGCTGCCGCGCGCGCCGCGGCAGGCGTCGAAGAGGAACACCACGACCTTCCGGAAGGGACCGGCCTGGACGGGCTGATCGCGGCTGTGCTCGCCGTCGAACGTCCGGAACCACCGGCTGGAACACCGCCCCTGGCCCGGATCATTTCGCGCAGCAGCTTCCTGCGCAACGAGGTAGCAGTTCGCGACCGTTCGGCCGCCCTCGGCGCGGACGACGTCGTCGACGTCCTCCCACCGTTTGCCGGAGGCTGAGCCGGCCACGGCCGAAGGGTGGTTCCCCGGGTCCGAGGAGCCTACGCTATGGCTATCCGCGCAACAGCAAAGGAACAGCCATGTACACCCTCCTGATCGAACACGCTGTGAACGACTTCGGCGCATGGAAGCGGTCATTCGACTCGGATCCGGCAGACCGCGCCGGCTCAGGCGTCGTCTCCTACCGGGTATCCAGGCCCGTCGACGATTCGCAGCGGGTCCTGATCGAGCTTGATTTCGCTGAACGGGAGCAAGCTGAATCAATGCTGAACACCTTGCGGATCAAAGTGTGGACTGGACCGGAACGGCCGGCGTCGCTCGACGGCATGCCGGATGCGCGGATCCTTGAGTCGATGGAGGCCAAGGTCCCCTGAAATGCCGTGCCTTCTGGACGTAGGCCTTAGACGCGCCTGCAGACAGAGATCATGAACGGGCTGAACGTCGGGGCATCCCCGAGCCTCAGTTCCGCGATATGGGTCAGCACGCCGCCGTCCACCGTGAAGGTGTGCCGCGCAGTCCCCCGGGGACTCCGGCGCTCAAGCCGCAGTGTGCCGTCCTGCCAATGCCCGCGGGCCGGGGCTTCCGGTGGCCGGCCCATGCTGTCCACGTAGTACCACATGGTGTCCCCATGATCGGGGTCCACCGTGAAGACACCGTGCCCTTCGAAATGGGTGCCGTCGGGTTCAATGTGCCGGTAGCTTTGCACCAAGGCATACCCTCCTGCCGCACGTGAGAACGTCACCTCGGCGTCGGCGGTCCGGGCAGGTCCCCACGGCGAGGCCGCAAGCTCGGTACTCCCCCGCCAATGCCCCAGGAACGCCTCCAGCGCAGTGTGTGCAGGACTCTTCAAGGGCTCGTTCATGGCGACTCCTGCGCAAGGGGATGGATACGTCACCATCATGTTCCCGATCGAGCAGGCGCGTCCAGCCTCCCCCACCCGGACATGCCCCCTGTTCCAAGCCACGACTGGACATAACAGGACTATGTCCACTCCTTGGCTCCAACGAGGGGCATGTCCCCTGGGAGCGTGCGCGGTGCACCACGGCACATGCCCCCTGTTCCAAGCCACGACTGGACATAACAGGACTATGTCCACTCCTTGGCTCCAACGAGGGGCATGTCCCCTAGGGAGCGTGCACGGTGCACCACGGCACATGCCCCCTGTTCCAATCCAGGAGTGGACATAACAGGACTATGTCCACTCCTTGGCTCCAACGAGGGGCATGTCCCCTGGGAGCGTGCACGGTGCACCACGGCACATGCCCCCTGTTCCAAGCCAGGAGTGGACATAACAGGACTATGTCCACTCCTTGGCTCCAACGAGGGGCATGTCCCTAGGGAGCGTGCGCGGTTTAGATGCCGAACGTCTCGGTTTCCTCGAAGGGCCCGACGACGGTCACGGTGCGGGGGGCTTCGGCGAGCACCCGGGCGAGTTCCTGGACCTGCTCGGCGGTGACGGCCTTGATGCGGTCCAGTGTCTCGTCGATGTCCTGGAATTCGCCGGAGACGAGTTCGGCCCGGCCAAGGCGGGACATCCGGGAACCGGTATCTTCCAGGGCCAGCACGATTCCGCCGCACAATTGCCCTACGGCCTTGCGCAGTTCCTCGTCCGTGATCCCGTCCGCAGCGAGCTTGTCCAGTTCGGCGCCCAGGAGTTCAAGAACCTGCTTGACTTTCGACGGCGTGCAGCCGGCGTACATGCCGAAGTAGCCTGCGTCCGCATAGGCGGACGCAAAGGAATACGTGGAATAGACGAGGCCGCGCTTTTCGCGGATCTCCTGGAAGAGGCGCGAGGACATGCCGCCGCCCAGGACCGCGTTCAGGACGCTCATCACGAAGCGGCGATCGTCGGTGGCCACGATCGAGGGGCAGCCCATGATGATGTTGGCCTGCTCCACGGGACGCTTGATGACATGCAGCCCTGCCGTACCCGTGATGTCCGCCCGCTCGGTGGAGCGGCGCTCAACTGGGGCAACGGTGTCCTTCAGCTCCCACCCGGCCGTCCGCAAGGCATCGAGCACGAGGCGGCATACGACGTCGTGGTCCAGGCCCCCTGCGGCGGTGATGACGATTTCGTCCGGCCGGTAGTAGCGCTGGTAGTGTGCCCACACGGAATCGCGGGACACGGCCTTGATAGCGGCGGGAGTGCCCCCGATCGGGCGACCCAGCGGGTGCACACCAAGTACGGCGGCCACGAAGTTTTCGTGTGCGACGTCGGTGGGGTCATCGCTGTCCATGGCGATTTCCTCTAGGATCACGTCGCGTTCCTGTTCAAGTTCCGCAGGATCCAGCACGGCGCCGGTGATCATGTCGGCGATGACGTCGATGGCCATGGGAAGGTCCGTGTCCAGCACCCGGGCGAAGTAGCACGTGCTTTCCTTCGCCGTGGCGGCATTCGATTCACCCCCGACCTCGTCGAACGCGGAGGCGATCTCCAGGGCTGTGCGCTTCTTGGTGCCTTTGAACAGGAGGTGTTCAAGGAAGTGGGTGGAGCCGTGCTGCCCGTCTGCCTCGTCCCGGGAGCCGACTCCCACCCAGAATCCGATGGTTGCCGAACGCTGCCCGGGCATCGCTTCGGTGAGCACCCGGACACCTCCCGGAAGCACTGAACGCCGGACTACGGAGCCGCCTTCGACACCATGGATCAATTCGCCGCCGGGCACGGTCTGCGCCAATGGGAGGGGTACGACAGTCATCAAGACCTTTCAGTTCTGCGGGAAATCATGGGTGCCAAATCTGGCTGCAATCGTACCAGCGGGCGGATCGCCCCCGGGACGGGAATTCATTGTTAAACCGGGCAGGACCGGTGGACATGTCCACCGGTCCTGCCGCGTGTTTGCCGGTTCAGGCTACTCGGCGGAAACTTCAGCCTCTTCGGCGGAAGCTTCTTCCGAGGCGGCGCCTTCTTCCTCGGCCACAACCGGGGAGAGGGAGAGCTTGCCGCGGTCGTCGATCTTGGTGATCTCGACCTGGATCTTCTGGCCTACGGAGACGACGTCGTCGACGTTGTCCACGCGCTTGCCGCTGGCGAGCTTGCGCAGCTCGGAGATGTGCAGCAGGCCGTCCTTGCCCGGGGTCAGGGAAACGAACGCACCGAAGGTGGTGGTCTTGACGACCGTGCCCAGGTAACGCTCACCGATTTCCGGGATCTGCGGGTTGGCGATGGCGTTGATCGCGGCGCGTGCTGCTTCTGCAGACGGACCGTTGGTAGCGCCGATGTAGACGGTGCCGTCGTCCTCGATGGAGATGTCGGCGCCGGTGTCTTCCTGGATCTGGTTGATCATCTTGCCCTTGGGGCCGATGACCTCGCCGATCTTGTCAACGGGGATGTTGACGGCGATCACGCGCGGTGCGAACTCGGAGAGCTCGTCCGGAGTGTCGATCGCGGCGTTGATGACGTCCAGGATGTGCAGGCGGGCTTCGCGGGCCTGCTTCAGGGCTGCGGCGAGGACCGATGCGGGGATGCCGTCGAGCTTGGTGTCCAGCTGGATGGCCGTGACGAACTCGGAGGTACCCGCAACCTTGAAGTCCATGTCGCCGAAAGCGTCTTCGGCGCCGAGGATGTCGGTCAGGGCAGCGTAGCGGGTCTGGCCGTCAACCTGGTCGGAAACCAGGCCCATGGCGATACCGGCAACGGCGGCCTTCAGCGGCACGCCTGCGTTGAGCAGGGACAGCGTGGAGGCACAGACGGAACCCATCGACGTCGAACCGTTGGAACCGAGGGCCTCGGACACCTGGCGGATGGCGTACGGGAATTCCTCGCGGGACGGCAGGACCGGAACCAGGGCGCGCTCGGCGAGTGCACCGTGGCCGATTTCGCGGCGCTTCGGGGAGCCGACGCGGCCGGTTTCACCGGTGGAGTACGGCGGGAAGTTGTAGTTGTGCATGTAGCGCTTGCGCGTGACGGGAGACAGCGAGTCGATCTGCTGTTCCATCTTGAGCATGTTCAGCGTGGTGACACCCATGATCTGGGTCTCGCCGCGCTCGAAGATGGCGGAACCGTGAACGCGGGGCAGGACCTCTACCTCGGCGGTCAGCTGGCGGATGTCCGTCAGGCCACGGCCGTCGATCCGGATCTGGTCCTTGAGGATGCGCTGGCGGACAACCTGCTTGGTCAAGGAGCGGAAGGCTGCGGAAAGTTCCTTCTCGCGGCCGTCGAACTCGCCGGCGAGGGCGCCAAGGACTTCGTCCTTGAGTTCGTCGGAGGCGTTGTCGCGGTCCTGCTTGTCGGCGATCTGGAAAACAGAAGCGAGCTTCTCGGCAGCGGCGGCTTCAACAGCGGCGTAGACGTCGTCCTGGTAGTCCAGGAAGACCGGGAATTCAACGGTCGGCTTGGCGGCGCGGGCGGCCAGGTCAGCCTGGGCCTCGCAGAGTGCCTTGATGAACGGCTTGGCGGCCTCGAGGCCTTCGGAAACGACCTCTTCGGTGGGAGCGGTGGCGCCCTGTTCCTTGATGAGGTTCCAGGAGTTGTCCGTGGCTTCGGCCTCAACCATCATGATGGCGACGTCGTCGCCCGCGATGCGGCCGGCAACAACCATGTTGAAGACGGCGTTCTCAAGCTGGGAGTGCTTCGGGAAGGCAACCCACTCGGTGCCCTGTTCGTCGGCGATGAGGGCAACGCGGACGCCGCCGATCGGGCCGGAGAACGGGAGGCCGGAGAGCTGGGTGGACATGGACGAGGCGTTGATGGCCACGACGTCGTAGAGCTCGTCCGGGTTGATCGCCAGGACGGTGACGACGATCTGGACCTCGTTGCGCAGGCCCTTGACGAACGCGGGGCGCAGCGGGCGGTCCATGAGGCGGCAGGCCAGGATGGCTTCGGTGGACGGGCGGCCTTCGCGGCGGAAGAACGAGCCCGGGATGCGGCCGGCTGCGTACATGCGCTCTTCGACGTCGACAGTCAGCGGGAAGAAGTCGAAGCCTTCACGCGGGGACTTGCCTGCGGTGGTTGCGGACAGCAGCGCAGTGTCTTCGTCGATGTAGACCATCGCGGCGCCGGCTGCCTGCTTGGCGAGGCGGCCGGTTTCGAAGCGGATTACACGCTTGCCGAAGCGGCCGTTGTCGATGATGGCTTCTGAGAACTGGATTTCGGGACCCTCCATTGAGAGTCACCTCCGTTTCTTGTTTAGCGGAAGTCCTCCCGCATCGACCCAGGCCAGCGTCTTTTCCTGGCCTGTACGACACCCGGTCATCGATCGAGACCCACGGGCTGCGCCTTCATTATGGAAAGCTTTCCCGGGGATCACTACCGAAGACCGCGAATGCGCGATGCGGTTGAACTCCTGTTAAGTGTTGGATTTAGTTATGGAGAAAAGGCGGCCCGTTCCGCGGAGGATCGGGCCGCCCGAAGTCAAACTAGCGGCGCAGGCCGAGACGCTCGATGAGCGCACGGTAGCGGGCAATGTCAGTCTTCTTGAGGTAGCCCAGCATGCGCTTGCGACGACCAACCATGGCCAGCAGACCGCGCTGGGTGTGGAAGTCGTGCTTGTGCTCCTTCATGTGCTCAGTCAGATCCTTGATCCGCTGAGTCAGGACTGCAATCTGAACCTCCGGCGAACCAGTGTCGCCCTTGGACGTTGCGTATGCCTCGATGATGGACTGCTTAACAGCGGCTTCAAGTGCCACGTGAACTCCTAGAGTTGTGCCGTGCGTCCCGATTCAGCGCCTCGCTGCCGGGTTGTGATGTGCCAATGACCGCACACAAAACAGGTCCAGCCGCCACGGACTGCAGCCGGATCCATCTCTCAGTTTACCGGCAGCCCGGCAATGTTGTCGAAAGCTGCCGTGTGAGCCTCATCAAAGCCAGGGTCCGCTCACTGGCCGATCTCGGTCCGGACGGCGAAAAGCTCCGGGAAGAACGTCAAATCAAGCGCCTTCTTCAGGAAGGAAACACCGCTCGAGCCTCCGGTTCCGGTCTTCATGCCGATGGTCCGCTGCACCGTGCGGAGGTGCCGGAAGCGCCACAGTTGGAAGTTGTCTTCCAGGTCCACCAGTTCCTCACACGCTTCGTACGCCGCCCAATTGTCCGCGGCATGTTCGTAGATGTGCTTGAAAAGGGGCAAGAGCTCCGGGGCGAACTCGTGGGCCAGGGTGACGTCCCGGTCCAGGACGGACCGCGGAACGTCGTAGCCGTGCCGGTCCAGGTAGGCCAGGAACTCGTCGTAGATGCTCGGAGCGTGCAGGAGCTCCTCCAGCACGGTCCTGGACTCCGGATCCGAGTCGAACACCGGCAATATCTTGGCGTTCTTATTGCCGAGGATGAACTCGACGGCGCGGTACTGGCTCGACTGGAAGCCGGACGCATTGCCCAGGAAGCCCCGGAACTGGGAGTACTCGGTGGGTGTGAGCGTCGCGAGCACAGACCATTGCTCGGTGAGTGTCTTCTGGATGTGCTTGACCCGTGCGATGGCCTTGAGTGCGGAGCCGAGGTCGTCCTGGCGGAGCCAGGCGGCCGCGCTGCGGAGCTCGTGCAGGACCAGCTTCAGCCAGAGCTCGGTGGTCTGGTGCTGGATGATGAACAGGAGCTCGTCATGGTGTTCCGGTTGGCTGACGGGTTGCTGGGCGCTGAGCAGCAAGGGCAGCTGCAGGTAGGAGCCGTAGCTCATGCGTGAGCTGAAATCCCTGACGATGCCTTCGTCGAGAGGCCGGGTGTTCTTCTCAACGCTCACGGCGCGGGGCTACTTGCTCAGCAAAAGGTCGTGGGCCTGCACGACGTCCAGGCGCATCTGCTCTACCAGGGCCTCGGGTCCGCGGTAGGCCACCATGCCCCGCAGCCTGGCCGTGAATTCCACCACGACGGTTTGGCCGTAGAGGTTGAAGTCCTCCACGGCTTCCTCCGGGCGGTCGATCACGTGGGCTTCCACTTGGCGGCTCACGCCGTCGAACGTGGGATTGGAACCGACCGAAATCGCGGCGGGCCAGCGGGTTCCGGATTCGTCCACGAGCCAGCCGGCGTAGATTCCGTCCGCAGGGACGTAGCCCGTGGAACCGTGGTCCAGGTTCGCCGTGGGAAAGCCCAAGGCACGTCCGCGCGCCGCACCGTGGACCACTTCGCCGCGCATCCTGTGCGGGCGGCCGAGGACGGCGGCCGCGGTCTCGACGTCGCCTTCGGCAAGGGCCTCGCGCACCCAGGTGGAGGAACAGCGGCGGTCCGTGCCGCCGTCGTCGTGCACTGGAAAGCCCTCCGCGCCGAACTCATTGACGACGTGGACGCCGAACCCCAGTTCCTTGCCCAGTTCCTGCATCGTGCCGACGTCGCCGGAATTTCCCACACCGAAACGGAGGTCATGGCCCACCACAACGTGAGCCGCGTGAAGCCCCTCCAGCAGGACGTTGACGACGAATTCCTCCGGAGTCATGGCCGCCAGGGTGAGGTTGTATTTCATGACGAGGACAGCGTCCACGCCCGTGTCGGCCAGGGCATCGAGCTTGTCCTGCAGCCCCATCAGGAGCTCCGGTGCGGAGTCCGGCCGGTGGACCAGCGCCGGGTGGGGATCGAACGTCACGACGACGGACCGCGCGCCGTGCTGCTCCGCGGTGCGCAACAGTTGGGTCAGCACCTGCTGGTGTCCGCGATGGACACCGTCGAAGTTGCCGATGGTCACGACGCTGGGACCGAAATCCTCGGGGACCTCGGTGGGATCGTTCCAGATGTGGACCATCAACCTCGCCTTTTACTGCTGGTATTCGCTATGCCCGGCGCCTCGTCCGGCGCCGGAATTCTCTAAGGTTACCCGCTATCCCGCGGCTGGCATGCGCGGGCTGCGGAGCCTCGATTCCTACTGCGGGAGCGGTGCCGGGCGGCGGCGGTAGAGCCACAGCAGGCCCAGGACCGGCAGGATCAACGGCACAAAGCCGTATCCACGTCCGAACAGCGACCACACGGTGTCATGCGGGAAGGCCACAGGATCGAAAAGGCTGATGGCACCAACCACCACCACCCCGAGCATCTCCACGAGGACGGCTGCCAGCGACACCTTGAACCACGCGCGGCCCGGCTTCGCGAGGGACACCGTGGCCACGATGTATACCACTGCGGCGAAGGCCGAGAGGATGTGGGCCAAGGGAGCGTCCGAGAACTTGGTCAAGATCTGATAGCCTGCGCGGGCCGTGGCCGAGATCGCGAAAACCGCGTAGACCGCGATCAGCAGCCTCCCGGGCCCGGTGTTGCGGGTGTCCCGGTTCTTCTTCTCGGTGCTTTCAACAGTCACTTCGTGTGCTTCTTCCAATGTCAGTACCAAATCTGGTTCATGCGGGCCGCCATGACCAATGCGGTGACGCCCACGGCGCCCATGACGAAATTGCTCCAACGGGTCCGTTCCAGGATGGACCAGTACACCGCGACGACAGGGAGTATGAGTGCCGTGACGATGTAGCCCCAGAATTCCCAGGGCTCCCCTGCAATCTTTTCACCCGTCGCCACACGGATGATCGATCCCACCAGATAGACCAGCAGGACGAGTTCGACGGCGGCGACGGACAGTATGGTGACGTCGTTGGGGGCCTTCTTCATGATGCCCGCCACGACGCAAATGATGGAGGACAGCAAGCCCACTATCAGGACGGCGTAGAAATATCCGTCCATGGCTAATGCACCTGCTTTTCGTTGTCGGGGGCGAACACGAGGACGGGTTTGGCGAAACTCCCGGCATCGGCCAACAACGCCACCAGCTCGCCGGACGGCGAGAACGCGGCAGCCGGGTTTTCGGTGGTGGCCGCATCGGCGGTGCCTGCAGCAGGTCCCGCGGCGATCCTGCGGCCAAAGGAGATCTCGGTGGTTTCGGCCTCGCTCAGCTCCCGGTTGGGCATGAGGGCGCGGGCGGCGGCGGACATGTCGAGGACGTCCAGTTCCTCGGCAAGCTGTTCGAGGGTCCGGGCCTGCTCCAGGGAATACGGTCCCACATGCGTCCGGCGAAGCGCTGTGAGATGGCCCCCGACGCCGAGAGCCTCGCCCAGGTCGCGGGCCAGGGCTCGGATGTACGTGCCCGAGGAGCACTCGACGGTCCCATCGATGTCCACCAACCTGCCGTCGTCGACCCTCCGGATGGCGTGGATCTCGAAACGGTGGATGGTCACGGGCCGGGCGGCGAGCTTGACCTCTTGCCCGGAACGGACACGCGCGTAGGACCGTTCGCCATTGACCTTGATGGCGCTGACGCTGCTGGGAACCTGCTGGATCTCGCCGCTGAGCTGCGCGACGCCGGCACGGATGGCGTTCTCGGTGACTCCGGCGGCGCTGCGGCTTTCGGTGATGTCGCCTTCGGCATCGTCCGTGATGGTTGATTCGCCGAGCCGGATGGTGGCGGAGTACGTCTTGGAGGTGCCCACGATGTACGTCAGCAGCCGTGTCGCCTTGTTGATACCAAGCACAAGCACCCCGGTGGCCATGGGGTCCAGGGTCCCCGCATGGCCCACTTTCCGGGTACCGGCCAGTCGCCGCATCCGTCCAACCACATCGTGGCTGGTCCATCCTTGCGGCTTGTCAACGATTACCAGTCCAGAAAGCACGCCTCCCAGTATATCCGCGCCGGAGCATGCATCCCGCGGCGCGCAGCTTCCGTGAACGGCCCGGGACCGCGGCTAAGATGGCTCCCATGCCTGAGCTTGCCGCACACGTCCGCGAAGTGCCCGTGAACCAGATCCGCGAAATCACCGAGGCCGCGTGGAGCACTCCCGGGGCGATTGTCCTCAGCATCGGCGAGCCCGGCTTCGCGCTGCCCCGGCACATCCTGGACGCGGGGATCGCGTGCCTGGACAGGGACGAGACCAATTACACCCCCAATGCCGGGATCCCGGCCTTGCGTGAGGCGTTTGCCGCCCGCTTCCGTGCCCACAACAAGGTGGACGTTGGGGCGGAGCGCGTGTACGTCGTGGACGGAGCCCAGCAGGGACTGCACTTCGCCATGAGCCTGCTCCTCTCCCCCGGCGACGAGATCCTGATTCCCAATCCGGGCTATCCCACCTTTGCCATGACGAGCCATTTGCTGCACGCCGTCGCGGTGCAGTATCCGCTCTACCCCGAGCACGAGTTCCAGCCCCGCATCGAGGACATCGAGGCACTCATCACGCCGCGCACCAAGGTTTTGGTCCTGAATTCGCCGTCCAACCCCCTGGGCGCGGTGATCTGCGAGGAAACGACGCGCCAGCTCGTGGAATTGGCCGTCAAGCACAATCTGTGGATCATTTCGGACGAATGCTACGAAGCCTTCACCTTCGATGTTCAACACACGAGTGCTGCCCGCTTCGACAGCGCTGTTCCCGGCGAGGCCCGCGTCTTCACCTCCTTGACCTTGTCCAAAACGTACGGGCTGACCGGGCTGCGGATCGGTGCGCTCATTTGCCCGCCGGGCCTGGAACGGAAGATGAACAACGTCATGGAAGCGATCGTTTCCTGCGTGGCTTCGCCCTCCCAGTACGCCGCCGTCGCGGCGCTGACCGGCCCGCAGGACTATGTGGACACCGCCCGGGAGCATTACCGTTCCAACCGCGACGCCGCCTCGGCGCTGCTAGCGGACAAGGGCATTCCCTACTTGGGCGCCCAGGGCGCTTTCTATCTCTGGGCGGACGTCTCCCATGTGAGCGGCGGAAACGTGCGTGCGTGGGTGCGCCAATTCCTGGCGGAGGCCGGAGTGGCCGTGGCGCCGGGCACCGCGTTCGGTTCCATCGGCGAGGGGTGGATCAGGATCGCTTTGTGCGGAGACCACCAGCAGCTGCTCGACGGCGTCGGTCGGCTTCCGGCACGGTCCTGAACCTCAGTATTTGGTCCGGTTCTTGTGCCCGCGCCAGGCGTCGAAAGGAGCGTCGGAGGCAGGGACCTCCTGATGTTGGACGGGCAGCAGTTCAGGCCTGTTGCCGTCGAAGTATTCGTAGAACACCGCATCGTCGAAGCCTGCGGCCGCGGCCCCGTGCCGGTCCGCGGCAAAGTAGACGCGGCTGACCCTGCCCCAGAGTGCGGCCGAGAGGCACAAAGGGCACGGTTCGCAGCTTGAGTAGAGCACCGAGCCGCTGAGGTCGAAGCTTCCCAGTTCGGACGCGGCCCGCCGGATGGCCACCACTTCGGCGTGCGCTGTGGGGTCGTTGTCGCGGGTGACCCGGTTGACGCCGTCATGGATCCGTCCGTCCGGGGTGACCACGACGGCACCGAAAGGGCCGCCGCCGTCGGCCACGTTTTGCACCGCGAGCCGCACGGCGTGCTCAAGGTAGCCTTCTGGACTCTGAGCTGCATCGTGCGCCGCCATGCTCCGATCTTAGCGACGACCCGTCATTTTGGCCCGGTTTTTCACGGTTAAACAAGCAGGGCCGGATCCGGCAGCTCGTGAGAGTTGCGGATCCGGCCCTGCCCGGGAAGCGCTGGGCTACTTGCCGCCGTCTTCGTCGATGTCTTCATCGGCTCGGAGGCCGATGTCTTCTTCGTCAAAATCGTCTTCGTCGATGTCCGCATCCTGCGGGGCATCGCTCTTGTACGGGTCAGCATCGCCTGCGTGCTTGGCGCCGGCGGCCAGCGCGGCCACCTCGGCGTCGCGCTGCTTGGCGGTGCGCAGCAGCTCCTCAAGGTTCGAGGCGTTGACCGGAATGAGGTCGGCAACGAATTCCAAGGTGGGAGTCAGCCGCACGGTGATGTTGCGGCCCACTTCCTGGCGCAAAACACCCTTGGCCTTCTCAAGGGCCCTGGCAGCATCGGCCTGGGCAACTTCGTCACCGAAGACGGTGTAGTACACGGTGGCGTGCTGAAGATCATTGGTGACGCGGGCATCGGTGATAGTGATTCCCTCAACCCGAGGATCCTTGATCCTCCGGCCCAGTGCCTCAGCAACAACAACCTTAATCCGCTGCGCCAACTTGGCAGCGCGTGCCGGATCAGCCATTTCAACTCCTAAATTTTGCGTACGACGGCGCGTTAGCAACTTGCGTACTTAAGTTCTCAGTGCGCGACGCGCCTAGTGCGAGTCTACGACCGGCCGCCGAGTTCCTCGGAGGCCGTTGGAGCCGATACGGGGGCCCGGGAGTGGCATCGGGCCTGCCGGAGCTGGGTGGCTGACGTCGCAAGACGTCAGCCACCCAGCGTAGGGGCGGGGCCCCCATATCGGCGGAAAGGGCCGGGGCCGCCGGAAGAATCCAACGGCCCCGCCCTCTATTTTTCGACTTTAGACGCGCGGCTTTTCGCGCATCTCGAAGGTCTCGATGATGTCACCTTCGTTGATGTCGTTGTACGAGCCAAGACCGATACCACACTCGAAGTCCGTACGGACCTCGGTGGCGTCGTCCTTGAAGCGTTTGAGCGTCTCAACGGTGAGGTTGTCGCCGATGACCTTGCCATCGCGGCTGACGCGTGCCTTCGTGTTACGGCGGATGATGCCCGAGCGCACGATGGAACCGGCGATGTTTCCGAACTTGGAAGAACGGAAGACTTCGCGGACCTCGGCGGTACCGAGCTGGACTTCCTCGTACTCCGGCTTGAGCATGCCCTTGAGGGCCAGCTCGATGTCATCGATTGCCGAGTAGATGACGGAGTAGAAGCGCATGTCCACGCCTTCACGATCGGCCAGTTCAGCCACCCGCTCGGCGGGCTTGACGTTGAAGCCGATGATGATGGCGTTGTCCACCGTGGCGAGGTTGACGTCGTTCTGCGTGATGGCACCCACACCGCGGTGGATGACGCGCAGTTGAACGTCTTCGTCGCCGACGTCGATCTTGAGCAGGGCGTCTTCGAGGGCTTCGACCGCACCGGAAACGTCACCCTTGAGGATGAGGTTGAGGGTGTCGATCTTGCCTTCGGCCACAGCCTTGTCGAAGTCCTCGAGGCTGATGCGCTTGCGGCGCTTGGCCAGTGCCGCGTTGCGGTCGGCTGCCTCGCGCTTTTCAGCGATCTGGCGGGCCGTACGCTCGTCGGAGGTCACCAGGAAGGTGTCGCCTGCACGCGGTACGTTGGACAGGCCCAGGACCTGGACCGGACGGGACGGAAGCGCGACGTCGAGGGCGTTGCCGTCTTCGTCGAACATGGCACGGACGCGGCCGTGGGCCGTACCGGCCACGATCGTGTCACCGACGGCCAGGGTACCGGACTGGACCAGGACGGTGGCCACGGAACCGCGGCCCTTGTCCAGGTTCGCTTCGATGGCAATGCCTCGAGCGTCCTTGTCCGGGTTGGCGCGCAGGTCCAAAGCGGCGTCTGCGGTCAGCAGGACGGCGTCGATCAGTTCGTCGATGTTGATGTTCTGGCGGGCAGAAACCTCAACGAACATGGTGTCGCCACCGTATTCCTCGGGAACCAGGCCGTACTCGGTGAGCTGGCCCTTGACCTTGTCCGGGTTCGCGCCATCCTTGTCGATCTTGTTGACCGCGACGACGATCGGCACGTTGGCCGCTTGTGCGTGGTTGAGTGCTTCCACCGTCTGCGGCATGACGCCGTCGTCGGCTGCGACAACCAGGATGGCGATGTCGGTGACCTTGGCACCACGTGCACGCATGGCGGTGAACGCCTCGTGACCGGGGGTGTCAATGAAGGTGATGTCGCGCGGAGTGCCTTCGTGGACGTGGCTGATCTGGTAGGCACCGATGTGCTGCGTGATGCCGCCGTGTTCGCCGGCAACCACGTTGGTCTTCCGGATGGCGTCGAGCAGTCGGGTCTTACCGTGGTCAACGTGACCCATGACGGTGACAACCGGGGGACGCGGTTCGAGGACGTCGTCGCCTTCGGCTTCCAGTTCGGCATCGAGATCGATGTCGAAGGAGTCGAGGAGCTCGCGCTCTTCGTCTTCCGGAGAGACGACCTGTACCTTGTAGCCAAGTTCGGCGCCGAGCAGGCCGAAGGTGTCTTCGTCCAGCGACTGGGTAGCCGTTGCCATCTCACCAAGGTGGAACAGCACGGTCACCAGTGCGGCGGGGTTTGCCTCGATCTTGTCGGCGAAGTCCGTGATGGACGAGCCTCGACGGAGGCGGACCACGGTGCTGCCGTCGCCGCGGGGTACGGATACGCCACCCAGCGACGGAGCACTCATCTGCTCCAGTTCCTGACGCTTTGCACGCTTCGACTTGCGCTGCTTGCCGCGTCCTGCGCCACCCTTGCCGAAGGCACCTTGGGTACCGCCGCGTCCGCGGCCGCCCTTGCCGAAGCCACCGCCGGCGGGAGCTCCGCCACCGGTGCCTGCGCCAGGAGCGCCGCCCGGACGGCCGGGGCCGCCACCGGGACGGCCAGCGCCACCCGGGCGGCCTGCGCCACCGGGCGCGGGACGCTCGGTGCGGTTGGGCATCATGCCCGGGCTGGGACGGTTTCCTGCGGGGCCGCCCGCGGGACGCGGAGCGCCCGGACGGGGAGCGCCGGGGCGCGGAGCACCCGGACGCGGACCACCGGAACCGGCTGCGGGGCGGGGACCGCCTGCGCCGGCCGCGGGACGCGGACCGCCGGGACGTTCGCCGTCAGTGCGGCCACCGGAACGCGGCATGCCCTGCGAAGTTGCGAAGGGGTTGTTGCCCGGACGGGGAGGACGCTCGCCGTCGCCACGGCCGCGGGGCATGCCCTGCGAGGTCGCGAACGGGTTGTTGCCCGGACGGGGGCCACCGGGCCGCGGAGCCTGGCTGCCCGGACGTGCCGGGGCAGGGGCTTCGGCCTTGGGGGCCGGACGGGCACCCGGCTTGGCGGAAACAGGGCTTGCCGTAGCTGCGGGAGCCGCGGGCGCTGCCGGGGCGGGGGTTTCAGCCTTGGGGGCGGGAACCGGAGCCTTGGGCGCAGCGGGGCCCGGAGCCGGGCGGGACGCTGCGGGTGCAGCAGGCGCAGCGGGTGCTGCAACGCGAGGTGCTGCCGGGGCAGCCGCCTTTGCAGCGCTGGCGCCGGGGTAGGCGTCGCGAAGCTTCTTCACGACCGGTGCCTCGATTGTCGACGAGGCGGAGCGAACGAATTCGCCCAATTCCTGCAGTTTCGTCACTGCATCTTTGGAAGTAATACCGAGCTCTTTGGCGAGCTCATGTACGCGGACCTTGGCCACATTTCTCCTGTCTCGGTCCGCACCGAGCCAGGCACGAACCGTCTAATTCTTACTGCGGGCCCCTGCCACGAACGCGGCGGATAGGCCCTGTGCAGAGCGCAACAAAATTGTCATCGTTGCGCACTCATCGCTGGGAACTCATCGGGTTTCCATCAGTTTTCTGACCCGCTTTCAGGTTTGGACGGTTTTCATGCTTTCACGGGGGTGTCCGCAGGGGGTATGACTGCCGCCAGGTAGCTTTCGACGGCGGTGACTTCGCTTGCGCCCGCGAGGGCCCTTGAGAAAGCACGCCGTTTGCTTGCCAACGCCAGGCATGTGGTGCTGGGGTGCAGCCACGCACCCCGGCCAGCCATCCGGCGTCGTTCATCCACCAGGACGACGGGTGACCCGCCGCCTTCGGCGACAAGCCGGATCAACTCGCTCCGCTTGCCTTGTTTCCGGCATCCGATGCAGGTGCGCACAGGCTGGTGCCTGGTGTGAAGCAGTTCAGTCACTGGGTGTATCAACCTGCCTCAGTGTCTTTACCTGTCTTCTGCGGTTCTGCTTTGCGCGGCGCGGGCCCTTGCCTTGTTGGGATTGTTGTCCCCACCAGTCGCGAGCACGCCAAAGCGCACGGATACCGGGCATAGGCCCGGTTCCATCTATTCTAAGCCCCCGAGGGCCCGGCCACCGAATCCACAAGGTGCGTGGATCCGGGGCCGGGTACGGTTTGGGGTATTTAGTTGCCCTTGGCCGGAGTGGCGTCAGAGACGATGTCGATCCGCCAGCCGGTCAGCTTGGCTGCGAGGCGGGCGTTCTGGCCTTCCTTGCCGATGGCGAGGGACAGCTGGTAGTCGGGAACAACCACCCGGGCGGAGCGCGTGGCTTCGTCGGTGATAGTGACGGAATTCACGCGCGACGGCGAAAGGGAGTTGGCGATGAAGGTCGCCGGGTCTTCGCTGAAGTCGACGATGTCGATCTTTTCGTCGTTGAGTTCAGTCATGACTGCGCGGACGCGGGAGCCCATTTCACCAATGCACGCACCCTTGGCGTTGATACCGGGGGTGTTGGCTTTGACTGCCATTTTGGTCCTGTGGCCCGCTTCGCGCGCCAGCGCCACGATCTCGACGGAACGGTCCGCGATCTCCGGGACCTCCAGCTCGAAAAGTTTCCGGACGAGGCCCGGATGTGAACGCGACAGTGTGATGGAGGGTCCCTTGGCGCCGCGGTGGACGTCCACCACAAACGCACGCAGCCGGTTCCCGTGGGTGTACTTCTCCCCCGGCACCTGCTCGGGCGGCGGCAGCAAGGCTTCCACGGAACCGAGGTTCACCTGGATCATGTGCGGGTTGTTGCCCTGCTGGATCAGGCCGGCGACAAGCTCACCTTCACGGCCCTTGAATTCGCCGAGGACGTTGTCGTCCTCGACGTCGCGCAGGCGCTGCAGGATGATCTGCCGCGCGGTGCTCGCCGCGATGCGGCCGAAGCCCGCAGGAGTGTCCTCGAACTCGCCGATGGCTTCGCCGTCGTCGTCGATTTCCGTGGCCCAAATGGTCACGTGCCCGCTCTTGCGGTCCAGCTCGGCGCGGGCCTTTTCGAAAGCGCCCGGGGTCTTGTGGTAAGCCACAAGGAGCGCCTGCTCGATGGTGGGAATCAGGAGGTCCAGCGGGATTTCACGCTCACGCTCCAGGAGTCTCAGCGCACTCATGTCAATATCCATTAGGCCTCCTCGGAAGGTCCGTTGTACTCGTCTTCCAGCACGGCCTCGTTGAGGTGGCTGAACTCTATCTCGACTTTTCCTTGGCGGATCCTGTCGAAAGGAATTTTCACGGGTTCGCCCTGCTTGGGCTTCATGCCCTTCTTGACCTCTTGCTCGGGAACCAGTGTGACGCCGTCGTCGTCGACGGACTGGATCCGGCCTGTCAGGTTCTCGCCCTGGATCACGTTGACTTTGACCATGCGTCCGCGTGCCCGGTGCCAGTGGCGGGGCTCGGTGAGTGGCCGTCCGACGCCGGGCGAGGAGACCTCAAGGTCGTAGGGGCGGCCGTCGGTGCGGGGATCGTTGTCAAGGATGTCCGAAAGGGCCCTGGAGATTTCAGCGATGACGTCCAGGCTGACGCCCCCGGTTTCCTCCTGGGGCAGGTCGATGACCACGTGGACTACCCGGTGCGAACCGGCAACCTGGATGGCAACATCCTCAAGGTAGAGCCGGCTTGCCAGGACAGCAGGCTCCAGAAGCGCCTTCAGCCTGCTCTCCTCGGGGTTGCGGACCTCGTGTTGTGCCGGACTCGTCGGATCCGTTCCAGCCTGGTCTGTTGAAGTCGTGGCTTCCGAATGACTCACTGGCCAGCCGCCTCCCGATAGATGATGTTGTGACTACTAGCTTAACGACATTTACGGCGGCGTGGTGCACCGTGCTTCTCTGCGGGGAGACGCAAGTGGTCCGTGGGCGTGACACCATAGTCTGTTGTGAACCACGAGACTGTTGAGAAACCACGGAGCCGTCGCTGGATGAAAGGCCTCCTCCTGGCTTTCCTCGCAGTCCTCGTCCTCGGAGTGGGCGCCGTCGTTGTCCCGCGGGACGCCGGAAAGCCGCAAGCGGTGCCGTTTTCCGAAACTGCCCGTTCCGCAGCGCTGTCGTCGACCGAGGCGCTTTTGGGCAGCGCCTCGGCCCTGGAGAGCACCGACACTGTGATGTTGCTGACAATCCAGACGCGCGCGCTGCTTCCGCTTCCCGGTTCGTCGCCATCGACCATGCCCTCGGCTTCCACCAGCCCCGGCGCCACCCAGGACCGCCCGACCCGGGCGGCCTTTGTCTCAGAACTCACCTCGAGCGCGTCCCGTCGCTTGGCGGACGCGGCGGACGCCGACGGCGGCATGGCACGGCTGCTTGCCGCCGTCGGGACCGCCCAGCTGCTTGAGTCATCGCGGCTGGCCGTGGCGTGGGGCTTGCCGGCACCGTCGACCCCGGCCGCGGCCGGTTCCGCCCCGACCCCGCCGCCAAGCTGCCCTGCATCGCCGGGTACGTCGACCACTGCACCGACACCCGGAACAGCGCCCACCGCGGCAGATCTGCCGGCCGCCCTGGCTGCCGTCGTCAGCTCCGAGCAGGAGTCGATCTATGCGTACCAGGTGGCCTTGACCAGGCTGGACGCGAAGGCTTCCGCGACGGCAGCCACCTGGTTGGCCCGTCATCAGGAACTGCTCCGTGGAGCGGAAGCCCAGGGCAGGCTGCACTGCATCGCCACACCTCCGCGGGAAGCCGGTTATCGGCTGCCCGCCACTTTCGCCGCCAAACCCGCCCTGGCGCTGGGCAGCATGGAGTCCAGCTCACTGACGGCCTATGCCGACCTCGTGGCGTTGTCGGACGGCGGGACGCGCCAATGGGCCATCGACGGGCTTGTCGACGCCGCGAAACGCAGCCAGGCCTGGGGAACTCCGGTTGGCCCGTTCGCGGGACTTTCCGTCGACAACGCGGCACTGCCGCCGCTGCCGTCAGGAACTCCGTCTCCATAGGAAAGCCTTTCTTTGCTGGCGGCAGCCGTCCCGGAGTGTTTGGCTTGTACCATGGCTTCCATCGAAACTGCAGCCCTGCATGAAAACGAACCACACGCCAACGACCTCGCCCACCGGCTCAACTGGCTTCGGGCCGGAGTCCTTGGCGCCAACGACGGAATCGTCTCCGTTGCCGCCATCGTGGTGGGCGTCGCCGGCGCCACGACGAGTACCGGCGCCATCCTCACCGCTGGAGCAGCCGGGCTCGTGGGCGGTGCGGTGTCCATGGCACTCGGCGAGTACGTATCCGTCAGCAGCCAAAGCGACAGCCAAAAGGCACTCATCGAGAAGGAGCGCCGGGAACTCGCCGAGGAACCCGAAGAAGAGCTGGCCGAACTGACTGCGATCTACGAGGCCAAGGGCCTGCGTCCTGAAACCGCGCGGAAAGTAGCCGTCGAATTGACGGAACACGATGCCTTGGCCGCCCACCTTTCCGCCGAATTGAACATCGACGAGGACGACATCGTGAGCCCGTGGCATGCGGCCTTCGCCTCCGCCATTGCCTTCACCCTCGGCGCGGTACTGCCCCTGCTCGCGATCCTGCTCCCGCCCCCGGGCCTGCGTGTACCCCTGACCTTCATTTCCGTGCTGCTCGCGTTGGCCATCACGGGTGCCCTTGGAGCATGGATCGGCGGCAGCTCGAAGACCCGTGCCGCCGTGCGGGTCGTCATCGGCGGAGCCCTTGCGCTGGCCGCGACCTTCCTGATCGGAAGCCTCCTGGGCTCCTCCGGAGTGGTCTGAACCACTCCGGGACCGGCTTGGGTAGTCTGACAGTGATGACTACCTTCGTTTCCATCCCTGGCGACCTCCAGGCACGCTACTCCCGCACAGCGGAGGGGCGCGCGTGGCTCTCAGGGCTGCCCGGGCTGATCAACGCGAGCCTGGAACGCTGGCAGCTGTCCGTCGACCTGGAACCCGGCGCGGAACCATGGAATGGCCATGGCGGCATCGTCATTCCGGTCCTCTACGACGGTGCCCGTTCGGTGCTCAAAATAGCGTTCCCGCACGAGGAGGCCCTCGTCGAACGGCATGCCCTGGCCCTGTGGGGAGGCAACGGAGCCGTCAGGCTGCTCGACGCCGATGCCGCCTCCTGCGCGATGGTCCTGGAGCGGCTCGACGCCGTCAGCTGGCTGCAGGGCGCCCGGATGGATGAAGCGCGCGACGTCTGGGGAACGCTCGTGCGGGAACTCAGCATCGAACCGGACGAGCGGTCCGAATGGAAAGAGTTTGAGCACATCGCGGCCCGGGCCGAACGCTGGAGCGATGAGTTGCCTGCCGATTGGGAGCACCTGGGTCAGCCCTTTCCCCGGTGGCTCCTCGAAGCCGCTTTGGAGGTATGCCAGACGCGGGGCGCAGTAGGTCGGCGCTCGGGCCGGGACGTGCTGGTGCATTGCGACCTGCATTTCATGAACATCCTCCCCCATCTCAACGGCTCCCCCGGTGGCGCGTTCAAGGGGGCGGGGTCAGCGGGCAAACGCGCCTACGTGGCGATCGATCCGCAACCGATGATCGGTGAGGCGGAATTCGCCGTCGCCCCGATCCTATGGAACCGCATCCGCGATCTCTCCAGGACGGCGCCGGAAGTCGCCCTCCTGGAGCGCTGCGCGGATTTCAGCAGCGCGGCCGGCCTGGACGGCGAAGCGGCCCGGGAATGGAGTTTGGTCCGCGAGGTCGAAAACGCGCTGTCGTATGCCGGCAAACCACGCCATGAAGGCGATCTGGCGCGCTCCTTGTGGGTGGCCAGCACCCTTGCGGGACGGCCGCTGGACGGGCTGCCCGCAGCTCACGACCTTCCCGAACCGGGACAGGCCGCCTCGAGCTAGCGTCAGACTTCCGCGGCTTCGCGCCGGCGATCGCTCCCGGGGTCCGTAACGCTACGTGGCGACGTAGTCGTTCCAGACATCCATGCCGAGTTTGATGATCAACGCGCCGACGACGATCAGGAACACGATCCGCACAAATCCGCTGCCTTGTTTCACGGCGGTCCGGGCGCCCAGGTAGCCACCGGCCATGTTCGACAGGCCCAGCACGGCGCCGACGCCCCACAGCAGCGATCCGTGCGGCAGGAAGAACAAGAGGGCTCCGGCGTTGGTGGCCATGTTGACGATCTTCGCCTTGGCGCTGGCCTCGAGGAACGCATAGCCCATGGCGGAGACGAGGGCGATCACCAGGAACGAGCCTGTTCCGGGACCTATCAGACCGTCGTAGAACCCGATCACCGCGCCGATGGCGCACGCCACGACATAGTGCGTGTGGCCGTCGTGACGCAGGGCCGTCAACTCGCCGGCGTTGGGCCGCAGCGCGGTGAAGAGCGCGACGGCGATCAGCGCCACCACGATGATGGGTTTGAATACGCTCGCGGGAAGGTTGGCTGCCAGGACGGCACCGCCGAAACTGCCCGCGAGGGCAATCACCGCCATCGGGATGGCCGTCTTGAGGTCAGGACCGACCCGGCGGTAATAAGTGACCGCGCTCGTTGTCGTCCCGAAGATGGAGCCCATTTTGTTGGTGGCCAGCGCCTGGACCGGGGTGATCCCCGGAACCAGGAGCAAGGCGGGGAGCTGGATCAGTCCCCCGCCGCCCACCACGGCGTCTATCCAGCCGGCAGCGAATCCGGCCACCACGATCATGAGGAGCGTGGTGAGCTGGACCGACTCGAAGCCGGAGATCACTTCTGGCGTACGGCGTTGACCACGTAGTCGGCAGCCTTCTCGACTGCCACGTTCTCGGCCTCTCCGGTACGACGGTCCTTGATCTCCACAACGCCGTCCACCAGGCCGCGGCCGACCGCCACGATGGTGGGGACGCCCACGAGCTCGGCGTCGCCGAACTTCACGCCGGGGGAAACCTTGGGGCGGTCGTCGTAGATCACGTCGAGGCCGGCGGCTTCGAGTTCGGCGGACAGCTTTTCCGCCGCCGCGAAGATTTCCTCGCCGCGTCCGACGGCGACCACGTGGACATCCGCGGGGGCCACGGAGCGCGGCCAGATCAAGCCACGGTCGTCGTTGTTGGCCTCGGCCAGGGCGGCCACGGCACGGGTCACGCCGACGCCGTACGAGCCCATCGTGACCACGACCTGCTTGCCGTTCTGGTCAAGGACCTTCAGGTCGAGGGCTTCGGCGTACTTGCGGCCGAGCTGGAAGATGTGGCCCATTTCGATGCCGCGCGCAGTCTCCAAGGGACCGGAGCCGTCCGGGGCATCGTCTCCCGCGCGAACCTCGGTGCATTCGATGACGCCGTCCCAGGCGAAGTCGCGCCCGGCGACGAGGCCGAAGACGTGTTTGCCGTCTTCGTTCGCGCCGGTGACCCAGCTGGTGCCCGGGACAACCCGGGGGTCCACCAGGAAGAGCAGCTTGGACGTGCCTTCGAGGCCGAGCACGGCCTCGCCGAGGGCCAGGCCGGGGCCGATGTAGCCCTTGACGAGTTCCGGGATCTTCTTGAGGTCGTCCTCGTTGGCCGCTTCGAGGCCGATCTCTCCGGCAATGGGCAGGAATGAACCGATGTTGGCTTCGACGCGCTTGAGGTCCACGGCGCGGTCTCCGGGGACGCCGATGACCACGATCTGGCGCTCACCGGTGGGCAGAGTGGCGGCGAGGACCACATTCTTGAGGGTGTCGGCGCCAGTCCAGGCGCCGCCGTCGGAATCGCTGCGGGGAGCGAGCTGGTTGGCGGCCGCCACCAGGGTTTCGATGGTGGGCGTGTCAGGCGTGTCCAGGACGCGTGCTGGAGGCGCGTTGCTGAAATCGATGTCGGCCGGGACCACGGTGGTCACGGCTTCGACGTTGGCCGCGTACCCGCCTGCCGAGCGCACGAAGGTGTCCTCGCCGATCTCGGTGGGGTGCAGGAACTCCTCGCTCTTGGATCCGCCCATGGCGCCTGCCGTGGCGGCGACGGGGATGACCTCAAGGCCGAGGCGCTCGAAGATTTTCAGGTACGCGGCGCGGTGGGCCGCGTAGCTCGCGTCCAGGCCGGCGTCGTCGACGTCGAAGGAGTACGAATCCTTCATGATGAATTCGCGGCCGCGGAGGAGCCCCGCGCGGGGACGCGCTTCGTCGCGGTACTTGTTCTGGATCTGGTAGAGGCTCAGCGGCAGGTCCTTGTACGAGGAGTACAGGTCCTTGACCAGGAGGGTGAACATTTCCTCGTGGGTGGGCGCGAGAAGGTAGTCGGCACCCTTGCGGTCCTGGAGCCGGAACAGCCCCTCGCCGTATTCGGTCCAGCGGTTGGTTGCCTCATAGGGTTCCCGGGGCAGCAGTGCCGGGAAGTGGACTTCCTGGGCGCCGATGGCGGCCATTTCCTCGCGGATGATCTGCTCGACCTTGCGCAGCACACTCAGTCCCAAAGGCAGCCACGTGTAGATGCCGGGCGCGGCACGGCGGATGTAGCCCGCGCGGACCAGGAGTTTGTGGCTTGCGACTTCGGCGTCGACGGGATCTTCACGCAGGGTGCGCAGGAACAGCTGGGAGAGGCGAAGGACCACGGGGCAGAATCCGTTTCTATGGCAAGAGCTGGCAAAAACTACTGTGTACCAATCTACCGGCTTGCGGCCGGTGAACCTGCCGGTGCCACTCGCCTGGGTTCCTCCCCCAAGGCAGGAGAGGCCCCGAACGAAGAGGAGCCACGCCATGGTGCGAGGAAGCCCCTGGCCGCTGGGCGGCTGGTCATCCTGCCATGGCGTGGCTCAGCGGCCGCTCGGCCGCTCGCGCTGTCTTGGAGGCTCAGTGAGACCTGTCGGATGCCTTCAAAAGATCAACGCTTACAGTCATTTGTCTGTGTTTCCTCTCTGAAACCATCCGCGCCCCAGCGACACGGCTGATCTGAACTTATGTGATTGCGGACACTTTTTTCAAGGGCTTGGACTTATCAATTTTTTGTTGACGCCAACCGGTTGCGGGCCTACCTTTTATTCATCACCTGATGAATAAGTTATCCCGGAGGCGACGATGTCCCACAGTGCACCAGGAAGTAATGCGCCGGGCATGCCTCCGGCCGTCAAAGCGGAAGGCCTGCACGTCACCCGCGGCCATAAAAAGATCCTGCGCGGCGTGGACTTCGCCATGGAGACCGGGCGGATCACGGGCCTGCTCGGACCCTCCGGGAGCGGAAAGACAACCCTCATGCGCTGCATCGTGGGGGTCCAGCGGCTCACCGCCGGCAGCGTGGAAGTATTGGGCCGACCCGCCGGTACGCCGTCCTTGCGGCACGACGTCGGATACGTCACCCAGGCACCGAGCGTCTACACGGACCTCAGCGTCGAAGCGAACGTCAGGTATTTCGGAGCCATGCACGGCGTCTCGGCGGCCGACACCGCGGAGGCGATTGCCGCCGTCGGGCTCGAAACGCTGGCACGGCAAAGGACGGCGGACCTGTCCGGCGGCGAATTCAGCCGGGTCTCGCTGGCCTGCGCGCTCGTCTCGCGTCCCAAGCTGCTGATCCTCGACGAACCGACGGTGGGTTTGGATCCCGTCCTGCGTGCCGAGCTGTGGGAACGGTTTGCCGCCATGGCCGAAGCCGGCACCACCCTGTTGGTGTCGAGCCATGTCATGGAAGAGGCCTCGCACTGTTCATCGCTGCTCCTGCTCCGCGAAGGTTTGCTGCTCGCGCAGCTCAGTCCGGCGGAACTCAGCGAGCGGGGCCACAGCAACGACTTGGAACAGGCCTTCCTGCACATCATCCGGGAAACAAGCGGCGTCCCGAATCGCCGGAGTGCCAACGAACGCCAGGTGGCGTCATGAATCCACGGATGATGTTTGCCACCACCAAGCGGGTTTTGGACCAACTGCGCCACGACCACCGCAGCGTCGCCCTCATCATGGTGGTTCCGGCCCTGCTTCTCACGGGCGTCTACTATCTCTACGAGAACGAAACCCTGCCTCCCGGATTCCCCCGGACCTTTGACCGTGTGGGACTCATGATGCTGGCCATTTTCCCGTTTGTGGTGATGTTCCTGGTCACGTCGATCACGATGTTGCGCGAAAGAACCTCGGGGACGTTGGAACGGCTCCTGACGACGCCCATCCACAAAGCCGATCTCCTGTTCGGCTATGCGTTGGCGTTCTCCATCATGGCCGCTCTCCAATCCCTTGTCGCCACGGCTGTGGCCTACTGGATCTTCAACCTGGACATCAAGGGCGGTCCTGGTTACGTCGTGATGATCGCCGTCATCAATGCCGTGCTGGGCGTCGCGCTCGGCCTCTTGTGCTCAGCCTTTGCACGGACCGAATTCCAGGCGGTGCAGTTCATGCCCGTCGTGGTCATTCCGCAGATCCTGTTGTGCGGGCTTTTCGTGGCCAGGGACCACATGAACAGCCTCCTGGAGGGCATCTCCAATGTGCTTCCGCTGACGTTTTCGGTCGATGCGCTCCAGCAGATCGCCGACAACACCGAAGCGACGCAAACCATGTGGCAGGATGCCGGGATCATGGCGGCGATCGTCATCGGAGTACTGGTCCTGGCATCGTTCACCCTCCGACGGCGGACCTCGTGAGCGGCGCCTTGCCTCCCCTGCGGCGGGGACGCCGGAGCGGCGGCAGCGACTCCCGCGAACTGATCCTGGCCACAGCGCGCCGGCTCTTCGCCGAGCACGGTTTCGACGGGACGAGCCTGCGGCAAGTGGCCCGTGAAGCGGAAGTGGACCCGGCCATGGTCCACCATTTCTTCAAGGGCAAGGACGAGCTTTTCGCCCAGAGCATCGAGCTCCCGGCGGATCCCGACGAGGTCCTTGCAGGCGTCGAAGAACTCGATCCTGGGCAACGCGCCGAAGCAATCGTCCGCGCCGTGTTGCGGCTGTGGGAAAGCCCGGCGCAACACGGGCTTGTCGCCTTCGTCAGGGGAACGATCGGTTCCAAGGCCAAGACCGCCTTGCTGCGGGAGATGGTGGCGAGGACCATCCTGTCCAGGATCACGGCGGGCCTTCCCGGCTCCCCCGAGGAGGCGAAAATGCGCGGCAACCTCGTTGCCACGCAGGTAGTGGGGCTCATGCTGATGCGCTACGTGGTCCGGCTGGAACCGTTGGCTTCCGCTTCCCAGGACGAGGTGGTCCGGCTCGTGGCCCCGAACGTCCAGCACTACCTCACCGGCGAGCTCGCCCACCCAACTGACTCGCAGTAGTTGTCGTTATGAACCCTCAAAACGACATCTACTGCGAGTTAGTTGGACCGGTCAGTACGGGGTTGGGCCGGTCAGTACAGGACCGTGGCGAAGGTTCCGAGGCGTTGGAATCCCACGCGCTCGTACGTGGCGCGTGCCCTGGTGTTGTATTCGTTGACGTAGAGGCTCGTGATCGGCGCGAACTTCTGCGCCAGGACCACCACTCCTGCCATGTACCCTGCGCTGAGTCCTTGGCCGCGGAACTCGGGGTTCATCCACACGCCCTGCACCTGGGTGGCCTGGGCGGTGACGGCCCCGAGTTCGGCTTTGAACTTCACTGTGCCGTCCGCGTCGATGTGCACCAGGGAATGGCCTTGCCGGATCAGTCCGGACACCCGGCGGCTGTAGAAGTCCTCGCTCCCAAGAAAAGGTGAATACCCCACTTCTTCTTCGAACATGGCGGCACAGGCGGGCAGGATCCGGTCGAAGTCCGCAATGTTGCCGAAGCCGAGCTGCGGATTGGCGTCGACGGCGGGTGGCCCGGATATGGCCAGGAGCGGCTGGTCGGCACGCACCTCGTGGGCGAAATGCCCCAGTTCCTCCAAGCGCGAATGGAGTGCCAGCACGGTCTCCGCGGGCCCGAAAATCGAGGCATAGCGGCGGCCGGCCCGGTGGGCAACCGCCGCGACGCGTGACGCCAGGTCAGGGTCCAACTGCACCGGAACCAGGTTGGCGCCGGCCCAGCAGGCACCCACCAGGGCGTCGCCGTCGAACACTCCGAAGACGCTCGCGCCACCCGCCGTGGGTGCGGCGCTTCCCGACGAATCGAGGTGCGCCAGAATGAAGACATTCGCTACGGGGTCTTCCATCGCGAGCACGCGAAGGGCCGGGGTGTCGGCAGCGCCGAGCACCCGGACGGAAATCCCATCGGCGGCTGTCTCGCTACGAGACGCTAACCACGGGGCTACCCTTGACAGCATCTTCGCCATCGGCCTCCCCCATCTCTTCGGCGATACGCATGGCCTCTTCGATCAGTGTCTCAACAATCTGGCTCTCGGGGACAGTCTTAATGACTTCGCCCTTCACGAAGATCTGTCCCTTGCCGTTTCCGGACGCCACACCAAGATCGGCTTCACGGGCCTCACCCGGTCCGTTCACCACGCAACCCATGACGGCGACCCGCAGCGGAATCTCCATTCCTTCGAGCCCGGCCGTGACCTGCTCGGCCAGCGTGTAGACGTCCACCTGGGCGCGTCCGCATGACGGGCAGGAGACGATTTCGAGCTTGCGGGGGCGCAGGTTGAGTGACTGCAGGATCTGGTTGCCGACCTTGATTTCCTCAACAGGCGGCGCGGAGAGGGACACGCGGATGGTGTCGCCGATGCCCCGGGACAGCAGCGCACCAAACGCCGTGGCGGACTTGATGGTGCCCTGGAAAGCCGGTCCGGCCTCGGTCACGCCAAGGTGCAGGGGCCAGTCGCCCTTTTCGGCAAGCATCTCGTAGGCCGCCACCATGATGACGGGGTCGTTGTGCTTGACGGAGATCTTGAAATCGTGGAAGCCGTGTTCCTCGAACAACGACGCTTCCCACACGGCCGATTCCACGAGGGCTTCCGGGGTGGCCTTGCCGTACTTCTTCAGGATGCCGGGCTCCAGGGATCCTGCGTTGACGCCGATCCGGATCGACGTGCCGTGGTCCTTGGCGGCCTTGGCGATCTCCTTCACCTGATCGTCGAACTTGCGGATATTGCCCGGATTGACGCGCACCGCGGCGCAACCGGCTTCGATCGCAGCGAAGACGTACTTCGGCTGGAAGTGGATATCCGCGATCACCGGAATCTGGGACTTGCGGGCGATGATCGGCAATGCCTCGGCGTCGTCCGCGGACGGGCAGGCGACACGCACGATGTCGCAGCCGGACGCCGTCAGCTCCGCGATTTGCTGCAGCGTGGCGTTGATGTCCGTCGTGGGTGTGGTGGTCATCGATTGCACGCTGATGGGTGAATCGGAGCCGACGCCGACCGACCCCACCTTGATCTGGCGGGTCTTGCGGCGGGGAGCGAGAACGGGGGGCGGGGCTGACGGCATTCCCAGGCTGACCGAGGTCACGTGGACTCCTTGGGTTGAAATGGGTGGAACGTGGGGCCGGAGTCCGGACTCCGGCCGGTCAAGCTGCTAGGAAGCGTGGGCGGAGAGCATCCCGATCACGGGGTTCCACTCCGATGTCCGGATGCCTGCGATCCCGCGGACGGCGGCGAACGGATCCTCCTTCAGCGTGGCGTTCAGCTCGGACTCGTCGGCGGCCTCGAGCAGCAGCAGCGCACCAGCGCCGTCGGTGTAAGGGCCGCTCGCCAGCAGGGTTCCCTGCTCGGCGAGGCTGGCGAGCCAGGCACGGTGGGCGGGGCGGTTCGCGTCGCGCACCTCGGCGGACTCGGCGTCGTACACGTACTCAACAGCGAAAACAGTCATATGGATAGCCTATCCCCCCGGCACAATTCAGCATCAGCCAAAGAGGTTGACGGGCTTGACGATGTCCGCATAGATCAGCAGTGCGCTCATGGCCATGAGCACACTCGCCACGACGTAGGTGAGCGGCAGGAGCTTGGCGATGTCGAAAGCTCCCGGATCCGGTTTGCCGAACAGCTTGGCGATCCGACGGCGGGCTCCCTCGTAGAGCGCGCCCGCAACATGTCCGCCGTCGAGCGGCAGGAGCGGAACCAGGTTGAAGATGGCGAGGGCGAAGTTCAGTCCTGCGAGGAGTCCCACGAGGGCCCCGATGCGCGATTGCAGCGGAACCTGGTCCATGGCAGCCACTTCACCGGCCACCCGGCCGACACCCACCACGCTGATCGGGCCATTGGGATCTCGCGGCTCGGAACCGAAAGCCGCTTGCGCCACGCCGACCACCCTCGCGGGCAGGTTGAGGATGACTCCGGCAATCTGTTTGATGTTCTCGCCTGCCATCGGAAGAACGGTCGACGCCGGTTGGGGCACCATGGCGGTCTGCGCACCGATGCCAAGGAACCCGACTTGCTCGTACAACGGCTTGCCGTCCGCGCCCTTGGCCTGCTGGCCGTTGTCCCCAACGACGGGGCGCGCGGAAAGCACCGGGGTTACCTGCGTGGTGACGCTCTTGCCGCCACGATCCACGGTGATCTGGACAGACTTGCCGGCGGATGCCCGGATCCAGCCGCTCATTTCAGCCCAACTCGTCACGGGCTTGCCATCGAAGCTGGTGACGACGTCGTTGGGCTGGAGCTTGGCCACCGCAGCCGGGGTCAGCTGGCAGTTCGGGGAGTTCGGATCGACGGTCTCACCGGCCTTGACCTGGCACTTGGACACTTCGGCAATGGTGGTGGTGGCCGAGGACACTCCGAAGCCCATGAGCAGCACCGCGGTCAGGACCAGGCCGATGAGCAGGTTCATGGCCGGGCCACCCAGCATGATGATGACCTTTTTCCAGACCGGCAGCCTGTAGAAGACCCTGTTCTCGTCCCCGGGGCCAACTTCCTCGTGCGCCGCGGACCGGGCCTCGGTGGCGAGCGTCTGGAACATGCCGGTGCTGGACGGCCTGACGCTGCCGTCTTCCTTGTTGGGCGGGTACATGCCGATCATGGCGACGTAGCCGCCCAACGGGATGGCCTTGACGCCGTATTCGGTCTCGCCTTTCCGCTTGGACCACAGGGTAGGGCCGAAACCAATCATGTATTTCGTGACGCGCACTTTGAACAACTTGGCGGGGACCAGGTGCCCCACCTCGTGCAGCGCAATGGAGACAGCCACGCCGATCGCGACGAAGACGACTCCGAGAATGAACAGAATGACGGGATTCATGCCTTAAGTACTGCTTCCTAAAGGGTGCTGTTGGCTAAACGATCGTGGGTGCGCGTGCGTGCCCACCTCTCAGCATCCAACACGGAGTCCACTGTCAGCTCCAAGGATCCTGAATGTTCGCTGAGGACGGACTCCACCGTGTCCACGATGTCGGTGAACCGGATCCTGCCGGCGTGGAAGGCCTCCACCGCTTCCTCGTTGGCCGCGTTGAAGACCGCCGGGAACGTGCTCCCCTGCTTCGCTGCGTCCTTGGCCAGTTCCACCGCCGGGAAGGCTACCGAGTCGAGGGGCTCGAACGTCCAACTCGTGGCCTGGCTCCAGTCGCAGGGCTTTGCGGCGCGGGGCACGCGGTCCGGCCACCCGAGTCCGAGGGCGATGGGGAGGCGCATGTCCGGCGGAGAAGCCTGGGCAATGATGGAGCCGTCCACGAATTCCACCATGGAATGCACCACGGATTGCGGGTGCACCACGACGTCGATCCTGTCCAAGGGGACGTCGAAGAGCAAGTGGGCTTCGATGACCTCCAGCCCCTTGTTGACCAGGCTTGCCGAGTTGGTGGTGACCATCAGGCCCATGTCCCACGTGGGGTGGGCAAGGGCCTCGGCCGGGGTGACGTCGCGGAGTTGCTCGCGGCTACGGCCCCGGAAAGGTCCGCCGGACGCCGTCAGGATGATTTTCTCGACCTCTTTGTCGGTTCCCGCCCGCAGGCATTGGGCGATGGCGGAGTGCTCCGAATCCACGGGCACGATCTGGTCGACGGCGGCCGCGGCCTTCACCAGTGCGCCGCCGACGATCAGGGATTCCTTGTTCGCCAGGGCCAGGATCGCGCCGGACTTGAGGGCTGCCAGCGTGGGCGCCAGGCCGATCGATCCTGTGATGCCGTTGAGTACGACGTCCGCTTCGATCGCGGCAATCTTGGTGGACGCATCCGGCCCCGTGATGATCGCCGGATCGTAGTTCCGGAGTCCGGCGGCAGAGGCCGCAGGGCCGATGAGTCTCCGGAGTTCATGGGGATCGCCGTAGGCAATGCCGACTGCCTGGGCCTTGGTGTGGACAGCCTGCCGCGCGATGAGTTCAAGGTTCCCGCCGCCCGCGCTCAGCGCCACGACCTCGAAGAGATGCGGGGCGGCGTCGACGACGTCAATCGCTTGAGTGCCGATGGAACCAGTGGACCCGAGGAGGATGATCTTGCGCGGCTGCATTGCTTAAGTATCCCGCACCCCAGGCGTAGCGTTGGTTTGTGGACTGGGTCTCGTGGTTCGAGGCGCCGGACTATGAATTCGCCCGGCAGGTGCTACAGCGCGGCACGGCCGCGCTGTATTTCATCGCGTTCCTGTCCAGCCTCAACCAGTTTCCCGCGCTCCTCGGGGAGCACGGGCTCCTGCCTGTTCCGAGGTACGTAGACGTCCACAGGGTCTTGCGCAGGCCCAGCCTGTTCCGTTGGAAGTATTCGGACGCGTTGCTCCGGGCCGTGTGCGCTGCCGGGCTAGCCGTGTCCTTGACCCTCGTGGGCGGGTTGCCGCAGCTGGGCCCGCCATGGCTTCCCTTGGCGGCGTTCCTGGCGTTGTGGTTGCTCTACATGTCGATCGTCAACGTCGGACAGACCTTCTACGGCTTCGGCTGGGAGATGCTGCTGTTGGAGATGGGCTTCACTGTGGGCTTCCTCGGTTCGGATCAGGTTCCCCCGCCGAGAACCATCCTCGTCCTGCTCGTGTGGCTGCTGTTCAGGCTCGAATTCGGCGCGGGCATGATCAAGATCCACGGCGGAAGCGAGTGGCGTGATTTAACCGCCCTGTACTACCACCACGAGACGCAGCCCATGCCGGGGCCATTGAGCCGCCAAGCGCATCTGTTGCCCAAGCCGATGCACCGGATGGAAGTGCTCGGCAACCACTTCGCCCAGCTGGTGGTGCCGTTCTTCCTGTTCGCCCCGCAGCCGCTGGCCACCATTGCTGCCGGAATTGTCGTCTTCACGCAGCTTTGGCTTGTGGGGAGTGGAAACTTCGCGTGGCTCAATTGGTCCGCGATCGTGCTCGCCTTCGCTGCGGTGGGCGACCGGGAGGCCCACGCCGTGCTGCCTTTCATACCGCGACAGCGGTACCCGGCCACGGCTCAGGCCCCGGTGTGGTGGCTCGCCGTCGTCCTCGCGGTGACGGTGCTCCTCGTGGTGCTCAGCTATTGGCCGGCCCGCAACCTGCTCTCTCGGGGGCAGCTCATGAACGCCAGCTTCAACCGGTGGCAATTGGTCAACACCTACGGGGCGTTCGGCACGGTGACAAGGCACCGGGTGGAAATCGTGGTGGAGGGCACCCAGGCCGATGCTCCGGTCGACGAGGCGGATTGGCGCGAATACGGCTTCAAGGGCAAGCCCGGCGACGTCCGCCGGCTCCCCCGGCAATGGGCGCCGTACCACTTGCGCCTCGACTGGCTGATGTGGTTCCTGCCCTTGCGTACGGTGCACGAGGAATGGTTCTACGCGTTCCTCGGCAAACTGCTCGACGCCGATCCGCCCACCTTGCGCTTGTTGCGCCAGGACCCGTTCGACGGCGCGCCGCCGCGTTGGGTGCGGGCGCGCAGCTTCCTGTACCGCTTCGCCACGAGGGCCGAGTTCCGCGAGACTGGGCAGCGCTGGATCCGCATGGAGCTCTACGAGGTCATCGCTCCGTTGTCCCTGCCGAAGTCACGACGGCGCGGTCAATAGCGCTTCAGGAAAGCCGGGCCCTGCGCAACGTGGATTCGGCGTGTTTCAGGACGGGACCGTCCACCATTTTGCCTTTGTATTGGAACACGCCCGTTCCAGCCGCGGCCGCAGCGTCAAGCAGGTCCCGGGCCCCGGCGACGGCCTCGGGCGACGGCGCATAGGCTTCGCGGACGACGGCAACCTGGTTCGGGTGGATGCAGGCCTTCGCACCGAACCCGCTGGCCACGGCGTCGGCCGACTCGACGGCCAGCCCGGCAAGATCGGGAATGTCGACGTAGACCGAGTCGATCGCTTCCTTGCCTGCGGCCTTGGCCGCGAGCAGCACCGTGGACCGCGAGTGCATTGCGACGGCACGGTAGCCGCCGTCGTCCTTGCGGCTGGAGGTGCCGCCCATGGAGGCGATCAGGTCCTCGGCGCCCCACATGAGTCCGACGACGTTGGGGGCCTGGGCGATCTCAGCCGCGTTGACGATTCCTTCGGCCGTCTCGCAGAGGGCGATGACGTGGTATCCCTCGAGTGCTTTCAGCTGTTCACCGGTCTCGGCCTTCGCCAGCATGACGGTGCGGTAGGGAGTATGCGCGAGGCAGTGCAGGTCCTTCTCGAAGTCCGCGGTGCCGACCGGATTGACGCGCACAATCGTGCGGCTCGGGTCGAGTTCGGCCGTCTCGCCGCCGGAGCCGAGCTGGGCGAGGATGGCGCCCCTCGCCCGCTTCTTGTCTGCGGGGGCGACGGCGTCCTCGAGGTCCACGATGACGGCGTCGGAACGCTCAGCGGCCTTTTGGAACCGCTCCGGACGGTCGGCGGGGCAGAAAAGCAAAGCGGGGCCCATGGTGAAGGTCATGTATTGATTGTCCCCTGTTGTGCCTCCAGATGCGCGGTCCGGCTCCACATGAGGCAGGCCCGCGTGGCCAGCGCCACAACCGTCCCGTCCTGGTTGCGGCCGGTGTGTTTCATGGTCACCACGCCCTGCCCGGGACGCGACGACGACTCCCGTTTCCCGGTGATGACAGTCTCCGTGTAGAGGGTGTCACCGTGGTAGAGCGGGTGCGGGAATGAGACGTCCGTGAGGCCCAGTTGGGCAATGATGGTGCCTTGGGTCAGTTGCGTCACGGACTGTCCCACCATGGTGGACAAGGTGAACATCGAGTTCATGAGCCTCTGGCCGAAAGGCTGCTTCGCGCTCCACGCCGCGTCCAGGTGCAATGCTTGCGTGTTCATGGTCAGCGTGGTGAACAGGACGTTGTCCGTTTCCGTGACGGTCCGCCCGGGCCGGTGGGCGTACACGACGCCTTCCTCGAGTTCGTCGAAGTACAGGCCCCGCTGCTCGACAATGCGGGGTTCGGCGACGCCGGATTCGGGGACGTTGGTCATACGGTCAGCTCCTGGTCCTCTTCGAAGAGTTCGACGCCGGTCGCGGCGGCCACGTCCTCGGCGGAGACATTCGGGGCCAATTCGCGCAGGACGAGCCTCGATGCCCCGCCTTCGGACACGACGTCGATCACGGCGAGGTCGGTGATGATCCGGTCCACGCAGCCCTTCCCCGTGACGGGCAAGGAGCAGTCCTTGACGATCTTGGGCTTGCCGTTGCGGTCCACGTGCTCCATCATCACGATCACCCGCTTCGCGCCGAACACCAGGTCCATGGCGCCGCCCATGCCCTTGACCATTTTGCCCGGCACCATCCAGTTGGCCAGGTCCCCGTTGGCCGCGACCTCCATCGCGCCCAGCACGGCGACATCCACATGGCCGCCACGGATCATGCCGAACGACGTTGCCGAGTCGAAGAACGCAGCACCCGCGTTGACAGTGACCGTTTCCTTGCCGGCGTTGATCAGATCGGGATCCACTTGATCGTCGGCGGGATAGGGGCCCACGCCCAGGATCCCGTTCTCGGAATGCAGGATCACTTCGACGCCCTCGGGGATGTAGTTGGGAATCAGGGTGGGCATGCCGATCCCGAGGTTGACGTATTGCCCGTTGCTCAGTTCGCGGGCTACGCGGGCGGCCAGTTCGTTCCGCGTCCAGCCTTTGCCCTCGTGGTGTTCGACGCCGGCGCGGCGGTACTCGTGCCTGACCGTCTCGGGACGCGGCGGCACATCCTGGGTGATGTTCGATTCCATGGCTACGCTCCTGCCTGTCGGGTCAACGCGACCGTCCGCTTCTCGATGCGCTTCTCGGTGTCCGGCGCCACCACGACCCGCTGGACGAAGATGCCCGGGGTGTGGATATGCTGCGGATCGAGTTCGCCGGGTTCCACGAGTTCTTCGACCTCGGCGATGGTGATCCGTGCCGCCATGGCGCAGAGTGGATTGAAGTTCATGGCCGTCGCGTGGAAGACAAGGTTCCCGTGGCGGTCGCCCTTCCAGGCGTGGACCAGTCCGAAATCGGGCGTGAGGGATTCCTCCAGGACATAGTCCGCCCCGTTGAAGGTGCGCACTTCCTTGGGTGAGGAAGCGATCGCCACGCTGCCGTCGGCGTCGTACTTTTGCGGGAGTCCGCCCTCCGACACCTGTGTCCCGACGCCGGCCGCGGTGAAGAACGCGGGGATGCCGGCGCCGCCGGCGCGCAGTTTCTCGGCGAGAGTACCTTGCGGGGTGAGGACCACCTCGAGTTCACCGGCGAGGTACTGGCGTGCGAACTCCTTGTTCTCACCGACATAGGAGCTGATGGTCCGGCGGATACGCCCGTCCCTCAGCAGGATGCCCAGGCCCCAGTCGTCCACGCCGCAGTTGTTGCTGACGGTTTCAAGGTCCCGGGTGCCTTGATCGTGGAGCGCATCGATCAGCGCCACCGGGATACCGCACAAGCCGAACCCGCCGACGGCGAGAGAGGCGCCGTCGTGGATGTCCTTCACCGCTTCCGCGGCGCTGGCAACAACTTTGTCAATCATCGTTTACCTTCCCTGACGGTTAAAGGCCCAGCTCGCGGGCGATGAGCATCAACTGGACCTCGGTGGTGCCTTCCCCGACTTCCAGGATCTTGGAGTCGCGGTAGTGGCGCGCCACCGTGAATTCGTTGATGAAGCCATAGCCGCCGAACACCTGGGTGGCGTCCCGCGCGTTGTCCATGGCTGCCTCGCCTGCGACCATCTTAGCGATGGCCGCTTCGGTCTTGAACGGCTTGCCTGCCAGCATCCTCGCGGCCGCATCGTAGTAGGCCAGGCGTGCCGTGTGGGCCCGTGCCTGCATGCGCGCGATCTTGAACTGGATGGCCTGGTACTTGCCGATGTTCTGTCCGAAGGCCATGCGTTCCTTGGCGTATTTCACCGACAAATCGACGCAGCCCTGGGCAGCGCCAGTGGCGAGCGCGGCGATGGCGATGCGGCCTTCGTCCAGGATGGACAGGAAGTTGGCGTAGCCGCGTCCCCGGACACCGAGCAGGTTTTCTTCGGGCACCCGCACGTTGTTCAGTGTCAGCGGGTGGGTGTCGGAGGCGTTCCAGCCCACCTTGTTGTAGGCCTTTTCGGCGGTGAAACCGGGCGTGTCGGTGGGAATCAGGATGGTGGAGATTTCCTTTTTGATGCTCCCGTCGTTGCGTTCGTGCTGCCCGGTGACGGCGGTGACGGTGACGAGCCTGGTGATGTCGGTCCCGGAGTTGGTGATGAACTCCTTATTGCCGTTGATGACCCAGCGGCCATCCTCGAGGTGCGCGTTCGTCTTGGTGCCTCCGGCGTCCGAGCCGGCTTCCGGCTCGGTCAGGCCGAAGCCTGCGAGCGCTTCGGCCGAGGTGAGCCGGGGCAGCCAGTGTTCCTTCTGCTCCTGGGTGCCGAAGCGGTACACCGGCATGGCTCCGAGCGATACGCCCGCCTCGAGGGTGATGGCCACGGACTGGTCCACCCGGCCCAGTTGTTCCAGCGCGAGGGCGAGCGCGAAATAGTCGCCGCCCATGCCGCCGAACTCTTCAGGGAAGGGCAGGCCGAAAAGGCCCATCTCGCCCATCTGATTGACGACCTCGTACGGGAAGCTGTGTTCCTCGTCGTGCTTGGTGGATACGGGGGCCACTACCTCGTCGGCGAATTCCCGGACGGAGTCGCTCAGGTCCTGGTATTCCTCGGTGAGTTCAAAACTTGCCATGGCTAGACTTCCTCGTCTTTCTGGTTTTCTGCTGTAAGTTCAGGGGCCGGTTCCGATGCGGCTTCGGAGGTGGGTTCCGCCAACACGTGGATGGTGGCGAGGACTTGATCTGCCTTCACGAGGTCCCCGGTTTTGCTGCTGAGGTGCACGGTGCCGGACACCGAGGCCACCAGTTGGTGCTCCATCTTCATCGCCTCCACGGAAAGGAGTACCTGGCCTGCTTCCACCTGGTCGCCGTCGTTCACCGAAACGGAGACGACGGTTCCCGGCATGGGAGACCGGACTTCGGGATCCGCGGCGCTTTCTTCGCGCTGGATGACCGCCAGGATGCGTTGGATCCGGGTCTCGCGGTCCAGGATCTCCAAACGGCAGGACCAGCCGTCGCTGCCGAGCCAGAGCTCGCGCGTCCCGGCCACCGGCGACGGTGAACCGTACGCGAAGGGGTGCTCGGCGCCGTCGAGCACCAGCACCGCATGCCCCGCGGATCCCGGACGCAGGGCGGCAGAATGCTCGACGCCGTCGTCCACCCGCGCCGTGAAGCCCTGCCCTTTCACCGTCAGCCCCACGGTGGCCAGGCCGCCGTCGGGACGTCCGATGGTGGCCTTCCACGGCGCGGGGGCGCCGACGCGCCATCCGTCGGCGGTGTTCCAGGGTGCAGCCGTTCCAGCAGGAGCCGGTTCCGGGCGGCCGAGCAGTTCTGTCCGGTTGAGCAGTTCTGTCCGGTTGAGCAGTTCTGTCCGGTTGAGCAGCGCGGCGGCGATCAACTCGACGTCGCTCGCTTGACGGAATTCCAACCCGTCCAGTTTGCGCTCGATCAAGCCGGTGTCGAGGCGTCCGGCGCGGACGTCGTCGTCGTTGATCAGGAGCCGCAGGTACTCGACGTTCGTGTGCACACCCAGCAGCGCGTAGTCCCCCAGCGCGTGGTCGAGGGTGTCCAGCGCCGCCTTGCGGTCCGGTCCCCACGCAATGACCTTGGCGAGCATGGGATCGTAATCGCCGGTGACGGTCAGTCCCGGAAGCATGGCCGAGTCGACGCGGACGTGCGGATCGTTGCTTGCCCGTTCCCGGAGCGTCACGATCTCGCCGATGGACGGCAGGAAACCGCGTTCGGGAACCTCCGCGTAGACGCGTGCCTCCACCGCGTGGCCGTCAAGCACGACGTCGGACTGCGCCACCGTGAGGACCTCACCTGCGGCGACGCGCACTTGCCATTCGACCAGATCGACGCCCGTGACCATCTCCGTGACCGGGTGCTCCACCTGGAGGCGGGTGTTCATCTCCATGAAGAAGAAGTGCTCCGGATCCTCGTCCGAGACCAGGAACTCCACCGTGCCCGCACCGCTGTAGTTGACGCTTCGGGCAGCCTGGCAGGCTGCCGCACCGATCCGCGCCCGGACCTCGGCGCCGTTCGCGAGCGACTCCAGCAAGGGGGACGGTGCTTCCTCGATCACCTTTTGGTGGCGGCGCTGGAGCGAACACTCGCGCTCGCCGAGGTGTATGACGTTGCCGTGGTTGTCGGCGAGGACCTGGACTTCGATGTGCCGGGGCGTTTGGATGAGCCGCTCGAGGAAGAGGGTGTCATCGCCGAAGGCGCTCGCCGCCACCCGGCGGGCCGTCAGCAGGGTCGCCGCCATGTCCTCCAGCCGCTCCACGATGTGCATGCCTTTGCCGCCGCCTCCTGCCGAGGGCTTGATCAGCAGGGGGAAGCCGACGCCGGGCGCCGCGTCGATCAGTTCCTCGTCGCTCAGGCCGGGTTCGGCGATCCCCGGAACGCAGGGGACGCCGTAGGACATGACGTGGTTCTTGGAACGGATCTTGTCGCCCATGATTTCGATGGCGTCGATGCCGGGGCCGATGAACGCGATGCCGGCAGCGTCCAGGGCCTTGGCGAACTCCACGTTCTCGGCGAGGAATCCGTAGCCGGGGTGGACGGCTTGCGCGCCGCTTTGCAGGCAGGCCTCGATGATCGCGTCGATCCGGAGGTAGCTGTCAGCTGCCGCAGCAGTACCGATCCGGACGGCAGCATCGGCTTCGCGCACGTGGCGGGCTCCGGCGTCGGCGTCTGAATAGACCGCCACCGAACGGATGCCCATGGCCTTGAGGGTACGGATGACGCGGCAGGCGATCTCGCCGCGGTTGGCGACAAGTACGGTGTCGAAGGAGTTGATTGTCATGGGGTCACATCCGGAAGAGGCCGAAGGAGGTTTCCGGCAGGGATTGGCGGGAGACGGTATCGAGGGCCATGCCCAGGATGCGCCGGGTGTCTGCGGGGTCGATGATGCCGTCGTCCCAGAGCCGGGCGGTGGAGTAGTAGGGGCTGCCTTGGTCCTCGTACTGCTGCTTGATGGGGGCTTTGAAGGCTTCTTCGTCCTCGGCGGACCATTCCTCGCCGCGGGCCTCGTACTGGTCGCGCTTGACGGTGGCCAGCACGCTGGAGGCCTGGTTCCCGCCCATGACCGAAATCCTGCTGGCCGGCCACATCCAGAGGAAGCGCGGCGAGTAGGCCCGGCCGCACATGGAGTAGTTTCCGGCGCCGAAGGAACCTCCGATTACCACGGTCAGCTTGGGCACGCGGGCGGTAGCCACGGCGGTGACCATCTTGGCGCCGTTCTTGGCGATGCCGCCGTGCTCGTAGTCCTTGCCCACCATGAAGCCGGAGAGGTTTTGCAGGAAGACCAGCGGGATGCCGCGCTGGTCGCACAACTCGATGAAGTGCGCGCCCTTGAGGGCGGACTCGCTGAACAGCACACCGTTGTTGGCGACGATACCCACGGGGTGGCCATGGAGCTTCGCGAATCCAGTCACCAGGGTGGTGCCGTAGTTCCTCTTGAACTCATGGAACCTGGAGCCGTCCACCAGGCGGGCGATGACTTCGTGGACGTCGTACTGGGCGTTGACGTCCGTGGGAACGGCACCATAGATCTCGGCCGGGTCCACCACGGGTTCGACGGCGGCGTCCACGTCCCATGCCGGGGCCGCCGGCTGGGGCAGGGTGGCGACGATGTCGCGGACGATCTGCAGGGCATGCTCGTCGTTTTCGGCGAGGTGGTCCGTCACGCCGGAAATCCGCGAGTGGACGTCGCCGCCTCCGAGTTCCTCGGCCGTAACGATTTCACCGATGGCGGCCTTCACAAGGGGCGGCCCGCCCAGGAAGATGGTGCCTTGGTTGCGGACAATGACGGTTTCGTCGCTCATGGCGGGAACGTAGGCGCCGCCGGCGGTGCAGGATCCCATGACGGACGCGATCTGCGGGATCTTTGCCGCGGACATCTTCGCCTGGTTGAAGAAGATCCGGCCAAAGTGCTCTCTATCCGGGAACACCTCGTCCTGCTTCGGCAGGAACGCTCCCCCGGAATCCACGAGGTAGACGCATGGCAGCTTGTTTTCCAGGGCGATTTCCTGGGCCCGGAGGTGCTTCTTCACCGTCATCGGGTAATACGTTCCGCCCTTGACCGTGGCGTCGTTGGAAACCACCATCACCTGGCGGCCGTGGACCAAGCCGATGCCCGCGATCACGCCGGCGCCCGGCGAGTCATCGTTGTACATCCCGTTGGCCGCCAAGGGGGCGATCTCCAGGAAAGGGCTTCCTTCGTCCAACAAGTAGTTGATGCGCTCGCGCGGCAACAGCTTGCCCCGGGAAATGTGCCGCTCGCGCGACTTCTCCGGGCCGCCGAGCGCGGCCACGGCAAGGCGCTTCTTCAGCTCGTGTACCAGGGACAGCTGCGCTTCCGCGTTGGCCGCGAACTGGTCGCTGCTGGTATCCAGCTGGCTGGCGAGTGTCTCCATCGACTGTGTCCCATCCCGGCCCATGGGCCATCTCAGTTAGTACCGCATAACTGGAATTTAGGTTAGTCTCTATTAACTGTGTTGTCCATCACCTCCGCACCGGGCCACCCCGGTGCCGGCGCCGAAGTGGACGCGTGCAAAAGGAGGAATTGTGGTCACCTTCCAACGGAGCTCCCAGCAGGACGGCCCTACCCCGCGGAGCCCCAAGCAAGAGAGCCCGACCCAAAGAAGCCAGGCCAAGGAAACACGGCGCAAGGCCCTCCTGACCGCCGCAGCCGGGTTGTTCGCCGCCGACGGTTTCAACCGCGTGTCCCTTGAGGACCTGGGTGCAGCGGCTGGAGTCAGCGGTCCTGCCGTGTACCGGCATTTCCCGGGAAAACAAGCCGTACTGGCCGAGTTGCTGTTGAGCGTGAGCCGGAACCTGCTCGACGGCGGACGCACCGTGGCGTCCGAGGCCCCTGACGCCGAAGCCGCGTTGCACGGACTGGTGGAGTTCCATGTGGACTTCGCCCTCAGCAATCCCGATGTCATCCGGGTCCAGGACCGCGACTTCAGCAACCTCAGCAACGCCGACCAGGCCGAAGTCCGCACACTGCAGCGCAATTACGTGGAACTGTGGGTGGGTGTGCTTGGCGAACTTCATCCGGAAACCGATCCCGCCGAACTCCGGGTCCGCGCCCACGCCGCCTTCGGCCTCATCAACTCGACACCGCACTCGGTCCGGCACCATGGACGACGCATGGCGGTCAAAACCGCGAGGCCCATCCTCGAACGCATGGCCCTCGCGGCCCTGACGGCGCGCTAACCTCCCGCCTGCCAGGCCCCAACTGGCTCGCAGTTGTTGTCGTTCTGAGCCTTCAAAACGACAACAACTGCGAGTTAGTTGGGCCGGGGAACCGCTAGATCATCGTCATGACGGTGGCAGGGTCGGACAGGATCGCGCCCAGGTCGGCCAGGAACTTCGAGCCCTGTTCGCCGTCCACCAGCCGGTGGTCGAAGGACAGGCTCAGGGACATGACCTGGCGGACTGCGAGCTCGTCGTTGTGCACCCACGGGGCCTTGCGCACCGATCCGAGCGCGACGATGGCAGCCTCGCCCGGGTTCAAGATGGGGGTGCCGGCGTCGATCCCGAACACGCCGATGTTCGTGATCGAGATAGTCCCGCCCGTCAGGTCTGCCGGGGAGGTCTTGCCCGAACGCGCCGTGTCCGTGAGAGCCGACAACGCCGTGGACAGTTCCAGCAGCGTCATCCGGTCCGCGTCTTTGATATTGGGAACAGTCAGGCCCCGCGGCGTGGCGGCGGCGATACCCAGGTTGACGTAGTTGAACTGCACGATCTCCTGTGCGCCTTCGTCCCAGCGCGAGTTCAGGCTCGGATTCCTGCGGAGGGCAATCAACACTGCCTTGGCCGCGATGGTCAGCGGCGTGAGCTTGTAGCCGGCAAATTCGCGGCTGGCCTTGAGCCGCGTCAGCAGTTCCATGGTCGGAGTGACGTCCACGGTCAGGAACTCCGTAACGTGCGGCGCCGTGAAGGCGCTTTGCACCATGGCGGCTGCCGTGAATTTCCGGACTCCCTTGATGGGCGTGCGGGTCTCGCGTTCAGTTGAAACCCCGACGGCGGACACAGCGGCGGGGGCGACCTCGGGAGCCGAAACCTGCGCCTCGGACCCGGAAGCGAAGTCCTGGACGTCCGAACGGGTGATCAGGCCTCCCGGTCCGGTTCCTTTGACCAGCTCGAGGTCGATTCCGAGATCCCTCGCCAGCTTGCGGACCGGAGGCGTGGACCGTGGACGCTCCTGCTCCGCTGCAGTCTCGCTTGCAACCGCTGGCGGTGCCGTAGTTTCGACGGTGGAAACGGGCGCGACGGCGGGAACGGGCGCGACGGCGGGAACGGGCGCGACGGCGGGAATGGGCTCCCGGACTGGCTCGCGTTCGGTGGCGCCTGCGTCAAAGCTCCGCTGGCGTCGGGCGGGGCGTCCGGACTTTTCGACGACGGCACCGTAGCCCACGAGGTTCGGCTCGCGCTTGGCCGCGCTCTCCGCCGGGCTCGGGGCGTCCCCGGGGGAAGCTCCCGCGTCGGAACCGCTAGCACCGGAAGGTGAGGCTCCGGCGTCGTCGACCTCAAAGGAGACGATCGGCTTGCCGACCTCCACAACGGAACCGGCCTGTTCGTGCAAGGCGGCGACGGTTCCGGCGAAGGGCGAAGGCAACTCAACTACGGCCTTCGCCGTCTCGACCTCGGCAATGACCTGGTTCAACGTCACGGTGTCCCCCACCGCGACCTTCCAGCTGAGAATTTCCGACTCGGTGAGTCCTTCGCCGAGGTCGGGCAGCCTGAATTCCTTGATCATGGTGGCGCTCATCCTTCCAGCCCGCTCAGGGAGTTGCCGCGGCCGAGTGCGCGGTCCACACCGTCAAGGATCCTGTCCAGGTCCGGCAGGTGGTGCATCTCGAGCTTTGAGTACGGGTACGGGATGTCGAACCCGGTGATCCGGACCGGCGCCGCTTCAAGGTAGTTGAAGCAACGCTCCGTGATGCTGGCGGCGATTTCGGCGCCGAGCCCGCCGGACTGCGCAGCCTCATGCGTGATGACGAGCCTGCCGGTCTTGCGGACGGATGCCTCCACCGCCGGGAAGTCGATCGGAGCAAGCGAGCGCAGGTCGATGACCTCCACGGAGACTCCTTCGTCGGCGGCGGCCATGGCGGCGTCGTTCGCGGTCTTCACGAGCGGTCCGTACGTCACCAAAGTGACGTCGCTGCCTGGAGTGACCACCCTTGCCTTCTCCATGGACAGCGCCGTGGAAAGCTCCGCCGTCTCGTCCACTTCTCCCTTGTCGTGGTAGCGGCGCTTGGGTTCGAAGTAGAGCACCGGGTCGTCCGAGGCGATGGCCTGCTGGATCATGGTGTACGCGTCCTGCGGGTTGGAGACGCTGATGACGCGGAGTCCCGAGGTGTGCGTGAAGTAGGCTTCCGGGGACTCGGAGTGGTGCTCGGGCGAACCGATTCCGCCGCCGAAGGGAACCCGGATGGTGATGGGCATCTTGACGCGGCCCTGGGTCCTGTAATGCATCTTGGCTACTTGGCTGACGATCTGGTCGAATGCCGGGTAGATGAAGCCATCGAATTGGATTTCGCAGACCGGCCGGTAGCCGCGGTAGGCCAGTCCGACGGCGGTGCCGATAATCGCGGATTCGGCCAAGGGAGTATCAACCACCCGGTGTTTGCCGAAGTCTTTCTGGAGGCCGTCGGTCACACGGAAAACGCCGCCGAGCGCTCCGATGTCCTCACCCATGAGGACAACTTTGGGATCGTTTTCGAGGGACTTGCGCAGGCCGGCGTTGATGGCGCGGGCGAAGGTCAGCTTGCTCATCAGAGGGCACCTTCCTGGGTTGATCCGCTGAAGCTTTCCAGATAGCGGGAGTAGTGGTCCTTCTGGCGTTCGATCCAGGAGTTGGGCGTGCTGTAGACGTGCTTGAAAAGATCAAGGGGCGCGGGATCGGGCATGTTGATGACTCCTGCCCGCAGGTCCCTGGCCACCTCGTCCGCTTTGGCCTGGGTCTTGGCTTCGACCTCTTCCGTCAGGAGTCCCTTGGTCCGAAGGAGCGCCTTGAGCCGGGTGATCGGGTCCTTGGCTGCCCAGTCTTCAAGTTCATTGGCGTCGCGGTAACGGGTGGGATCATCCGCCGTCGTGTGCGGGCCCATGCGATAGGTCACCGCTTCGATGAAGGTCGGTCCGCCGCCGTTGCGGGCCCGGTCCAACGCAATGCGCGTGGCAGCCAGGACAGCCAGGACGTCGTTCCCGTCGACCCGCATGCTGGGGATTCCGAAGCCCGAAGCACGGTCGGCGATCTGGATGTGGGACTGAATCCGGACGGGTTCCGAGATGGCCCAGTGGTTGTTCTGGCAGATGAAGACCACGGGTACCTGGAAGCTCGCCGCGAAGACCATGGCCTCGTTGACATCGCCCTCGCTCGTGGCGCCATCGCCGAAGTAGGAAACTGCCACGGAGTCCGCTCCGTCGTACTGGATGCCCATCGCGTAGCCGGTTGCGTGCAGCGATTGCGAGCCGATGATGATCTGTTGGGTGGCGATGTTGTGGCGGTACGGGTCCCAACCGGCCGAAGCGTTGCCGCGCCACGCGCGGACCAAATCCGTTGGCTCCACGCCGCGGCAGTAGGCAACGCCGTTGTCCCGATAGCTGGGGAAGACAAAGTCGTCGTCCCTGAGGGCCCTGCCGGAACCGATCTGGGAGGCTTCCTGGCCCAGCAGTGGCGGCCACAGGGCCAGCTCACCCTGACGCTGCAAGGCCGTGGCCTCGGCGTCGATACGGCGGATGACCATCATGTCCTCGTACAGCGAGCACAGTTGCTCGTCCGTGACATCGCTGACCCAGAGATCGAACTCCGGGTGGCTGATGCGTTCCCCTTCCGGGGAAATCAGTTGGACCAGATCCCCGCCGGTCCGACGCGGGCTTGCTGCACTGATTCCGGGATTCGGCACCTTGTAGGCGTCCTGGCCGGGTTCGTCCGTCAACACAGTTGATCGCACCTTTCAGCTCGTGCTCGCAGGCCTTTGGAGGGACTTGTGATCCACCCGCGGGCCAGCATCCGGGCGTCGTCGCCTGGATTAATTGTGACCCTACTCACAATGCTCATTGGGTACAACCACCGTTGAAAATCCTGCGCATTCTGCCCTATCTGAATGGTAGGCACCGTGCTAACGTTGCGCATTATGCAAGCTTTAGATGGCACCGACACACGCCTGCTTTCGGCCATGGCGAAGGATCCCCGCGGCACGGTGGTGGCCTTGGCGCAGAAGCTGGGACTTTCCCGGAATACGGTCCAGGCGCGGATGGCCCAGCTGGAAAAGAAGCATGCGTTCCTTTCCTTCGAACGGCGCATCAACCCGGCAGCCCTCGGCTACCCGCTCATGGCGTTCATCTCGGTGCATGTGCAGCAGCAGAAGCTTGGGCAGCTTGCCTTGGACCTCGCCGAAATCCCGGAAATCCTGGAGGGGTACGGACTGACCGGTTCGGCTGACCTGCTGCTGCGGGTGGTGGCGCTCGACGCCGAGGATCTGTTCCGGATCAACGGCAAGATCCTTGCGTGCGACGGAGTGGAACGAACGGACACTGCCATGTCCATGGGCGAATTGATTCCTTTCCGAGTGCAGCCGTTGTTGAACCGGAATACCAAGAAGGCGCTCCGCACGGGCTGAGCCCTTGAATCCCCTTGCTCCTCGCTGGAATGTGCGATTTGATGCAGGTGGACGCCTAGGGGGCCGGCTGGCGGCTTCTGTCCGGTTGGCGGCGCAGGCCTGGTCGCCGGGAAGGGGAACCACCCGTGAGCACCCCGCAAGTACCGCTGCAGCCTGACCAGGACCCTCGGGCCGTCCCGCCGGCGTCGGGAGGCGAAGCACCGCGGCACGGCAACACGCCGCCTGACGGCCCAACCGGTCAATACCCCGCCCCTTACGGCCGGCCAAGCCAGTTCACACCGCCGGGCCAGTTCACACCGCCGGGCCAGTATCCGGCTCCGGGCCAGTTCACCCCGCCGGCGCAGTACCCCGCTCCCGGGCAGTACTCCGGCGCCTACTCCCCTCCAGGGCACGGGGCGTACCCTCCCCACCCCTACGGGATGCCCGTCCCGCCGCCTGCGAAGAACCGAAAGCTCCTCTGGATCATTCTCGGAGCGGCGGCCGCGTTCGTCGCCCTTGTCATCGTGGGGGTCGTCGTTCTGGTCAACGTGGTGGGAAGTGCCACGAACAGGGCCCAGGCCGTCTCCGACGACTTCACCCGCCTGATCGTGAACGGCCAAAGCTCCCAGGCGTACGACCAGTACATGAACCCCGTGCTCACCCGAAGCCTGACGAAGGACAAGTTCATGGCCGGCATTGCGGGTCTCGGACTGGACAACACCTGCAGGCCCCATTACGACTCCGTGAACGTCGGTTCATTCAACGGCAACAACACGGCCGACGTTGTTGGAACCCTGCAGTGCCAAGGCAAAACCCTTGACTTCAGGTACAACTTTGAAGGCAATGATTTGAAAATGGACGCCATCCGTCTCCAGCCGCAGGGATAACTCCGAAAAAATTCATCCCATCCGACCCATCCATAGTGCCGGGGAGTCCGAATATCTGGTTGAGAGCCCCGTCCGGGGTTTCGAACACAGGCCGGAGACAACCCCGGCCATACCGGAAGGTTTGGACCATGCGCACTTCGCCCAACCGCCTGATCGCCACCATCTTTGGCGCCGTCTACCTGCTCGTGGGTGTCGTTGGATTCTTCGTCACCTCGGGAATTGGATTCTTCGCAACCGAGGGTGCCAATCTGATCATCTTTGCGGTAAACCCCCTGCACAACATCATCCACCTCGCCATTGGCGCGGCCCTCCTCTACTCGGGCATGAATAGCACCGTTCTGTCCAAGACCGTCAATACCACCGTCGGCGCCGTCTACTTGCTTGTCGGCATCCTCGGACTGTTCCTCGTGGGCTCCGCACTGAACATCATTGCCCTTAACGGCGCAGACAACGTCCTGCACCTTGCCAGCGCTGTGGTTCTTCTCGGCATCGGCCTCTCGCAGGACAAGGTTCCGGCCACCACCGCCAGGGCCCACGTCTAAACACCTCGAAACCCGGAAGGAGCCGTCCGTGTCTGCTCAAGCTGCGACCCCCGTGTCAGCTCAGCCAACGACGTCCGTGGGACCCACCCTTGGGGCCTCCCTCACCTTGTTCTCGTGCTTTGCGGGAATGGGCGCGGGCCTCGTCGAGCTTTCCATCGCCTCGAGCTACATCTTGGGCCGGGGACCCCTGGTGTGGGCGGGCGGCCTCTTCGTGGTCTGGGGCCTGGCGCTGATCGCAAGCTCGATTGCCAGCCTCCAAAAGGGGCGGCTCCGGTTCCGTAAGCCAACAACCGCAGGCCTCCTCGCGGCCGTGCTGGTCCACGTCGGATTCCTGGTTGCCGGCATGGCCCAAAGGGTGCTCGACGGCGGGCATCTGGCGGCTCTTTTCCTGGTCCTGATGGCGTTGGGATCCTCCGCCTGGCTCGCCCGCAGGTTTCGCGACGACGTCGGGGGAACCGTTTCGGCTCCCCCACGTGCCGGTGCGCTCTTGGGAGCCGCCTTCGCTGCCGCCGTCGTCGTCGCAGCAATTACGACGCCGGGGCTCGCCGCCTCGGTGGCCGGAGCGCATGCCGTCCCGCACGGAGAGCACTCCCTGCCGGGCGTCCATAACCACTAAGCCTTAACCACAAAGACCTTCCGCCCAGGCGGAAGCAGCAATCCCTCCCACACCGAGTGTGGGAGGGATTGCTGCTTAAAGCGGTACCGCCCCGATTCCCGGGTGGGCCGGAGCTTGGCTAGTCGATGGCCGCCATGAGTTCGACCACCCGGTCGAGGAAAGCATCAACCTGCGCCTCTTCATAGCCGTCGCGACCGCGGGCCTCGGAGAAAGCTGCCCGGCGGACGTTGTCGACGCTCAGCGGCTTGTCGTTTTCCAGGTAACCGATCAGGGAGACACACAAGGCATCGACCTCGGCGATGTTGTAGCTGCGCGCACGCTTCTTGTCCGGCCGGCGGAAACGTTCGCCATCTGGCCGGTGCAAACGGCCCCGCAGCACTCCGGAGAGTTTGCCGATCTTCAGCAACCAGGCTTCCTCGCCTTCGGCCGCTATCAGCTCGTCGCGTTCGCGCCGGGCGAAGGCGTCTTCAAGGCGGTCCAGTGCTGCGTCCACGGCAGTGGCGTCGTAGCCGCCTTTGACAGGATCAAACGAAACGGCGCGGACATCGCCGCTGCCGATCTTCTCCGATGCCTCGGCCCTGTTTTCGAACGACAACCGGGCACGCTGGAAAAACTGGTCTACCTGCTTTGCGTTGTAGCCATACTTGCTGTGCGCCACGCGCTCAAATGCTGCGGGGATCTGGCGACGAATGTCCACTGCCACTGCTTTCCTTCTGGGTGGTTGTCAGGCGCCGCTCAACAGCGCGTAAAGAATAAATGCTGCCGGAGCCGCGAAGACGATCGAGTCGAGCCGGTCCATGACCCCGCCGTGTCCGGGCAGGATGCTGCTCATGTCTTTGACGCCAAGTTCCCGCTTGACCATGGATTCCGCGAGGTCCCCGGCGGTAGCCGCGGCAACCATGCCAACGGCAAGCACCACGCCGACCCACCAGGGCCGGTCCAGCACGAAGATGCTGGCGAGGATCCCGATCACCATGGCACCTGCCACCGAGCCGGCAAAACCTTCCCAGGTCTTCTTGGGGCTGATCTTGGGAGCCATCGGATGCTTGCCGAACAGAGAGCCGACGAGATACCCGAAAGTATCGTTGGACACCACTAGCAACAGCATCACAGCAATCTGCCAGGCACCCGCCGGAACCTGCCCGCCGGGCCACGGACCCGCCGTCGTCGCTCCCGTGCCGACATGGAGAGGCACGATGGCAAAGCTGATCAGGAAAGGGACCCAGGCAAGCGTGAAGATTCCTGAGAAGACGCTGCGCGGAGCTCCCGCAGCGCTTTCAAGGGACCGCCAGAGCAGGACGGCCGTGCTGCTCAGCACCATCGCGAAGAGCAGGCTCTCGGTGCCTCCGAAATAAGCCGCCAACGGCATCGCCACGGTACCGGTCAACACGGGGATGATCGGCATCCTGGTGCCTTGGCCTTCGAGCGCACGGAAGATTTCCCACACACCGAGGACCGCGAACGCGGTGGTCAGCAGCACGAACCCGAGCGGCAGGAACAGCAGCCCTCCGAGGACGGCGAAGAGCATGGCGAGCCCGACGCCGATGGCGGCCGGAAGATTCCGGCCGGCTTTGGGCGTTGGGTTGCCTCGTTGGCGTCTGGCGCGTGTGGGGATTCCCTGCGCGGGCGCCGGCTCAGCCTCGCTCATCAGACCTCGAGCAGCTCGGCTTCCTTGCGTTTGAGGAGCTCATCGATACCGTCGACGTGGGCCTTCGTGATGGCGTCGAGTTCCTTTTCGCCACGGGCACCCTCGTCTTCTCCGGCTTCGCCGTCCTTGACGAGCTTGTCCAGGGCGTCCTTGGCTTTGCGCCGGATGCTTCGGATGGAAACCTTTGCGTCCTCACCCTTGCCCTTGACGATCTTGACGTATTCCTTGCGGCGTTCCTGGGTGAGCTCCGGGATGGTGATCCGGATGACGTTGCCGTCGTTGGACGGATTGGCGCCGACCTCGGAATCGCTCAAGGCCCTTTCGATGTCGCGCATCGAGGTCTTGTCAAAGGGCGTGATCAGGATGGTCCTGGCGTCGGGAATAGCAAAGGAAGCGAGCTGCTGCAGCGGTGTGGGCGTGCCGTAGTATTCCACGATCACCTTGTTGTAGAGCCCGGGGTTCGCGCGACCGGTACGGATCGACGCGAAATCCTCCTTGGCTACCTCGACCGCCTTGTCCATCTTTTCCCCGGCTTCGAGCAAGGTTTCTTCGATCACGGTTTCTCCTCAGAAATAGTCGCGCCCCGGTGCACGGGCCGCAATGCACAATAAATTTCCGCCCCTGCGGGCGGAAGAGTCCTAGAAATATCCTAGCCCTTGCTAGGGGGTGACCAGGGTGCCCAGCTTTTCGCCGAGAATGGCCCGGGTGACGTTCCCTTCGCCTTCCATGCCGAAGACGACCATGGACAAATTGTTGTCCTTGCACATGGTCATTGCGGTCTGGTCCATGACGCGGATGTCACGGCGCAGGGCCTCGTCGTAGCTGAGCTTTTCGAGCTTCTCGGCCGTGGGATCCTTCTTGGGATCCGCAGTGTACACACCGTCCACGCCGCTCTTTGCCATGAGCACGACGTCGGCATGCACTTCGAGGGCGCGCTGGGCGGCCACGGTGTCGGTGGAGAAGTACGGAAGGCCTGCGCCTGCACCGAAGATGACCACGCGGCCCTTCTCCATGTGGCGGATGGCACGGCGCGGAATGTAGGCCTCGGCAACCTGCCCCATGGTGATGGCGCTCTGGACGCGGGTCTCGACGCCGGCTTGCTCCAGGAAATCCTGCAGGGCCAGGCAGTTCATGACTGTGCCGAGCATACCCATGTAGTCGGCGCGGGAACGGTCCATGCCGCTCTGGGAAAGTTCGGCGCCGCGGAAGAAGTTTCCGCCTCCTACGACGATTGCCACCTCGACCTCGGAAACAGCTGCGGCGATTTGCTTGGCGATGGCGCGGACGGTTTCCGGGTCCACGCCAAGCTTTCCGCCGCCGATGACCTCGCCGGACAGCTTCAGCAGTACACGACGACGGGTCTTCTCCGGATGGATTGCAGTGTTCTCGGTTTCCATGGTGCCTTCCCGTTTGTGGACTCTGGCTAGATTATCTTGCTGGGGGCCGGGCAGAAAGCTGCCGGCTGTGGAGGCACTCGGTGCGGGCCTGCCGTTGCATGCAAAAGGGGCGGCCACCGAAGTGACCACCCCTTTTGTATGTCTAACTAGTTTCCGACGCGGAAACGGGCAACTGCGGTTGCCTTGACGCCGGCCTCTTCGAGGACCTGTGCAACGGTCTTCTTGGAATCCTTGGCGAATGCCTGGTCCAAGAGAACTTCGCCCTTGTAGAAGCCCGTCACGCGGCCTTCGACGATCTTGGTGAGAGCGGCTTCCGGCTTGCCTTCGGCCTTGGCGGTCTCTTCGGCGATGCGGCGCTCGGACTCGACCAGCTCGGCCGGGACGTCTTCGCGGCTCAGGTAGTTCGGGGCCATGGCTGCAACGTGGACAGCGACGTCGTGGGCTGCGGTAGCAGCGGCGTCGCCCTCGCCCTCGACGGCGAACAGGACGCCGACCTGGGCCGGGAGGTCCTTGGAGGTCTTGTGCAGGTAAGCGTCAACCGTGCCGCCTTCAATGCGGGCGATGCGGCGGACAACAACCTTTTCGCCGAGAACGGCGCCTTCTTCGACGACAACCTCGGACAGGGGCTTGCCTTCGACGTCGATGGCCAGCAGGGTCTCGAGGTCGGCAGCGCCGGACTCGACGGCGACGGCCAGGACCTTGTCGGCCAGCTGGATGAACTTGTCAGCCTTGGCAACGAAGTCGGTCTCGCAGTTGACCTCGATCATTACGCCGACACCGTCCGTGACCTTGGCTGCAACCAGGCCTTCGGCGGTGGAGCGGCCTTCACGCTTCGTAGCGCCCTTGAGGCCCTTGATGCGGATGATCTCGATGGCCTTCTCGGCGTCGCCGTTGGCCTCGTCAAGAGCCTTCTTGACGTCCATCATGCCGGCGCCGGTGCGCTCGCGCAGGGCCTTGATGTCAGCAGCAGTGTAGTTCGCCATGTGAACCCCTCTGTCTAGAAATTTATGTGTTTACGGACTGACAGGACGGCAGCCCACCGGGTGGGCCGCCATCCTGTCAGTAGCTCCCCGCACCGAAATCAGCGCGGGAAAGGTCCGGATTTACTTGTCTGCTTCGGCTTCGCCGGCAGCAGCTTCGGTGGCCTCGGCGGCCGGGGCTTCAGCAGCTTCCGCAGCCGGAGCTTCGGCGGCCGGAGCTTCAGCAGCTTCAGCCTTGCTGCCTTCGAGGAGCTCACGCTCCCACTCAGCCAGCGGCTCTTCCGGCGCCTCTGCAGCACCGGTTGCGCGCTGGTTACGGGCGATGAGGCCCTCGGCAACGGCGTCGGCAACCACGCGGGTCAACAGGTTTACGGAGCGGATGGCGTCGTCGTTGCCCGGGATCGGGAAGTCAACTTCGTCGGGGTCGCAGTTGGTGTCCAGGATGGCAACAACCGGGATGTTCAGCTTCTTGGCTTCGTCAACAGCCAGGTGTTCCTTCTTCGTGTCAACAACCCACAGAACGGAAGGAGCCTTGGTCAGGTTGCGGATACCACCGAGGTTGGTTTCCAACTTGGTGAGCTCGCGCTTGAGGAGCAGGAGCTCCTTCTTCGTGTAACCCGAGCCTGCAACGTCCTCGAAGTTGATCTCTTCGAGTTCCTTCATGCGCTGGATGCGCTTGGCAACGGTCTGGAAGTTGGTGAGCATACCGCCCAACCAACGCTGGTTGACGTACGGCTGGCCAACACGGGTAGCCTGCTCAGCGATTGCTTCCTGAGCCTGCTTCTTGGTGCCGACGAACAGGACGGTGCCGCCGTGGGCGACAGTAGCCTTGACGAACTCGAAAGCGCGGTCGATGTAGGACAGCGACTGCTGAAGGTCAATGATGTAGATGCCGTTGCGCTCCGTGAAGATGAATCGCTTCATCTTCGGGTTCCAACGACGGGTCTGGTGTCCAAAGTGGACGCCGCTGTCAAGCAGCTGGCGCATAGTTACGACGGGCATGCCGACGCTCCTTCCGGCAGGTCATTCATGAGAGCGCCACACGGGCCACTCTTACCCTGCCAATAGTTGACGGTTAGTTAGCCGGACCCGAACGGGCCGTGGCTCCTGGCATCCATTGCACTTCTCATCCGGCCAATGACTCGCCGGACCGCAAGAGGCACAATCCTCCGCAGCGTTGAATCCGCGAGGATTCTCAATTGGAGGGTTGGATACGCGTAGTCAGCCTGCAACCCCCGCGCGACTGAATGAGAAGCGCTTCTGAACAAGCCTGAGGGCACAGCAAACTGCTCCACCAAGTGTACTACAGCGCCTTCAGCCTCATGACCGCCGTCGCGCGATCGCAGGGGTCCGTCCTTCGGCGGATTTTCCGCCTGGTTTTCCACATAGCCTGGCTGGCGCCTTTCGGGACGCGCCACCCCAACGAAGGCTTGTTACGTGAGAACCACACATCTACCGGCCTACGTTCTTTTGCTCGTTGCCCTCGGCCTTTTGCCCGTTGTCCTCGGCGCGGCGCCTGCCGTTGCATCGCCGTCGTCGGGCCCGCCTGTCCAGTCCGGGACCGGCCCGGACTGGGCGTGGCCCCTCTCCCCCAGGCCCACCGTGATGCGTGGGTTCGATCCTCCGGACAAGCCGTGGTTGAGCGGGCACCGCGGCGTGGATTTACAAGCAGCCGACGACGGCGCAACGGTCGCCGCCCCCGCTGGCGGCACTGTGGGCTTCGTGGGCGTCGTGGTGGACCGGCCTGTGATCACCATCGACCACGGGAACGGGCTGCGGAGCAGCTTTGAGCCCGTCGACAGCGAACTCGAAGAAGGCGCCCCCGTGGCCACGGGCCAAGCCATCGGCGTCGTCAGAGCCGGCCACTGCGCGGGATCTCCGTGCGTCCATTGGGGAGTTCGGTCCGGGGAGGACTATGTGGACCCGCTTGCCTTCGTCACGGATCTCCGGCCGTCGGTGTTGCTGCCTCTGGACGATTGGTTGGCGCTGGACGAGCTGCGGGTGCTGCAAGCCTTACCGCCGCTAGACGATGGCGGAAATCCCGGTGATGGCGCGCCCCGTGACAAGGGTGTTGATTTCGTGGGTGCCTTCGTAGGAGTAGATAGCCTCGGCGTCGGCGAAGATCTTGGCCATCTCGTAGTCCGTGACAATGCCGTTGCCACCGAGGATTCCCCTTCCCAGGGCTACGCTCTCGCGCATGCGGGCCGTGGTGAAGGCCTTCGCCAGCGCGGATTGCTCGTCCTTGGCGACGCCGGCATCCTCAAGCTGCGCGAGACGGACCATCATGCCCATGGAACTGACGGTGTTGCCCAGGATCTGCACGAGTTGTTGCTGCACCAATTGGAACGATGCCAGGAGCCTCCCGAACTGCATCCGTTCAACCGCGTAGCGGCGGGCAACGTCGAACGCCGCAAGCTGCTGGCCCACAGCCTGCCACGCGACCGAAAGCCGGGTGACTTTCAGGACCTTGTTGGTGTCCCTGAAGCTGTTCGCATTGGCCAGTTTGAAGAAGTCCGGAACCACCACATTTTCAAGGGTGATATCGGCATTCTGGACGGTCCGCAGCGAGATCTTGTTCTCGATCTTGCTGGCCTTGAATCCGGGGAGGCCCGTGTCCACCAGGAAGCCCTTGACCTGATTGTCGGCGAGGTCGCGGGCGAAGACCACAACCCAGTCCGAGAAGGTGGCGTTGCCGATCCAGCGCTTGGCCCCGTTGAGGATCCAGTTGTCGCCGTCGCGGCGCGCAGTGGTCCGGGTGCCGCCTGCAACGTCCGAGCCGCCCAACGGCTCGGTCAGTCCAAAGGCGCCGATCTTCTTGAGGGAGTAGACGTCCGGCAGCCAGGCTTCTTGTTGCTCCCGGGATGCCAAGGCCTCGATGGAACCAGTGAACAAGCCGTCGTGGACGCCCATGAACGTGGCAATCGAGGCATCGGCGCGCGTTGCTGCTGCGTGGACAAGGCCAGCGAACACGTTGGAATAGCCTTGCCGCCTCACCGGGCTGACTAGGTCAATCTCAGCCAGCTTGGGAATCAGGTCCATCGGGAATTCCCCCCGGTTCCAGCAATCAACGGCAATCGGCTTGACCTCACAGGACAGGAAAGTCCGGATCTCGGCCAGCCGGTCTTGTTCCTTGCCCGTAAGCAGTTGCTCAAATCCATAGAAGTCGCCGTCGGCGTATGGGAGATTCTCGAGGTCGATTGCTGCCTTGGACATGGCGCTCCTTCGCGTAAGTTACTGGTGAGTAACTTACAGCAAGAGCGGGGCCACCACAAGCAACCCGGCGCACACCTTTGTGCAGGTCTAGCCGCTCTCGTCACACTCGGGGAATTGATGCCGGGATTCGATCCTTGTGATCCTCTTGGCCGAACGATTCAGTCTGCTTGGCTTAGCCGAGCTCGAAGCCAGGCGTCGATGCGTTCGAGGGCGGCTAGTGCCATGGGCGTCGCATGTCCGGTGAATCCATGAGGGGATGCGGGATAAACACGCAGGTCGACCTCGACACCGGCTTCAGACATCCGCGAGGCCATGGCGAGATTATCTTCCAAAAGGATGTCGTCGCGGCCAACCACGATAAGGATCGGCGGCAGCCCGGCAAGGTCGGCGAAGAGCGGTGAAAGGTCGGGGTGGGCGCGATCCGGAGCAGTCCCGGCATACGCGTCAAGAAAATACTCGTCGGCGATCAGGCGCCCGGCCTCCGTCTTCGCGGCGAGGTCATAGGTGCCGAACTGCAGCACGCCGCCGCTGAAGGCCGTGACCCCGCGATCGCGCAACCGGACAAGCGTGGAAACCGCCAGCGTTGAACCGGCAGAGAAGCCACCGACAGCGAGTTTCGCGGTACCAAAACGGCTTTCGGCCTGCTCGACCAGCCACAGCGCTGCCGTCTCGCAGTCGTCGGGTGCGGACGGCCACGGGTGCTCGGGGGCAAGCCGGTAATCCACGCTGACTACGGCAACACCCAATGCGTCGGCAAGCCGCCTGTTGCGAACATCGCTTCCAGCGGCTGAGCCCATGTAGAAGCCGCCGCCGTGGATTTCCAGGAACACTCCCGCCACCGGTGAACTGACCGGACTGTGGATCCGCACCGGAACGCTTCGGCCAAGCGCACTTGCCTGCTCTGTGACTGGCTGTGGATCACACTCCGCAGGTGCTGGCGCGCCAGCCCGGAATGCGAGGAGCTCTTCCAGACTCCCCGGGCCGCGGCCGGCCGGCCGGTGGGCGTAGAAAGCGCGGGTTTCATCGACGAGTGACCACAGTTCAGGATCGATCCGCGATGATAATTCGAAGCTCATTGGATAACCCTAGGATGCGCATCCGGCGCGCGGCCAAGGTCCACGCCGTGGCGCGTTCGGCCCGTTAGGAGCAGTATGGAGGGATGAACGCTCCCAGCGCCGATGGTCCGGCGCAGGGTGGCTCCGTAGGTCCGGGGGCCCGCCTGCACCCCTGGAGCCGTTATGTGGCCCTGGGTGATTCCTTCACCGAAGGGGTTGGAGATCCGGAGCCCCGCAGCCCGGGCGGCCTGCGAGGCTGGGCGGACCGGGTCGCGGAAGAACTGAGCGCCGGACACGAAGATTTTGCTTACGCGAATCTGGCGGTCCATGGCAGGTTGCTCCATCAGATCCTGGACGAGCAGGTTGGCCCCGCGCTGGCCCTGCAGCCGGATCTGATCACGCTCAATGCCGGCGGCAATGATTTGATCTTCCGTAGAACCGATCCCGACAAACTCGCCGCCCGGATGGATGCCGGAGTGCAGCTACTGGCCTCCACCGGTGCGACGGTCGTCCTGTTCGCCGGCCCGGACTGGGGCGCTACGCCCGTGCTGGGCCGGACCCGCGCCAAGGTGGCCATCTTCAACGAGAACCTACGGACGATTGCGGCCCGCCACGATGCGGTCATCGCCGATCTCTGGGCACTGCGTCAACTCACCCACCCACGGATGTGGGATCCGGACCGGCTGCACTTCTCTCCCCTGGGTCAGCACACCATCGCCATCATGGTGCTCGATACCCTCAACGTTCCGCACACCTTGGAGCCGATGACTCCGAAAGCGCTGCCCGGACGCAGCTGGCGCGAAGCCCGGGCGGACGACATTATCTGGGCGCGGGACCACTTGTTCCCGTGGGTCCTGCAACGCCTCAAACAAGGAATCTCCGACGACGGGCGGCACGCAAAGCGACCGGATCCCGGCCCCGTGTTTGGCGCCTGGATGCCGCCGGGAACATTCGTGGGTAACGATCCGCCAAACTGACGGCGATCTCAGAGGTTCCATCTCAACCCCGGAAGCCCCAACTCAACGCGGCGCCTACGGGTTATCTACCGCTGGCTGCTTCCGGGCAAGTACGGATGAGAGACCGCCGGACACACGGACTTCGGCTGCCAATTTGGTGAGGCGCTTCTTGGCTGCGTGTTCAACCAGGAGTGGGACATAGTCCCGGACCGGGCCGCCGTTCAAGTTCCCGTGCTCTTCAGCGACCACGGACTCGATGTCCGGGCGTGGCATCTCGGGGAACCGCTCGGACAGGTTGTTGATGACAGCCACAAGGGCCCGCGCTTCGTCTTCCCCCGTCATAGGGCCAAGTGTCCGATCCGGGCGCAGGAAGGTCAACAAAATGAGGTTGTACTGAAGGGGCCGACACGGACGGGGGCGCTGGAACGCCCACAAGCCCTGGCGCGCGAGTTTCCCGGATGTCTGATTTTCGCCGCCGGCGCGCATGAAAGTGCCTCAACGTCCGAGTGCGATCCATAGTTCCGACACGCCGTACCGAAATTTCATCTGCGGTACAACTTGACGGGTGGTTTGGCCCCCTACGATAAAGCGTCATTACTCGTCTATTTAGGAGATCCATTTGTCGTACCAGCAGCAACAGACCACCCAGTTTGGCAGTCCCGTCCCGCTTTGGGCTCCCTACTACGGTGCACCCATCGGTGAGGCAGCACGCCGGTTCTTCAAGAAGTACGCCACCTTCACCGGCCGGGCCAGCCGCAGCGAGTACTGGTGGTGGATGCTTATCTCCATCGTCGTGAGCATCGTTCTGAACATCATCACGTCGGTGGCCGGCTCAGCCGGTGCAACCGTCAATGACTCCGGTGCCACAGTCCCGGGCCCGGGCATGATGATCGGCGTCATCCTCCTGGTCATCTGGGGACTGGCCGTCATTGTCCCGTCCCTGGCCCTGACTGTCCGCCGCCTCCACGATGTGAACTTCAGCGGCTGGCTGATCCTCATCGGCCTCGTCCCGTTCCTCGGGAGCCTGGCACTGCTCATCTTGACGATCCTGCCGTCCAAGCCCGAAGGCCAGCGGTTCGACGTCCCCGCATAAGTCCACACCAGAGGACAAGCTGAAGGGCCACTCGCGCACGCGGTGGCCCTTCAGTGTTTCGATGCAGAAACATCCTCACGACTCATCAAGGCTGGACGCGCCTACCTTCGTGGCCGGCAACCAAGGGCCTAGGATTTTCAGATGCTATCTCCCGACGAAATTGCTGGTCTGCCGGTCGAAGAGTACGGGTTTCCGGGCTCGCTGCGAGATGAACTCGTGAGCGCGATCCTTGACGGACGGAAGACGGCGACGACCTCCCTCCTCGTCCAATACAAACTAGCCGAAGACCGATTACCCGCGGTCGGTGAACGGGGCGTGGTCGTTGATTCGTCAGGGCGACCCGTTTGCATCACGGAAGTTACCGAGGTTCGCGTAGTGCCCCTCGGGGACGTTGACGCAGCTCACGCGATCGACGAAGGCGAGGGTTACCAGGCAGTCTCCGACTGGCGTGTGGGCCACGAAAAATTCTGGCATAGCTCCGACTTTCGGGCCGTCCTGCGAGATCCCACTTTTGCGGTCTCAGACTCGACGGAAGCTGTTTTGGTGCGCTTCCGCGTATCTCTCCGGAGCTAGCCTTCCATCGAAAGTCCGGCCGACCGGCCCCTTTAGAGGGTGCGTCCGTCCGGTATGGGGTCTATGCGAGGCCAAGACCCGCATCCCGAAACTCCTTCGAACACTGACCGGGTGACACCTGGTCGGCGATGGCGAGCACTGTCGTCGAGCGCAACCGCATACGCAGAGCGTCATCGGGATCTTTGGTCGAAAGCGCTTCCCACGTCCCCACGCTGAGGCAGTGCGCTGCCGCGGCTTCGAGAAGGCATGCGTGGGCGAGCCTGCTCGCTCTCCAGATCGACGATTCACCGGAAATGATCCTTGACTGCGTTACTGTTCCGTCCATGATCATTTGGCTCAACGGCACCCACGGAGCGGGAAAGACGACGACGAGCGCGCTCGTGCAGCAATTGCTGCCCGACGCCCGCGTCCTCGACGCTGAGAAGGTCGGTGAGGTCCTCATGGACATCAGGCCTGGACTTCCCGCAACGGACAATTTCCAACACTGGGAGCCCTGGCGACCACTGGTCGTCGAAACCGCTCGGCGCGTGCTCGAATTCACCGGAGGCACCCTCGTGATGCCGATGACTGTCCTGGTCGAGAGCTACTGGCGGGAGATCAGCGATGGTCTTACCGGGCACGGCATCCCGATCCAGCATTTCGTGCTCCACGCCGACCAGGCCACGCTCCGCGAACGCATACAGAACGACAAAGACCTCGGACCCTCGACGTTCCGCTTCGCATACCTGGAGCCATACGCCGAAGCAGCCCGTACGTGGCTACACGATGAAGCCGAGGTCATCGACACCACGCACATCAGGCCGGAGCAAGCCGCGCGCCGGATCGCGGATTCGGTGCTTGGCCGCTGAGAGCACGGTACAACCGACAGGTGAGTCCGCTGAGGGATCCCCTGGCGGACGCCGGGCGCCGCCGGTGTCGGGTGCAAGCAGTATTGAAGGGATGGCAACCGTGGATCTCTTTTCAGCTCCAGCGCACGAGGTTCCAGTGGCGTTTGGAGCCTCGGGCGCGCCCAAACGCTTGGCCGGAGGACGAGGGGTCATGTGGCGCGCCGGAGCAGTCGTGCTGGAGCCAGTCGGATCGGATCGCGTGGGGCGAAGGACCTATGCCAAAGGAAAGGCTGCTGAACTTGGCTACGGGGGAATACGGTGCCATTGAGGGTGTGGAACAGGTCATTCATGGCGACCTACTCGGCGACGTCAGCGAAGAAGTACGGGCCTCGTACTTCGCCGCCGGCGACGATCATCTGGACACCAACCTGTAGCCCGGAGCCGATCTCATCGGCAGCGACATCAGGTTCTGCCGGCTGCGCGGGGCGGACCTGAGGGCGACCTGAGGGGGACCTGACTCATTGCCGCCGATCTGCGCGACAGTGACTTATCGGGTGCGGATCTGCTCGGTGCAGACCTGCGGGATGCCCGGCTTGACGGCGCTGATCTCTCGAAGGCCCTCTACCTGACACAGCCTCAGCTCAACGCCGCGAAAGGGAGCCGCGCGACTCTTCTCCCCTCCGGCTTGGCAATGACCCCGTACTGGAATTGAGGATGAGCGCTCACCGCGGGGCCGGGAACGACGGCGCGGCACCTCCCAAGGAAGGTGCCGCGCGGATTTCGTCTGCGGACGCGAACCTAGTGTGCGCTCGTGAAGAGCAAGCCCTTCGGGTGGATCGAGGACAGACCCGCGACCGGTGTGAGCGATCCGGTCGAGAGGTCCAGCGCCGCGAGGTAGTCCGGGGCGGCATCCGGCGTCACGGTCGAGAGTGCCTGGCCGGCCGCGAACGGGCCGGTGACGGAGAGCACCGTGTTGTGGTCGGGATCGGTGATCCACAGGGTTTGCCGAGACGTCGTCGCGAAGGCGGTGTCGTCGACCTGCTGGCTGAGGTTGAGCACCTGCAGCGACTGCTGCGGGGTCCCGGCGCGGTCGGCGAAGATCAACTGCTGGTCGCCCTGTGAGGCAAGCGCGAACTGGTTCTTGAAGCGGGGGCTGTCGGCCGGGACCACTGTCGCCGAGTCAGGGTCGGTCAGGGCAAGGGCCGTGGTCCCTTTCGAGCCGGAGTTGGCGACGGTTGCGGTGGCGTTGTCCGTGAAGACCGGGGCCAGGGCGGCTGTCGAGCCGCTCAGCGTCGCCTGGTAGACGGCCGGCCCGGTGGTGTCGGACGGGTTCGAGGCGGTGATGAAGATCTTGCCCTGGTAGATCGTAGCCGTGTCCGTGCCGCCCCCGTGCGTCAGTCCGGTGTAGGCGAAGTCCTTCACGGCGGCAGCGCCGCCGGACGGTGTCACGGTGTGGAAAGCGGAGTTGCCGTCCTCGTTCGTTGTCACCAGCAGCCTTTGGCCTGCCTCGTCAGCGTGCAGCCCGTCGATCTTGCCCGTAATCGTCCAGGACCCGCCCGGGGTTCCGTCGAGGGAGTATTGCTGGATCGTGCTCGCGGTTGCACCGCTCGTGGAGGGTTCGCCCATCGGGCCGACGCCGTTCTGGAAGGCCACATAGATGTTGTTGCCAAGGCGCGTGATGTCATCCGGCTTGCTCTCGCCGCCGACAGCAGCGAAGGACTTGACCGTGTAGGGAGACGCAGGGGCGGCGTTGGCCGGGACGGCGGTGCAGCTCAGGAGGACTGCGGCCGAGAGTACAGCGCCGAACATGAAGGGCTTGCGGGAAGGTCTGATGTCCATGGTTAAGTTCCTCAGTGTCATAGTCGATTCCCCATCGGGGCCATCATCCGGTCACCGCATGGATGCGAGGTAACGCTGGGATGAACGGAGGACGGCCACCCGCTTGGAGACGCTCCCGGAACGCCAGACCATAACGGGCTCAAATACCTAGCTCGTGGCGCTGCTCGCCGCTGCGGTGTCCGGAGGCATGGCCATCGCCTCGCCCAAGCCACGAAGGTAACCGGCGAACCCGTGGAGCGCCCGGCCGTGCAGGCGACTGGAGGTGATGACCCGGAGGGTGTCCGTCGCGACTACGGCGCTGCCGGATCGCCGGAGGCGCGCCGCCAGGATCCGGTCCTCGTGGAGGCGCACGGGCTCAAACCCGCCCACTCCGAGGTAGTGCGAAGCCCGGACGCCGAAGTTCGCGCCGAACACATGGGGGTGGTCCTCGGCGAAGCGATGCCTGCGTGCCCACGCGTTGAGCAGGCTCTTGTCCAGCTCGCCAGGGTCCGGCTCAACGGTGCCCAGCACGGCGTCAGCCCCGGACTCGGCGAAGTCCACTTGGCCGCAGAGCCAATGCGGTGGAACCACGGAGTCGGCATCGGTATTTGCCAGCCAGATCTGTTCAGGGGCTGTGGTCGTGGCGGCGAGGGCGGCCCGGATGCCGGCCGCCCTGCTGGCCCCGGCGCTGTGCAGGCGAACGTCGACGAGGCTGAGGCACCCTTCGGAGCCTGCGGCGTCGACGGCGGCATCTCCCGTGCCGTCGTCGCACGCGTCCAACACCACCACGACGCCGATGCCCACGCCGGGGCGCAGCGCGCGCAACTCGGCGGCGGCGCGGCATATGGCGCGGATCGCCGGGGCGATGCGCTCGGCCTCGTTGCGGGCGGGGACCACGACGGCGACATGGGCGATGCTGCCATCGACTGGCCCACCGTGTGCGGACGGGATTCCAGGGAGGGGGCGGTTGCCGCCCTCAATGCTAGGCGCGGGCATCGGCGCTTCCGGCCGCGGCCGCGATGAACGTCTCAAGGATGAAGGCCTTCTCCCGGTACACCGCGGCGGAAGGCCAGGGCAGCCGCCCCCGCGCGGCCGCATGGACGCTGTCTCCATCCAGTGACCAGCCAGAAATCGGATGGCGCCAATGGCACATCACCAATGTCCCGCCCGGCAGGAGCGAATCCACCGATTTGTCGAGCACGGCGTCCAACTCGGCGCGGCTCAAGTAATACCCCACCTCTGAGATGACGATGAGGTCGAACCGGCCATCGGGCCACTGGGTGGGCACCGTCATGTGCGCCGTCGTTGCCCCTGGGTTATCGGCAAGCCGGGCATCCGCCGAGGCGAGGGCCTGGCTGCTCGCATCCACGCAGAGGAGTTGCTCGCAGCGCTGGGCGAGTTCGGCGCTCAGCACTCCAGAGGAGCAGCCCAGTTCGAGTCCCCGGGCGTAGCGCGGATCGGGCAGCGCCGCCATGGTCAAGTCGCGTTTTCGCTTCTCGTACCAGCTGCTCGAATAATCCCAGGGGTCGCTGGATGCAAGGTGAACGGCGTCGAAAACGCGCTCCGCGTCGGCCGCTGTGTTCCCGCCTGAAGGAGGAGTCCATGCAAAGGTCTCCCACGTCCGGCGGAAATGGTCGACGAAACGCTCCTGCAGGAGTGCTTCGTCACCAGGCCGTCCTGAGAGAGGTTCCATCTGTGAGCGGTGGGCCTGCAAGGCCGCGGACTTGGCTTCCCGGCCGCGCGCCGTCAGTTCCGACCGCACCCAGCTGCGCCATCGCGCGTCAGCTACATTGGCCCAAAGCCAGTACCAGATCGGGTATTCGAGGAGCCCGTGACCCTCCGCTTCGGCGAGTTCCGCGGCAACGGAACCGACGACGTCATGATCGGGGTGGCCGTCCCCCCGCAAAGGCGCCACCAGCACGACGTCGGAGGGCAGGCTCCCGCCAGCGTCCCGGACGGCAGCCCGCAAGGCGTCGCGGATCGCCGGGCGGTGACGTCCGAGCTGGCCGTCGGGGAGCCGCAGGTTCGTCCAACGGGCGCCCACACCCAACGCGGCCATCGCGTTTTCGAACTCCCGTACCCTGAGCCTTGCCAGCTCGCCAGGGGTGGTGGTCGGAGAGTGCGGGTGCGAGGCCTCGCCCGCGCTGCACAGCACAACTCTGACAGCGGCCCCCAAGTCCACCAGCCGGGTGATAAGGCCACCGGCACCGAGAGTTTCGTCGTCGGGATGGGCAGCAAGCACGACGACGCTTCGGCCGGCCAGTTCGGCATCGTCCAGTGGGAGCTCAGGCAGCAGATCCACCCCCGCCCTCAGCCACTCGTCCTCAGCCGTGCCTGCATCGGCATGTGCAAAAGTCACCATGTGTTTGCGCCCTTCAAGACCAGTGATCCGAGTTGGGCGTCGTCGCGCTGGCCGTGATGTTGCCGGACGTAGAGGCGAAGATCGGAAACCCGCTTGGCATGTCGCTCATCCCGGGCCAGCGGGGCCGGGCCCAGGTTCTCACCGACGGTGTCCTGGATTCTTTCCACGATTTCAGCCACGTTGCCCCTGATCCGCAAGGCGTGCGCCCACGCATCGTTGCTGTCTTCGCGATCGCCTAAGGTGCCGCCGTCAATCCTGGCCGCCGCGCTGCGGAGCAGCTCGAATCCGGAAGCGAGCAAACGGTCCGCTTCGCCAAGGCCGGAAAGCGCGATCTGGTCCGGTTCCCGGCGTGCAAGGGCGTCCTTGAACGTGCGGACGAGGCCGACGGCGCCGCCCAGCCAGCAAGCGGCGACGCCGATGCCTCCCCAGGCGAAACCGGGTCGATCGAAATACCAGCCCGGCTCGCCGACCGGGACCGCAGGGACGTCAGCGAAATGCACCGTGCCACTGGGAATTTCGCGGAGGCCGTGGCTAATCCAGAGCGGTTCTTCGACTTTCACTCCCGGGGAGCCCAAATCCACGGCGAATGCCTGGCGACTGCCCGATTGCGTCTGCGCAGTGACGATTGCATGGTCGAGATAGCCGGCCAGGGAGCACCAGGGCTTCGAGCCGGACAGCGTCACGCCGGACCCCGCCGATGTGGATTGCCCGGCATCCCGCGCCTCAAGAACATGCCCCGGCCCCTCGGCGGCGAACACACCCCATGTGCCGTCGAAAAGGGCCTCCTGCCCCGCTTGCTTCAGAATGGCGCCGGCGTCCAGGTGTGGTTCGAAGACGCGCGCAGCAGCAACGTCGACTGCGGCCAGCGACGCCAGGATCTCCCACAGCCGTGCCGTCTCGCCTTCGCCGGGATCCGGCATCGTCCGTGCTGTCATCTCGGCCAGTGCCAGCAACGCGGGGACGTCGCCTACCCGTTCATCTGCCTGCGACAACAGTCGCTCGACGTCCTCAGGCAGTGGAGCTTTCCCCAGCCGCACGCCTTTGCTCGTCTTGTCATAGCCCGGGCGGTGCATGTTCATCTCTTCCTCCGCATCACCTCGACCAAACCATTTCCTGCGGTTAATAGTAAGCAGGCTTACTACCAACCGGCCAACAAGCGCGCCCCGCCCCCAGCAAATTAATCAGCATACTGACTGACATGAAAATGAGGTTGGCTCCATAGTCCTGGGCGATTGTGGCTGGGGAAAGGGCAGCTGTTCGGGCCGGCACCTATCGGGTTGCCGTGAGTGGTTCGATGGTGACTTTGTAGCCCAGGGATTCGAGTTGTCCGATAGCGTGGGCCTTTGTTCTGGAGGGTGTGCGTCGGGTGAAGTAGTCGGCTCCCGGGTCCCGGTAGAGTTCGCCGGTGGTGAGCATGTACCAGGCGGCCGTGAGCATGGCGTGTTCGACGGCGACGAGTGCTTTGACGGGTCCGCGCCGGGACGCGATGCGCCGGTATTTCGCTGCGAAATAAGTGCCGTTGGACCGCACCGCGGACATGGCTGCGATGCCCAGGGCGCCTTTGAGATAGCGGTTGCCGGGCCGGGTCTTGGCGGACTTGACCCGGCCGGCGGACTCGTTCGCTCCCGGGGACGTGCCGGCCCAGGATGCCAGTTGTTGCGGTGTCGGGAAGACGCTCATGTCGGCCCCGGTTTCGGCGATGAAGACCTCGGCCACGGTGGTGCTGAATCCCGGGATGCTGATCAGGAGCTCCCGGGCGTCGCGAAAGGGTTCCATCGCCTGCTCGATCCTCGCGCTGAGGTCGTTGATGTCGGCGGTGTGCGCGTCGATCCGGTGCAGATACAGGGCGGCCATGTAGCGGTGATGGTCAAGGAACCGTCCGGCCAGCGCGTCGGTGAGCTCGGGGATCTTCGCCCGCATCCGCCCGTGCGCCAGCTCCGCCAGCTCGGCCGGGTCCTCGTGCCCGTCGATGAGGGCTTGGAGCATCAACCGTCCCGAGACCCCGGTGATGTCCGAGGCCACCGAGGAGAGCTTGATGCACGCATCCTCGAGGAGTTTCTCCAGCCGCTGCACTTCCCGGGTGCGCTCCCGGGTGATGACGGTCCGGGCCCGGGTCAGGTCCCGCAGCTCACGGATCGGCGGCGGGGGCACGAAGGAGGCCCGCACCAGCCCGTGAGCGCCCAGATCAGCCAGCCACGCAGCGTCGGAGACATCGGTCTTACGGCCAGGGACATTCCTGGCGTCGCGGGCGTTGACCAGGATTACCTCCAGCCCGTCGTCCTCGAGAAGATAGAAAAACGGGCGCCAGTAATCGCTGGTCGCTTCCATCACGACCAGAGTCACACGCTCGTTGAGCAGGTGCTCCTTCAGGTCCAGGATCTGTCCGGTCATCGAGGCCCAGGTCGTGACGGTGGACGTGGTGGGCCGCGTGCCCCGGCCCTGGACACGGACGCAGACCTTCGCATCCTTCTTCGACACATCGACACCCGCGCAGCGCGGGTGAATGACCTCCATGACGGATCACCTTCCAAAAACCGTTCCTGCAGGGGCAAGGTGTCTGTGTTCCGGGGAGGGCGGATAAACAACAAATCTGACATTCGTGCTCAAAAAGGCAACAATCCACGATCCCGCGGACAAGAAACTGTGCCCTCCACCACCAAACTAACCCACAGGCTCACAGGCACCATAGACGTATCGGGGACGACCGAAACACACTCACCAGTCTGCCCGCATACCGCTCCACAGCACCAGAAGGCTGACCGATCCAGGTTCCGGCACGCATATTTTCCACCCCTACGACGGAACGAAGCTCCTCGGGAACTAACCTGGGATTGAAGATGCCGGAACCCCCGGCTCCGCCGGACCTTGGGAGGCATGATGAGTGCGCGCGACGAAATCAGCAAGGCAGCGGAGAACGCCATGGAGGACCTCGCCCGATCGTCAGAACCAAACGACGACGGGCATGTACCCCACCCCGGAAGGCCTGGCGAGCCCATCAAAGGGAACTCCTCGGTCAGCGAGGCCACCAACGCCACAGCAGCCGCACGCGAAGCCGCGGGCGCTGGTGGCTCGTCAGTCGATGCACCCTCATCTGGCCTTCGTGAAGGCAACTCACAGACCTCTGCCGAGAGTCTGGATTCAACTGATGCTGGCCGGAGCCCCGGGGCGGAAGGTGCCTCTGCAGAAGCTGCCAGGAGCCGGGTTCCAGGGCCTGCCGGCCTTCCGGAGCCTGACCCCCAGGACGGGACGTCCGAGGCCCTCGAATCCGACGAGGATCCTTCTGTCGGCATGGGCAGGGGCTGAGGAAGCCAGAATGCCGTCCCCATCGATCCCGCCGGGCATCTGAGAACCGCGGGTCAACTCGCCGTACCGAAATTCAGACCGTAACCAGCACGTCGAAAGGCCACCTGCACGGCGAAAGGCACGTGCACCAGCACAGGCCAACCCGCGATTCCCTTGCGTGATCGGGGCTTAGACGCTTCGGCCGCGGTTGACGAAGAACATGATCACAGCGACCACAAGCACGATCGGAGCGATCCAGAGCAGGAAGCCGACAGCCTTGACCGTGCCGCCGATGATGAACAAAACGATCGCGATAACGGCCAGGATCCAAAGCAACGCGCTCATTACCATTACCTCCCAAATTGTGTTCTCGAACAGCCCCGGGTCGGCGGCTGGCCCTAATCTACTCCGCGCGGAACAGCGTTTCCAGTGGTACTGGCCGGTACCGGATGAGCCGTTGCGTCCGACGATTCGCGGAAGTCGTCAATGGCGGCCGCCGCAAGCTCCGGGTCCCGAACCCCAGTCCTGTGCCACGGTCAGACTCCATCTTCCCTTTCCCGGTTCTCCCTGCTCATCCTGACCTAGGCCGAGCGGCGTTCCGTGTAGCGTTCGCGGATCTGAGCTCCGCCTCAAGACGGCGGTTGTCGGCCTCCAACACAAGGACCATCCGGATGCCCGCCAGGTTCAACCCCGAGTCCAGCAGCTCACCGATCCGCCGCAATATCACGAGATCGTCCTCGCTGTACTGGCGGGTCCCGCCCAGGGTCCTGCCCGGTTCCAACAAGCCTTTGCGTTCGTAGAGGCGCAGGTTCTGCTGGCCCGTCCCCACCAGTTCGGCGGCGACGGAAATCGCGTACACGCCCCTCCCCCGGTCCTCGGCCTGCCCCATCGGGTACCTCCAAAATCCTTCAAAAATCAGCCTTGCCCTGATCCATTCATGGTGCTATAAGAAATATATACCAGCCACCATAGATCGGCTGGGTTGACAACAAAAACTTCGATCCGCAAGGAGTGACACACCATGCTGATGCGAACGGATCCGTTCCGTGAATTCGACCGGCTGGCCGAGCAGGTGCTCGGCACCACGGCACGGCCGGCGGCGATGCCGATGGACGCCTGGCGCGAAGGCGAGGACTTCGTAGTCGCCTTCGATCTGCCCGGAGTCAACGTGGACTCGGTGGACATCGACGTCGAACGCAACGTCCTGACTGTCAAGGCCGAACGCACGGACCCCGTCAGCGAGGGCACCGAAATGATTGCCTCCGAACGACCCCGCGGCGTCTTCAGCCGCCAGCTCATCCTCGGCGACGCGCTGGACACGAACGGTGTCAAAGCAAGCTACGACGCCGGAGTCCTGACCCTGCGCATCCCGGTGGCGGAGAAAGCAAAGGCGCGCCGCATCGAAATCGAAACCGCCGGAAAACAGCGCCAGGAAATCAGCGCCTGACCCTCGGCGCAGCCTCCCGGACCGGGAGCACCCCATCGGCCCACCACACGCAAAGGGCGGTCGAGTTCACAGACCACGCCACAGCGCAGCCAGCGCACGGATGGATGAGGCCCCGAGGATGACTCCCGCAACGATGGTCCCCGGCCGAACAGGCCGGGGACCATCCCCCCGCCCACCTGAACCAAGCACCTACGATGAGGAACAACGGCCCGAATCCCTACGACATCCTGCATATCGCCCCGACCGCCACGGCGCGTGAGGTGACCCGCGCCTACCGCACGCTCGTGCGCGGCCGGCACCCGGACACCCGGCCTGCCCGTGTGGCTCGTGATCCCGGTCCGGCGGAACCGGAATTGCAGGAGGAGCTCCAGGAGCTGCAGGACATCATGGCTGCCTATGCCATCCTCGGCAACCGGGAAAAGCGGGCGACCTACGACCGGGAACACCGGCAGCCAACTACGGACACGAAGCGGCAGCGGCCGGACGAAGCCTCCGTGTGGACCTCAGAGCAGGTACTACCCGCCGCCTCGCTGCTGATTGGACCGGTTATCCGGGAGCCGCCCGGCGGACGGTCCCCGGGATCGCCGGGCTGGCAATGTTTAAATCTCCCAAACGGTTACACGCTGATCCTGCGGATAGGGCGCTGAGCGCCCAAAGCCACCCACGCAATCACTAGGAGCCTCCATGAGTACCTGAGCTCATTCGACAATCAATTGATGCACGCGTTCCACGAACGCTTCGAACAGCGCTGGGGCAAAGGAACAGCGCCAAGGAGTTCACCTAAGGAACCCAGCACTGAATACCGTACCCGGACTGGCCGGAAGCTTCCTGCCATGGTCCGGGCCCTGATGGACAATACCCGGATGAGAAATCAATGACCCGGAGCGCACCATGACCCCTCCACAGATCAGCCAGTTCCTCGAGGATTGCATCATCAAAGATGACACGAACGATTCAGGACTCAACGCCGACGCGTTCTATGGGCTCTACGTCAGCTGGTGCTCCCTTAACCGCAAAGTCCCCCTCCCCGACCACGCCTTCCGCACGGCCCTCCGGATCGCGGGCCTCCAGACGGAAAAGAACGGGAAAGGCAAGAAGGGCGTCTTCCAAGGCTTGCGTATGACAGGGCCGGCAGCAGTGGACTACATCCTCAACAGCAGCGACTAAACCCGGACACCATGGCGCCCACGGCATGGCAAGTAGGGCAGTACGGCGGACTGAACGCGCCCGCCGCAGCGGGCCGGCCGGGCTGCGCTGAACGGTCCGCCGACCTACTGAGCGCCGTACCTGGGAAATGAAGCGCGCCAATGCCCGGTGTCACCCTGTGCCGGGCATTGGCGCAGCTACCGCCGAGAGCGTCTTCCAGGAAATCGCCCTCGCGCCGATCGTAAACCGCCGAAACGGCCCGGCGATTGAGTAACGGCTACTTGTTTCTACCGTGAAGGTCCCGGCTTGTACTCCGTCTGGTGTTCCACGCGGCCTCCGCAATAAGGTCTGGCGTTCCTTTCAGTAAGTATACTTACAATATTGTGCTGCACTCTGGGGCAGCACGGTCAAGGACCGTCCACCCGCGAATGCTTTACCCGGAATCTCCTCATGGCCCGGGGCCGGAGCAGCCAAAGGAAGGTTGCCACTCATGAATGACCAACCGAAAAGCGCCAAAGACGTCGGGGTCCTGTTCGATGTGGACGGAACCCTCGTTGATTCCACCTATTTCCACACAATGGCGTGGTGGCAGGCCTTCCGGCAACAGGGGCTGGACGTGCCGATGGCATCAATCCACCGTCACATCGGCATGGGTGGAGACAAACTGCTTGAGCGGCTACTCCCCGCGGACTCCGATCGGGATATCCGCGCTACGGTCGAGCGCGCTCACGGCTCGATATTCTCGACCTTTTGGCCCGCTATCCGCCCTTTCGAATCGGCAAGGACACTCCTGCAAGGGTGCGTGGAATCAGGGTTGGCCGTGGCGTTGGCTTCCTCGGCAAACGAGCGGGATCTTCAGGTGCTCCGAGGCATTCTCGACGCCGAACCCTGGATCGATTGTGCGACAAGTTCGGCCGACGCCGCCGAGAGCAAACCCTCCCCCGACATTCTTCTGGCCGCACTTGAGAAGCTGCATCTAAAGGCCGCAGATGTGGTATTCGTCGGCGATTCCGTCTGGGATGTCAAGGCTGCCGCCCGGCTCGGCATCGAAACGATCGGCCTCACATGCGGCGGAATCAGTGCAGCCGAGCTTTTTGAAGCGGGAGCGGTCGAAGTCTATTCGGGACCAAGAGCGCTCCTCCATCGACTGGACGCCAGTTCCATTGGAAAACTTGCCCGCCGGATTGATGGTGCGGAATCCCGCGGAACCGCACCAGGGGCACCTACGGACAACACGTCGGGATAGTCGCCGCAAAAGCATCCCCATCCTCGGCCAGGAAATGCCCCGCAAAGCGCGGGCAAGCCGTTCCCCGGCGCAGTTCGCGGACCTTTCCCACCGGATTCATGGACAAGGGGTTACGCTCGGAAGGTAAGCATGCTTACTATCTTAACTGCCAGTATTTCTGGTTCTTGATCCGCAGCCGACCTTCTTGGAAAGAGAGCGAAGATGACAGAGAACCAACGGGACGGGAATGACACGCCCCCGCCGGCCACCGAGCGACCAGCGGATGCGCAAGTTCACCCGCCGCAGACCCAGAACAGCGGCATGCCGACGACGGAAACCATCAAGGACGAAGCAGGGAACGTGGCCGAGCAGGCCGGGGACTCTGCGATGAACGTCGTCGAAACCGCGAAATCCGAAGTTGCGAACGTTGCCTCTGAAGTGAATTCAAGCGCAAGGGATCTGTTGGAGCAGGCCAGGCTGGACCTCACGGACCAGGCCGGAAGGCAACAGCAAAAAGTCGCGGCAGGCCTTCGATCCATCTCGGAGGAACTGCATTCCATGGCCACCGCTTCGGAACAACCCGGCGTCGCAACGGATTTGGTGCGGCAAGCCGCCCAACGGTCTTCGTCCGTGGCGACCTGGCTGGAAGACCGGGATCCGGGCTCCCTCCTGGACGAAGTGAAGACCTTCGCGCGACAGCGTCCCGGCGCGTTCCTCCTTCTGGCCGCCGGAGCAGGCGTCCTGGCCGGCCGCCTGAGCCGCGGACTGAGTGCCGGCGCTGAGCGCACTCCGCAAAGAACGGCCCCCGGGCGGGCAGCCGTCCAGCCGAACCGCAGCGGGGACCGGTCTTTCGTCCCCGGGCCAGGGATGACAGTGCCCCCTCCTCCGGTCCAGCTCCCTGGACCCGCCACGACGACCGCTGGATACCCGAACCCCGGCACCGGCCTGGGGGATGGGACCTTTGCGCCTGCAGGCGATCCCGGAACCCTGCCTCAACCCGCGCCGGTCACCGAGCCGGAAGCCGATCCGTGGCCTGACGGCGGGACAGCCGAGGATCCATTCATCCGTGACCGTTCGCACCGTCTTGGTTCTCCTGCTCCCCTGGCAGGAAACGACGCAGCCGACGGCGGGAGCGGGCCCGGCGTCGAGCCCACCAGCGGTGAGTCGCGATGACCGAGAGCCACATCCCGCCGACGCCCGCGCAGGCCAAAGCGGAATCGACATCGCTGGGAGACCTTCTGGGCGAGGTCACGCGGGACATTTCCACGCTGATGCGCCAGGAAGTGGAGCTGGCCAAAGCTGAACTGAAGCAGTCCACGGCGCAGGCAGGCAAAGGTGCCGGAATGCTGGCAGGCGCCGGCGTTGCCGGACATTTTGTCCTCCTCTTCCTTTCCCTCGCCCTTTGGTACGCACTAGGCGAGCTGATGGGCCTGGGCTGGTCCGCCGTCGTCGTGGCTGTCCTCTGGGCGATCGTGGCCGCTGTACTGGCGTCGATAGGCCGAAAGGAACTCAAAGCCGTCAAAGGCATGCCCCAGACAGCCGCAACAGTCCAGGAAATCCCAGAAACACTCAAACCACGCGAGGAGCAACGATGAGTGAAAACCCGGATGATATCCGTTCCGAGATAGAGGAAACCCGCCGGCGCCTTGGTACCAACGTTGACGCAGTGGCAGATAAAGTGACGCCATCTCAAGTAGTCCGACGCCAAACCGAAAAAGTCAAAGACGCCGTCTTCGGCGTGAAGGAGAACGTCATGGGTGCTGCGGATGGGCTGGCAGATGGCGGGCGATCAGCGTTCGACGACGCCGGTGCGGCCATAGGCGACGTGCCGCACCGCCTGGCCGGCAAGGCCCAAGGCAGCCCGTTGGCGGCCGGGTTGATAGCCTTCGGCGCCGGGCTGCTGGTGGCTTCCCTGATCCCGGCAAGCGATAAGGAAAAGGAGGCAGCTGCGGCCCTGAAGGAAGCGGCCGAACCCCTGACCACCGAACTTTCCGCGGCGGCTCAGGCTGTGGCCCGGGATCTCCAGGAGCCGGCCCAGGAAGCGCTGGACAACGTGAAGTCCGCGGCCACTGAGGCAGTCGAAAACGTCAAGGAAGAATCCCAGACCGCCGTTTCCGACGTAACGGACAGCACCACAGCGGCCAGGGACAGGATCCATCCGGCCTGATCCACACGGATCCACCACACGGAGGCGTGCTGTCAGGCCAATGCGGCATACAGGACAGTACGCCTCCAGCCCGCTCTGGAATGAGGGACATCCATGACGTCGAACAGCCCCGCCGAAAGCAGCAAGGCCAAGGCAGCAACAGCCCCGGATGCCGATGATGCCAGAAAACCGGACAGGCCCACGGACATCGCCAAGCCAACCTGGACCTACATAACCAAGAGGACTTTCCGGGAGTTCGCCAAGGACCAGTGCCCGGACGCCGCCGCGGGGCTGACCTACTACGCGGTGCTTTCCCTTTTCCCTGCATTGCTTGCGCTCGTCTCCCTTCTCGGTATTTTCGGGCAGGCAGGCAAGAGCACCTCCGCGCTCCTGGACCTCCTCCAAGGCATCGCCCCGGGATCCACCATCGCCACCATCCGCCAGCCCATTGAAGAGCTCACGACCTCGACGTCGGCCGGCTTCGCCCTGGTACTCGGTCTCGCCGCTGCGCTGTGGTCGGCGTCCGGATATGTGGGAGCCTTCAGCAGGGCCATGAACCGCGTCTACGAAGTGGACGAAGGGCGCGGGTTCATCAAACTCCGCGCAACCATGCTCGGCGTCACTGTGTTTGCGGTGATGCTCGTGGCCCTGATCGCCGGCATGCTCGTGCTCAGCGGACCCGTGGCCGACGCCGTGGGGAGGGCAGTCAACCTTGGCGGAGACCTCCTGACGGTCTGGAGCTTCGCAAAATGGCCCGTCGTCGTCCTGCTGGTGGTCTTGATCATCGCGGTCTTGTACTACGTCACCCCTAACGTGAAGCAGCCGCGGTTCCGTTGGATGAGCATCGGCTCCTTCATCGCTTTGCTGGCATTCATCCTTGCATCGCTCGGCTTTGGCTTCTACGTGGCCAACTTCAGCAACTACAACAAGACCTACGGGGCAATAGGGGGTGTCATCGTGATGCTCCTGTGGTTATGGATATTGAACATGTCCCTCCTGTTCGGCGCAGAGTTCGACGCCGAAATGGAACGCGGGCGGGAACTGCAGGCAGGAATCGACGCCGAAGAAGCCATCCAGCTCCCGCCTCGCGGAACGAAGCGCAACGGGAAACTTGAGAAACGGGAAGAAGAAGATGTGGTCGACGGCGAAAGGCTTAGCGCGCGACACACCCGGAACGCGGATTGACCCGGACCCGGCAGCAGTGATCAGGGTCCGGATCGACGGATGAGCACCAAACGCCAGGCTAATGGACCAGTCCGCCGTTGGCGCCGGCTTTGAGGATGGCTCGGCCTCCGACCTGCGTCCAGCTCCTGACTGAAGGAGGAGGGCCTGGGCAACCTCACGTGGATCATCGTCATGCTGGTCCCGTCACTGAGCGGTCGGGAACGGGCTCAATTCGATTCCGGTGGGTGGCGACCTTGGAACCCCAAAAGTCAAAAGGGCCCCTGAACTGCGTTTCCGCAGCTCAGGGGCCCTTTTCGGGTAGGGCTACCCGGACTTGAACCGAGGCGCGGGGCGAATCGCCGTGGCTGGGTGGCCGTGCCAAGGTCGAATCGATCACTTGGCCGCGGTCTCAGCCCATCGTCATGCCACCTGTCCCCGTCGTCCCCATGAACCAGGAACACAATCGGCACTTCCGCCGACGACCAAACCGCGGACACGACGGAGACACCGATGACCACGACGCCAGACCACAGAAGTGCGGCGGACACTGCCGACGAACAATGGCTGACCCCGAAAGACATCTGCACCCCTTTGCAAATTCCTGAGCAGACGTTCTACCAGTGGCGGGTGAAGCACGTCGGCCCCCGTCCCTACCGAATCGGCCGCCATCTGTGGATCAGTCGGAGTGAATTCAATTCGTGGTTATCCTTGCGCATGGAAGATTAGGTGCCTTACCAGCGGCTTTTGTCGTTCTGATGCTCGATCATCGCTGGGCGGGTCCTCCGCGCAACCAGGGCGCTGCGCGCCGCTCGCAATCCAAAACTTCGTTCGGCGCTCCGCTCATTTCCTCCCGAAGTTTTGGATTGTTCCCGGTCCCCCAAGTTGCGCTCCTGCCCCTTATGCCCAGCGGTAGATCCTTTATCACAACGACGCAGAAATCTGACCGGGACGATGTAGCCCGTTCAATGAAACCGCGTTGAATTATCCAGTGTTCCGGATAATTCCCGATGGTCCATGAGGCCCCGGTCTGGGGCCTGCAGGCCTTACCGGGGTTGCTTGAAGAGTCGTGCGAGCCCGGTTTCCGAATCCGAGAGGGCGAGCACGACGTCACCGGCATGCAGTGTGGTTTCGCCGCGGACTTGGATGAGCTGGCCGTCTCGTCGGATCATGCTGATCCACCCTGATTCGCCCAGGGCCATCTCCGCAATGGTCGAGCCATCCGCCGGGGATCCGGGCTCGACGACGTGGCGGTGCAGTCCGTGCGGTTCGTCGGTGAACCGCAGGCCAATGCCCCAGGGTTCCGGGTCGATGCGGCGCATCGGCACGTGCAGGAGTGCGGCTAGGTAGGGCACGAGTGTGCCTTGAACGATGACCGAGGTCAGGACGACGATGAAGATAATGGAGTAGATGCGTGACGCATCGGGCGGTCCGGCGCTGAGGATGAACATGCCCAGCAGGATCGGGACGGCTCCTTTGAGGCCGGCGAGCAGGATGAAGGCGCGTTCGCCGCGGCGCAGGCGGATGGGTATTGTGAGCAATCCGACAAGGGCGGGGCGGATGATGAGGATGAGCAGGCCGGCAAGGGCCAGCCCGGTCCCCAGCTCGCCGGAGCGGAGGACCTCCAGGAGCGGGACGCTGAGCCCGAGAACTGTGAACGCGACGATTTCGGCCAGGCTGGCGATGCCGGCGCTGAAGCGTTCGATGTCGCGTTTGTGAGGGGCGCGTTGGTCCCCGATGATGATTCCTGCCAGAAACACTGCCAAGAACCCTGAACCGTGGAGCAAGGTCGTTGCGGCATAGATGAAGGCAACAGCCGCCATCGTTCCCACCGAGTGCAGGGCTTCGTTCGGCAGGGCAACCTTGCGCATCAGCGCCAATAAGCCATGTCCGGCCAAGAAACCGATGAGAGCACCGACGGCCATTTGGAGCATGAAGTCCGCTGTGCCGACGGCCACGGCGTCAAGCCCGCCACCTGTGGCGCCGAGCAGGCTGATCATCAAGGCGATGCCGACCGGGTCGTTCGCCCCCGATTCACCCTCCAAGATGGTGCCTGTGCGGCCGGTGATTTCCCGGCCGCCCAGGACGGAGAACACGACGGCGGGATCTGTCGGGGACAGGGCCGCACCGATGAGCAGGGCCGCGCCCCAACCGAATCCAAAAAACGCATGAGCGGCCAGTGCCAGGGCGGCTGCCGTTGCCGCGGTTCCGGCGATCCCGATCCACGCTATGGCCCCGGCTGATTGACGGAACCGGTGCCAGCCGATGTGCATGCCGCCATCGAAGAGGATGAATACCAAGGCAACGGTGACGATTCGTTCATCCACAGTCACCGGGATGTGTTCGAGCCCGGGTACAACATCGGAGGCCAGGGACGCGGCCAAGAGAAACAAGGCCGGCGCGGGTACACGGAGCCGGGCGCTGAGGCGATGGGTCAACACGGCGGCAAGCAGAGCGCCCGCGACCAAGAGCATGATGAGGGAAAACGGCTCGAGGTCGATCACGTGTTGAATGCTACGCCGCGAACGGGCACCGGGAACTGAAGCCGGTGTCAGAAGCCAGAGCTTGACCTGTCAAGAATCGCTGCCACGCTCCGTCGACCGAGGCCCGACCTGGCCTGCCGCGATGAGGGCATCAGCCCTTCCCGTTTCCGTTGCCGGGTTTCGACGGGGCTGTCGGGGCCTGGGGCGCCGTCGGCTGCGGTGCCTGGCTCGGGGTCCCTCCGGTGGCCTGGTCGCTGCTGCGGGTCTGTGTCGCGGAACCGCCGATGAGGCTCTGCGGCGGGGCGTCGAAGTCGCCGTGGTCGTAGAGACCGACGACCTGCTGCATGTACTGCGCCCACTGTGGTCCGGCGATGTAGGCCCCGTCCACCACGGGGTAGTATCTGCCGTTGACCGTGATGTCGCGTCCGAGCCGGGAGGGACCGCCGTTGAAGGGGTCTCCGAAGAAGGACGCCGTTGCCAGGCCTTTGGTGTAGCCAAGAACCCAGGTCTGGTTGTTGTACTGGTTGGTGCCGGTCTTGGCAGCGTCCGGGACGCCGAGCTTCTGCGGGATGAGCAGGCCGGAGCCCTTGGTGAGGACATCCTGGAGGACATTGGTGGTCGCCTTGGCGACATCCGGTTTCAGGGCGTTCGGCTGGCACGCCGATGCCTGCCCGCCGATTCTCTTGCCCGAGGCGTCGTCGACTTCGGCGATCGAGATGGGTGCGCAGTACGTGCCGTCCGCGGCGAAGGTAGCGAAGGCGTTGGCCATCGTCAGGGGGGCGACGTTCTGGCTGCCCAGGATATTACCCAGGGTCGAGAGGTCGATCTTCTTGTCGTTCCCGTCGCCCAGGTGCAGGCCGATGGCGTCGGCCGCCCGTTGGACGTCGCAGAAGTCGTTCAGGCCGGCCAGGGACGCGAACGTCGCGGTGTTGATTGAGTTGTAGATGCCCTGCCGGACGGTCATGGGCCGGTACCAGCCGGGTTCGTCGTTCTGCAGGTCCGTGGAGGGTGGAAGAGTGCTGTCGAACCAGCCATGGACGGCCCCGCATGTCGTCTTCCACGGGTAGTTGACGCCGTAGCGACGCCTTGACGCGTCGACAATCTGGTTCGTTGTTTTGCCTTCGCCGAGCCAGGCCGCGAGGGTCACCGGCTTCATGGTCGAGCCGGGCTGCATGCCGCCCACGCCGCCCAGGTCGTTGCCGTTGGCGTCCGCGCGGTCGACGTTGAAGTTGTAGGTCGAGACGAAGCTTGTGCCCTGGCCGGCGAGCGTACGGGAGTTCTGTGCCATGGCGAGGACCTTGCCTGTACCGGGCTGGACCGTCACGAGGGAGGCGCCCCATTTGTCCGGGTTCGTCCCGGTCGTGGCGTCGACCTGGGCCTGGGCGGGTCCTTGGAGGCGCGGGTCCAGGGTGGTCTTGATGGTCAGGCCGCCGCGCATGATCTTCTGGATCCGGTCCTCCTGTGTCGCGCCATAGGCCGGGTCGTTCTGGATCTGGTGGAGGACGTAATCGCAGAAGTACTGGGCCTGGACGGCGTAGGCGCAGCCCTGCTTGGGCGGGTTGACCTTCAGCTGGATCGGGGTGTTGACGGCGTCGTCGTGCTGCCGCTGGTTGATGTAGCCGTGCTGGAGCATCGCATCGAGCACCAGGTCCCGCCGCGTTTTGGACGCCACCGGGTGCTGGGTGGGGTCGAACAGCGAGGGTCCGTTGACCAGGCCGGCGAGCAGGGCCGCCTGGGGCACCGTAAGGTCCTTGGCGTCAACGGAGAAGAAGTACTGGCTGGCGGCCTGGATGCCGTAGGCGTTGGCGTTGAAGCCGACGATGTTGAGGTAGCCGGCGAGGATCTGGTCCTTCGTGAACTGCTTCTCGAGGCCAATGGCGAGCTTCATCTCCCGGAGCTTGTCGTTGATGGTCTTCTGGCCGTTGAGCACCACCTGGGCGTCCTTGCCCTGGGCGATGAGGTTCTCGTTGAGCACGTTGGTCACGTACTGCTGGGTCAACGTGGAGGCGCCCTGCCGGGCCCCGCCGCTGTTCGTCACGAGGGCGCGCAGGATGCCGGTCGGGTCGATGCCGCCGTGCTCGTAGAAGCGGTAATCCTCGATCGCGACGATGGCGTTCTTGATGTTCGGGGACATCTGCTCGAGGGGAACCTGGGTGCGGTTCTCGTTGAACAGCGTCGCGATCTGGGATCCGTCTGCTGCGAGTACCCTCGTCACCTGCCCGGCAGGTGCCACAGTCAGCTCACTGGGCAGCCCGTTGAAGAACTGGGCCGAGCCGCTCGCTGTGATCCCGGCCACCGCTGCGGCGGGGACCATCAGGCCGGCCACGAGCATCCCGCAGACGGCGCTCACGCCGAGGAAGAGCAGGATCCGGCCGAGCGTTGTGCCCGTGTCCAGGAGCGGGTTCCTGCCGGAAGTCACAGCGGCCGGCGCAGGGCTCCGGGCCGGATCGGACCCAGCACCGTGCGGAAGCATGCCTCGTTCACGGGGCCAAGGCCGAATTCGTATCCGATTGAACATATCTTCCTCAGGTTCTCTGGCGATGGATCGGGTTGGTTGTCGGGCGTCGTGCCCCGCGTCTCTCAAGTGCCCGGGTGGTGAGCATTGCCCGCAAATCGCACACGTGGGCGGGGTGCGGGCTGGGTCGGTTCCGCGCCGTCATGCGGGCTCTGAGGGTCAGCTGCCGGTAGTCAGCGGTTCAGAGGAGTCCGGCGCGGAATCCCCAGGCACGGCCGTCGAGCGTCTGCGCCGGAACAGCAGGACGAACGCGACGGCGCCCGCCAGGAAGATGAGGCCGGCAACCCAGGTGTTCACCCGGAGCCCGAGGATCAGGTTGGCATAGTCGGAGCGCATCAGTTCAAAAGCGAAGCGCCCCGCCGTGTAGCCGGCGACATACAGGGAGAACACGCTTCCCGCCCCGAGGGTGAAGCGCCGGTCCACATACAAAAGAAGAAGCCCGACGACGACGCACCACAGGGACTCGTAGAGGAACGTGGGCTGGAAATAGCCCAGGACCACCGGCGCGCCCGAGGGATCGGTCACCGCCGAGCCAGTTGCAGCATCCATCTGATGGATCTGGAGTTTCCACGGCAGAGCGGTCGGATCCCCGTAGAGCTCGTTGTTGAACCAGTTACCCCACCGGCCCAGGGCCTGGGCAAAAACCACACCTGGCGCCACTGCGTCCAGGAACGCCACCAAAGACACCTTCGCCCTGCGGCAGCCGATCCATGCCCCCACGACGCCCAAGGCCACGGCGCCCCAGATCCCCAAGCCTCCGTCCCAGATAGCAAAGGCATTCCACGGATTCTTTCCCGGAAGGAAGTAGAGCTCGGGATCGGTGATGACGTGGTAGAGCCTGCCCCCGATGATCCCTGCGGGCACCGCCCAGAGGCAAATGTCCAGGACCTGCCCGGGCGCACCGCCGCGGGCGGTCCAACGCCGGGACGTCAGCCAGACGGCCAGCACGATCCCGGCCAGGATGCACAGCGCGTAGAAATGGATGGTCAGGGGGCCTAGGTGAAAGGCGCTGACGGTCGGCGAGGGGAAGAAGGAATCAGAGGCAGTCATGGAGATTCGGGATCCTGTTCGGGAAGTTAGGGCAAAAACAGTGTTGCTCGGCAACCTTGAGGTCAGCCGGGTTCCGAATGGTCCTCCCGGGCCGGAAGAGCCTTGGGGCGGGCGCGCCGTCCCAGAAACGACAGTATGGCCGCCGCGGCACCGAGCACCGCGAAGAGCGCCACCGCGATCCGGAAACCGAGTCCGGGGACCGCCGGGGCTCCGGCACTGTTGCCCAGGGCGTTGGCGAGGGAGTACGCGACGGCGCCCAGGGCGACGCCCAGGGAGGTTCCGACGCCCCGGGTCATGTTCAAGACGCCGCTGACCATGCCGGCCTGGTGGTCGTGTCCGGCCGCTGCCACGGAGGCGTTGTTGGCTGGGGTGAACAGGCCAAGCCCCAGACCCATGGCCGCGAGGGCGGCTGCCGTGACCCACAGATCATGGGAGGAGAAGACGAGCGCGGCCAGCGCGGCTGCGGCCAGTCCCATGCCTGCGGACGCCGGCAACCGGGCGCCGAATCGGTCCGCCAGCAGACCCGCAACCGGTGCAACGAGTCCCAATGAGACCGGCAGGACCGTCAGCAGCAGTCCGGCCTGGGCCGGGGGAAGGAAATACTCCGATTCCAGATGCAGCGGTGTGACGAACAGGACCCCGAACAGCACGAGATAGCCCAGCAGACCGGTCGCGACGCCCCGGCTGAATGTCCCGGACCTGAACAGCGACAGGTCTACCAAGGGGTGTCTTGCCCGGCGTTCCCGCAGGGCAAAGAGAACGAAAAGAACCAGCGATGCGCCCAGCAGTCCGAGAACAACGGAGTTGCCGAAACCGAGCCTGGCCGCCTCCGACAAAGCCAGGAGCAGGGCCCCGACGGCCGGCATCAGGGCAACCAGCCCCAGCCAGTCCAGCCGGGCACGGGGGGCCTTGACGTGGGTGCGCGGGAGCAGGAACCAGCCCAACAGCAACCCGATAATCCCTGCGGGGATGTTGACGAAGAACACCCACCGCCACCCACCCAGGCCGATCAGGAGGCCTCCGACCGAAGGGCCCATGGCCAGGCCGATGGCCTGCGCGGCACCCTGGAGGCCGATGGCCTTACCAAGCTTCCCGGCAGGCATGCTCGTCCGGATCAGGGCAACACTGTTGGCCTGCAACATGGCCCCGCCGACCGCCTGGACAGCCCTGGCCACCAGGAGCCAGGTGATGTCGGGGGCAAGCGCGCACCCCAGGGAAGCGAGGGTAAACAGGGCGAACCCATAGGTGTAGAGCAGCTTCCGCCCCACCATGTCCGCCAGTCGGCCGACCGCCGAGATGCTGCCCACCAGCACCAGAAGGTAAACCAGCGCCACCCACTCCACCTGGGCGAGGGTGGCGTTCATGTCAGTCCTGATAGCCGGCACCGCCAGTGTCACGATGCTGGCATCCAGCTGGCCCATGAACGCGCCGATACACACCGTTGCCACGACCAGCCACGGCGCACCGGGTCGTCGCCGGATCCAGTCAGGCCTGGCCGGTTCCCGCCACAGCTTCCCCCAGCCGGTGGGCGGAGCGGAGGAGAAAGGGGCTGTGCCTGAAGAAAGTTGTTCGGTCACAGAACTATTCTATAGGGGGAATACCGGGTTAGGCTAATGGCATGAACACCGTCAATGCGTCCGACCCGGCCACCGACCCGGCGGTCCGTGACTATGCCGGCGCCGATGCCTGGTCGCTGACCGGGGTGATCACGCGTCTGCGGCGGGTCCTGCGCTCCAGCGTGCGGCAGGAGTTCCCCTGGGAATCCCTGCCCATGGCCCAGGTGGAGGTCATGCAACGCCTTGCCGATGAGCCCGGCATGGGGGTCAGTGACCTCGCCGACCGCCAACGGCTGGCGACCAACACCGTCAGCAGCCTGGTCCAGCAAATGGTGACCGCAGGATTCGTGGAACGCACCCCCCGTCCGGGGGACCGCAGGGCCGTGAACCTGATCCTGACGCAGACCGGCACGGAGATACTGTCAGCATGGCAGGCCGCCAACGACCGAAGGCTCGGCCAAGCCTTGGAACGGCTCCCGGAGGCCTACCAGAACGTAATAGAAAACGCCGTCCCTGCCCTGGCCGCCCTCGCGGCGCTGCTGGAAGCCGAGGACCAGACCCGGAACCGGGACCAGGCACGGCAAAGCGGGACACGGCCGTGACGGGCACGCCCCGGCCGCCACGCACCGACAGGTATTGGCCGGTTCTCCTGCTCGACATCACAGCGGTCACTGTTCTTGTCGTCCTCGCCCTGGCACTGCCCGCCGGTCCCTGGTGGTGGAACCTCGCCGCCCTCTGGACCGCCGTCGCCGTACTGCGGGCCCTCAACCAACACCAAAGCCTCGCGCGGGAACACCCCTAGAAACGCGATTTTCCGCGGCACAGCACCGTAGGCCGACTCGGCGATAAGACGACTACTTTCCGGGAAGGGTGGATCCGGTCGCGCCGGGACCTGAGAGGATACGCAGGACCGAGGTCTGGTCCAGCCAGCCCCGGAGGATGCCGCCGTCATCAGTTACCGGAGTTCCTGCGCTGGCCGACGAGTCCAGCAGGGTGTCGAGAACGGATTCAAGGCTCGCGCCGGGCAGGACGGTAGCGGGCATTTCGGCGGCGTCCGAAAGGAGGATCCACTCCGCGTCCTCGTCGTTGTTGAGGACTTCGGAGAGGGAATGCACGGTCACTATTCCCTTCAATAATCCTTCCCGGTCCGTGACCGGCAAGGCCAAGTGTCCCTCGGCGAGCAGCCTTCGTGCTCCTTCGGTGACGGCCATGTCCGAAGGCAGCGGCTGCAGCCCGGTGTCCATGATGGCTCCTACGTTCATGCTGCGCAGCAGTTCGGTGCCGGGGTGCCGTTCGAGGTCGATCCCGCGGCGGCGCAGCTTGAGCGTGTAGATAGTGTCCCTGGACAGGGCCTTGGACACTCCGGAGGCGACCACAATGGCCAGCATCAGGGGCAGGATGATCGAATATTCGCCGGTCAGTTCGAACATGATGAGCACCGCCGTGATCGGTGCCCGGGCTGCGCCGGCGAACACGGCACCCATGCCGACCAGGGCGAAGGCCCCCACCTGGCCGTGCAGGGCCGGATCCAGGAAACCGGCAACCTCGCCGAACGCGGCGCCAAGCATGGCTCCGATGAACAAGGACGGGGCGAACACGCCCCCGGATCCGCCGATACCGATGGTCAGGCTGGTAGCGACGATCTTGCCCACGAGCAGGAGCAGCAGAAAACCGACCGCGTAGCTGCCTGCCACCCCGGCTTGGAGGACCGGGTAGCCCACCCCGTACATCTGCGGCAGCACCAGCAGCAGCGACCCCAGCAGCAGACCGCCCGCGACCGGGCGCAGCCACTCCGGGCCGCGCCAGGCCCAGTCGCACAGGTCCTCGATCTTGTACAGGATCCGGGTGAAGCCGATGCCGGTAACGGCCGCCAGCAGGCCCAGCAGGATGAAGAGCGGATACTCGACCCCCGAGGAGACGCTGAAGGCAGGCAATTGGAGGAACGCTTGGTTCCCCAGGAAGGTCCTGCCGATGATCGATGCGGTGACCGAGGCCAGGACCACGGCGCCGAACGCGCCGGCGGCAAAATCCGCCAGCAGCAGCTCCAGGGCGAAGAACACCCCAGCGATGGGGGCGTTGAACGTCGCGGCAATCCCGCCGGCGGCTCCGCAGGCCACCAGGGTCCGGACCCTGGATTCGGGCAGCCTGAGAGTCTGGGCAAGCCAGGACCCCAGGGCCGAACCGATCTGCACGATCGGCCCCTCCCTGCCCACGGATCCTCCGGAACCGATGCAGATCGCCGAAGCCAGCGCCTTGACGACGGCGACCCTGCCCTTGATGCGGCCCCCGTGCTGGCTGACCGCATACATGACCTCCGGGACGCCGTGGCCCCGGGCCTCCGGGGCGAAGCGCTTCACCAGCGGCCCGTACAACAGGCCCCCGGCCGCCGGGGCCAGGACGACGAAGGCGCCTCCCAGCCACGGAACCCACGGATGGGCACTGCCACCCGGAGCGGCCGAGTAGTCGGTGGTGCCGCTAAAGAACAAAGTCGCCGCGGTGATCAGCCAGCGGAACCCGACAGCCGCGAACCCGGCCCCGGCACCCACCACGACAGCCATGGCCACCAGCTGGTAGGAGGAGCCCGCCAATGTCCTCCGGAACACAGCCGACCGGCCGGGCAGGAACCAGCGACTGGAATGAGCGGGCTGCGCGGTCAAGGAAACTCCGATTCATTACGTGACACAACATATGTACTATGACAAGTATGAAGAATACCACCAACGCCGTCGGACCCTCCGGTGATGCACGGACCAGGCACCGGGACGACGCCGCCCTCGAGAGCACGTTGACAGCCTCCCGGGCGCTGCTGGGGGTGATCGCCCGGTCCCTGGCGCCGGTGATGGACACGGTAACGTTGCCCCAGTTCCGGGTCCTGGTGATCCTGTCGAACTTCGGTCCGCTGCGCATGGGTGAACTGGCCCAGCATGTAGGTGCGAAGCAGTCAAGCTTCAGCCGTTTCGCCGACAGGATGGTCGCCGGCGGTCTGATCGCCCGCGCGGCCAGCCCCGACAGCCGGCGCGAGGTGATCATTTCCCTCACCGAGAAAGGCGAAAGGGTCTACGCCGAAGTCACGGATGCGCGCCGGCGCGAGATCTCCTTGGTTCTTCAGGATCTCTCCGGCCCGGATCTGGACGCGGTCCGTGCAGGTTTTGAGGTTTTTGCCCGTGCCGCCGGGGAGCCCTCCGCGGACGAGACCCTCATCCTGGGGATCTAGGGGTGGCGCTGCTGGCCGCCATGCCGGACCCCGGTGCCGGGGATCCGGGAGCAGCGATGACCGGGCCCATGTGGATGCCGGACCCGCCACCCACGCTGGAACGCGTGCTGGCCTGGCACCCCCAGCCCGTCCCCCTTCTGCCGTTGTTCGTCCTGGTCCTGTTGGTCCTTTACGGCCTCGGCGTCTTCATTCTCTTCCGCCGGGGTGTGCGCTGGCCGCCTGCCCGGATCATCTGGTGGCTTCTGGGGACGGCGACCGTACTGCTCGTCACCGCCACCGGGATCGAGGGCTACGGGATGGAGCTGTTCAGCATCCACATGGTCCAGCACATGGTCCTGAACATGCTCGCCCCGGTCTTCCTGGTCCTCGGGGCCCCGGTGACCCTGCTGCTCAGGGCATTGCCGGCAGGGCCGGGAGGACGCGGAAGCATCAGGCGGGGCGTTCTGCGGGTCCTGCACAGCCGGGCCGCCGCCGTCCTGATGCATCCGGCCGTGACGTTCGCCCTGTTCATCACCAGCCTGTACGGGCTGTATTTCACACCCGTCTTCGACTACCTGATGGGCACCTGGTGGGGGCACACCCTGATGCTCGTCCACTTTTTACTCATCGGATTCCTCTACTTCTGGGGGATCATCGGCGTCGATCCCTCCCCGCGGAAAGCCCGGGGCGGGCTGCGCGCCAAGGCCGGGCCGGTACTGCCCGTGCTCGAACTGGCCGCTACCGCGCCCTTCCACGCCTTTTTCGGGGTTGTGGTCATGATGTCCACAACGCTGCTGGTGAAGTTCTACGCGATGCCGATGCCCGGCTGGCACGTGTCTCCGCTGGCTGACCAGGCCGCCGGCGGCGGCATCGCCTGGGGATTCACCGAACTTCCCACCCTCCTTGTCCTCGGGGTGCTCGTGGTGAAATGGCAGAAATCGGACCAACGCACCACCGGGGCCGCAGAGAGACGTGCGTCCCGTGAAGGCGACACCGAACTTGCCGACTACAACGCCTACCTCCTCTCCCTGGAGACCCGCAACGGGGGCCGGCGCTGACATGACTCCTTCCGGCACCGGCGCAGGAGCCGTCCTGTACGCATTCACGCTCGGGCTCGTCGCTGCCGTGAACCCCTGCGGATTCCCGATGCTCCCGGCCTACCTCGCACTGTTTTGCGGCAGCCGTCCCGGCCGCCTGGGATCCGGGACGGCCCGGGCCCTGCTCGCCGGGGCCAGTGTCAGCGCAGGGTTCGCGGTGGTGTTCGGCGTCCTCGGGTTCCTCTTCGAAGCCGGGGCCCGGCTCGCGACAGGCTGGCTGCCGCCGATCATGGCCGCAGTGGGCCTGCTGATGGCAGTCGCCGGAGTGTCCACCCTGTTCGGCCACCCACCGGTCCTGCGCCTTCCCGCCCCGCGGATGCGCGCCGGAAGGTCGATTCTGGCCATGGCCCTTTACGGGGTGGCATACGCGACCGGGTCCCTGAGCTGCTCGCTGCCGCTGTTCCTGGCCGCGGTCGCCGGGTCGTTCACCGGCCAGGGCTTCTTCGGCGGACTCCTGAGCTACCTTGCCTACGCGCTAGGCATGGCCTTGTTCGTCACCGCCGCCGCCGTCGTCGCGATGGTCCTTGGCGCCGCCGCAGTGCGGCGCATCGGGGCCGCCGGACGCTGGCTTGGGCTGATCTCGGGAATCACTTTGACCCTCTCGGGCGCCTATCTGGCCTATTACTGGCTGACCGAGCTGCTGGATCCGGTGGGGGTCTCGACCGTCACGGCTTCCGTTCAAGGAGCTTCCGGCTGGCTTGCCTCCCTCATCGGCGCGGCACCGGCTCTGTCCGCGCTGGTGCTGGGCGTCCTCGTGCTCGGCCCGATCGCCTTGGTCATCCGCCGGATCCTCACCGAGCCGCACCCTCAACCAGCGCCGCAGCATCCACCTGCAGCACCAACGACCACGTCCCAACAGGAGAAAGGGAACACCGGACCATGAGAACCGCCCCGCCATCCACCGATCCAGCCACGAACAGGCGCCGGCTGATCGCAGCCGCGATCTGGGCCATTGCCGGCCTCGCCATCGCCGCGTCCGTTGCCGGAATCTTCCTGGTGGCCCCGTCCAAGCCAGGCACGACGGCGGCCACCCCGGCGTCCGTGACGGTCGAACCGGGCATCGACGCCGCCACGGCCCGACTCCTGCAGCTGGACGTTCTGCACCCCCCGCTGGATAACGCCCCGGATTTCACCCTCACCGCGCAGGACGGCAAGCCAGTCAGCCTCTCCCAATACCGTGGAAAGTCCGTCGTGCTCTCCTTCAACGACGACCAATGCCAGGACCTGTGCACTCTCCTGGCCCAGGACGTCACCGAGGCCAACCGCGACTTGGGCGCTGCCGCGGCCGACGTCGTCTTCCTCTCCATCAACGCCAACACTGCGCATCCGGCGGTCGGGGACGTCAAGGCCTGGACCGAGGACCATGGACTCGCCTCCGAGACCAACTGGGTCTTCGGCACCGGAACTCCCGATCAACTCACGGCCGTGGCCGCGAAATACCACGTACCGATAGGCGTCGACCCGCAGACCCACGACGTTGTCCACGGATCCGAACTGTTCTTCATCAATCCCGCAGGCAAGGAAGCGGCGATCGGGCAATTCGGCACCGAATCCGCGAACACGGCCCTCTTCGCCCACGGCATGGCCCAAATGGCCGTGGACCTCGTTCCCGGACGTCCCGGTGCCACGGTCGGCGGGCCCGCATCCTCCAGTGCCACCGCGGCGAAACCCGCCGAACTGGGGCAAGCCGCCCCCGGCTTCACCCTGCCGAGGCTGGGCAACCCAGGAACCCGGACCTCCCTGGACGGAACGAAAGGCAAATACACGGTCGTCAATTTCTGGGCCAGCACCTGCACCGCCTGCACGCAGGAAATGCCCGATCTCCAACAAGCCCACCAGGACCTGGGATCCTCCACAGCATTCCTTGGCATCGACGTCGCAGACCCAGCCGGCCAGGCAACGGACCTGGCCGCACGCAGCGGCACCACCTACCCGCTGCTGGCCGACACCAACGGAACCACCGCCGGGGCCTACCAAATATCAGGCCTGCCGTTCACCGCCATCATCGCCCCGGACGGAACACTGCTCGTCCGCCACCCCGGAACGTTCACCGCCGAACAGCTCGAATACGTCCTGCACACCCTGGAAAACAACCCACAATAACGACAGGCCCGGCACAGGCATGGATCGCTCAATAAGCGGCAGGAGCCCCCATGGCGATGCGGTTCCGATAAGGCCACACCTGGTCCTCGATGTAACAACCCTGCGGGTCGCTCCTGGGGTGGTGACTCTGAGCCTGCTGATTCTGTTCTGCTTTTCCTCGAGCCGCACCCGATCGCCCTACAACGGCTGGTGGTGCGTTGCCTTGCTGCTTTTCCTTCTGGGGAACATCGCGTTCCTTTCAAGGGAACGGAACAGCAGATCTGGAACAACGAGACGGCGCGCCTCCCGGCCGCCTCCACCACAGGCCGCCAGCGTCGCTCGAATTCCGGCAGGGCCGGCCCGATCCGCCTGCGCGAGGCCACCGGTCCCACGATGTCCCGCGGCAGCGCGGCACCGGCGATAGCGAGCGAGCCGCCTTGGCCAGCCAGAAGCGACACGGCTCCACAGGCGTCGCCCAGGAGAACAGTCCGCCCGTCAGGGGGACCTTGGCCCCTGTTGGAGTGGCTGGCCCGGTCGTACACTAAGAGCGCCTGCAGGTAACCATCAGATGACGCCGGGTTGTTCAGGACATGAGAATGTCCGAGCCTTCTCTTAGCGAGATCGCGAAGGTACCTGCAGGTTCTGCGGGTAAGACTGCAGGGCGGTCCCGGAGCGACATGAGCCGCGGGGCTCAAGCGACCGTTCATAAAGGACGCCGACACTGGGAAATTTGGCTCTTGCGTCACCAGAAAATCAGGCGTAACACTGTTAGTACGTTCTTCGAAAGAAGAACGGGAACGGACAACAGGGGAACCCTGGAACACACAGTGGATCTGATCCGCCTTGGTCTGCCGGTGACGAGGCAGGAAGCACCAGGACTCCGCAAGTTCGGGAGATGATGTTCGTCATAACAGAATCAAAACAGTCGAAGCCCCTTCAGCATTGCTGGTGGGGCTTCCCCTAGTACTACCCTTCAACGTCCAACTCCTGGGCCCCACAAGCCGACATTCGCCGCCCCACATCAGGGACTTGCCCGGCCAGAGTCGAATGCCGGTCCTGACCGTCCTGGTCAGCTTCTGCCGCGGCGAAACCTACCGCCTGGCGAATTACTCTGACCCGTCAACCCCAACAATGGCTCATCGTCGGGGCCTTTCGCCCCTACAGCACGGATGGGTCACGGCAGATACTGGGCATGGGCCTCTTTTCGGACCTAATGCCGAAGCCGGTTCCACGGTCACAATGAAAGGACACCACGATGGCAAGATGCGACGTTTGTGGAAACGACGATCCGAGGACTTTCACGGTCACCAGGGCTGACCAAAAGGGCACGTTCGACAGCTTCGAATGTGCCATCCATATGATGGCACCGGCGTGCGAACATTGTGGCTGCCGGTTGTTGGGACACGGCGTCGAGACCGACGAAGGAATCTATTGCTGCGAGCATTGCGCGCGCGAAGCGGGAGCACAGCATCGGGAAAGATCCCATGCCAATACTGACCTCGTTGTTCCGGCCGGCCCGCCGTCTGAAAGCCGGCAGGAATGACAGAAAACATCACCGTCTGCCCGCACTGCGCAAAGTCAAACAGGGTTCCGTCCAGCGCCGGCGGCCTGCCGCGATGCGGGCACTGCCATCAGCTGTTGCCTTGGATCGTTGCCGCCAGCGACGGCGACTTCGCCGAAGTCGCCGAGGGGGCAACTCTTCCGGTACTTGTCGACTTCTGGGCTGTGTGGTGCGGCCCGTGCCGGACAGTCAGCCCGGTGCTCGATCAATTGGCGCGGGAACGGGCCGGAAGGGTGAAACTCGTCAAAGTCGACGTGGACAACTCCCCCCATCTGGCTTGGCGTTTCGGCATTCAGGCGGTGCCCACGCTCATGATCCTGATCGGCGGAAAGGTCCTCGCACGCCGCGCCGGGGCCGCACCGGCAGCAGCCCTGCGCTCATGGATTAATGGCGTTCTTTCCCAAAATCACGTAGTCAGCAAGAGTGGCTGAGTCTGCAGGACCGGGTCCGCGATCTGGAAACGGCCCAAACCTCGGCGACGTACTTCCAGACGCCCATTACAGCGGCGTCCGGCAGGCTCGATCAACCCGTCCCGGGCCATAGCCGGGCATCAAAACCATCCGGGCAGGGGTTCCTCGCACGGCAGGGGATCGAGTTCGGCAAGATGGCCGCCGTCCGGGCTGCACCCCTTGAACGGGCCGTCAACCGAGAGCAGCACCGACATGTGATGGTCCGCGTGGTCGCGCCACCACACGCTCATGCCTGTGGTTTCGTCGAGGCGCAAGAATTCCCACGCACGCCACAATGCATCCAAACGACTGATTGCTTCGGCATGCTTCCACCATTGCGGGCACCAAATCACACCGCCGCCGACAATGAACTTCCTGCGATACGTTGTGGCCAGATTGTCGCTGACAAACTCGGCAACATTTGAATAGAACATGGGCTATTCTCCCATCAACGACACCCCATTCCTAAGCACCGACCACACCGTGATGGTGATACATCTCGGGATCGGAAAGAAGACGCGAGAACCGATGGCAGCCATTCGAGATCCTCAGAACCTGGCCGCCGGAAGGAAGCAATAAGAGATTCGCAGGCAAGGCAGTGGATCCTCGGTACTGGCCAGAAGAAGCAGCAGGGACGTGCCGCCGGTGGTCGAGCACCCCTTAGCCGGTTGCGTATCGAAGCGGATCTTTTGGATCCCCGCTAGTTTGTCATCTGTGCCGCGCTTCGTGATCTCGTTTCCAATCACTTCGCGCTGGGCCGCGATCGCGTCTGTCGCGCGCTTTTCAACTCGGCTTCAGTCTCGTCAAGCTCCATATCTTCCCCGCTCAGGTCAGTCACATCAATCTCAAAGCCCACAAAAATTCCGAACGTATTGTGCTTCTTGATGGCGTCGTCCCCGCCGTCGGCCGACGGCAGCAAGATCACTGCCAGGGCTAAGAGTCTTTCCTCGTCCAACTCCTCAGTTAGAACTGCCCCTCGAGCAGTGAGAAGAGAATGACCTCGCCACCTCGCCGGACTTCTCTTCTGGGGTGCGGAACTGCTGCGACTGAACCCTGGCTGCAACTTCCATCATTCGCCCTGGGTCCCCAATGAGCTTTTGATAGTCGAGACGCGAAAGCACATTCGCAACGCTGTTGTTTTCAGTTCACGGTAGAGGCCCGGAAGGAGTTCGGGGATCCTGTCATCGCGACCTCCTTAGCCCTTAGGATCAGTTGGTTAGAGCGAAGGACTGAACATATTTTGGACTCGGCAACTTTTTCGTTGCCGAGTCCAGCTATTTCCAGACGTTCCCCCTGCCGGGGAACGTCTGGAATTGCGACACTTGATGTCAGGCTGGGGTCTAGGAGTTTCACAAGTCGTTGCCAGAGAAGGAAGCGATGAGCCCTATTCTGACAGCTCCACACCAATCACCTGACGTCCAGCTGGGGTGCGGGCTCTGAGGACCTTCCGCCCCGTCAATTCAGGTGACTGATGCCTCCCCCGTGTTTTGGCCATGTCCACAAGTTGGTTGGCCGTTGGGCGGCTCCGCTGACGCCGGCCAGCGGCCCACGCGCTACATCCCTCGTGCCGCGTGTGAAGAGGAGAGCCGGCATGCCGATTCTCTGCGCCGAGGAACGGATCGAGTGTGCCGCGCATCAACGCCCAAGGAAGATCAAATGGGCTAGCATGTTGGTTATTCACCAAACTCACCATACTCGCCAAATTAACCAAATTCACCCCGATTCACTTGTTTCCTGGAGGAAGTAGCGTGCCCACGACGGAGAACCCGTTTCGACCCACGGCCGGCGCCACACCACCCGAGGTCATCGGCCGTTCCGGGCTTCTGGACGAATTCGAGTACGGGTTGGAACTTGGCTCGGGCGCGCCAGGCTTGCTGTCCATCTTCACCGGCGCCCGAGGCATCGGCAAGACCGTCATGCTCGGCGCAGCCCACGACGTTGCCCGCGAACACGGATGGGCCGTCATCGCCGAGACTGCCACCACTGCGTTCATGGGCCGCATTGGGGAGAAGATGCGTAGATTGACTCAGGAACTGGCCGACCAGCCCGAATCGCGCCGCCGCATCACAGGATTATCGATCGCCGGCTTCAGCATCACCTCGCAGCTGACACCCGAACGCCAGGTCGACTGGCGGGAACTGGGAGAAGCTCTGCTGGCGCTCCTGAACGAACATGGCACGGGCCTGCTGATCACGGTGGATGAGATTCACGCAGCTGACCGCGCCGAGCTTGCCCAGCTTGCTGCCAACGTTCAGCACTTCATCCAGGATCGGCTGCCCATCGCGTTGATCTTCGCGGGATTGCCCTCAGCGGTATCAGACCTGCTGAACGAAGGTGTAGCGACATTCCTTCGAAGGGCCGACAAAATCGACTTGCATGCCCCGGCCGTGCGCGACGTCGAGAAGTCCTACACCGGCACGTTCGCCGCCGCTGGCATCAGTATCCCGCCGGAACAGATCCAGAAGGCAGCAGCTGCCACGGGCGGCTACCCCTTCCTGATCCAACTCATCGGCTACTTCCTCTGGCGTGAAGCTGAGAAGGAAAACGGCCCGCTCTCCCCCGACGCAGTCGACAGAGCGATCGCCGCCGGCATCCGGCGCAACGAACGCGTTGTCATCGAAGCAGCCCTCGCAACCGCCTCAGCCAAGGACCGCGAATTCCTCCATGCAATGTCCACCGATGACGGGCCGTCGACGACCGCGGACATCATTCACCGAACCGGGTCCCGGCCAACCCTGGTTGCGAAATACAGGAACCGCCTCATCGATGCAGGACTCATCGAATCAACCGGGCACGGAAAGGTTGACTACGCCATTCCTGGGCTGCGGGAGTACCTCCGCAAGAACCCCGGCTCCTGAGTCCGTAAGGATACTCCCGTGGTCAAAAGCGCTCTGGACTACCGACACGACAGTGAGCAAATTGGGAAAGCACCCACGAAAGACGGTATTTCGCCAGCGTCCGGCTCCCGGAACGGGCGAAGCCCCGGTCAAATAGCGGTTGACCGAAGCTCCACGAAGATCTTCCCCGGGCCGCCTTGAGGTTTGCTGGGAAAGCTGAGCGTGCCCCCAAGCACAACCACGCGCAGGCCTTAAAGGGGACTGTCTTCGCCCTCGCACTCGATGCAGTATGCGTGTCCGTCGCTTTCACGAGCGAGTTGGGACCGGTGCCGAACCAGGAAACAGGAGTAGCAGGTGAACTCGTCTTCCGCTTGAGGAACTACTTGGACGACCAGCTCTTCGGAGATAAATTCTCCGCCTGGCGTGAGGCCCTCATCGAGGGCATCTGCTTCGTCGAGTTCGTTGACGACGCTGCGGGCATCCGGGGCGGCGGCGGACTGCAGAGCCTCCAGGGAGCGGTCTTGGGATTCCTTGACGTCGGAACGGACTTCGTCATAGTCGGTTGCCACTTGCTGGTTCTCATTCCTTACGGTCGTTGAAACTCGTCACTCTGACGACACTGAAACGTTCACCACGATGCACTCGTTCCCTCGGTCGAAGATCGGCTTGGCACCATCGACCGGCCCGCTCAACTGCACTATCGGTTCAAAGCCCGCTCCAGCTTGCCGCGCCTTCGGCGCGGGCCAGTACAAGGATGCCGTTGACGGCGCCCTTGTGTCCGAGCGCGCAGACCAGGACCGGGCCCAGCTTCTCGGCGACCGCGAGGCCCTCGTCCTCGTCCGTGAAATCCACTCGAGTGAAAACATGACGAGGAAGCACTACGTCCAGAAGACACATGAGGCGCCGGATAACACCTCGCTGATCGAGGCGTTCGGCAACTAAAAACGTTTCCGGTGGATCGCTACCTCAGAACGCAAAACCGAAAGAGCCCCTGAACTGCGTTTCCGCAGCTCAGGGGCTCTTTTTGGTAGGGCTACTCGGACTTGAACCGAGGACCTTAGGATTATGAGTCCCGCGCTCTAACCAGCTGAGCTATAGCCCCGCGTCGGCCAGGGGCCGCCTTGTCAGCGTCCTCCCGGCCAAAACACTCTAGCAAAACTATTCGGCTCCCAACGCCAAGCTGGGGTCAAGCCGATCCGCGTGGCTAGATGACCTTGTCCTCGTAGCCCGCTCCGCGGTAGAGGTCCTCGAACGTCTGGAGAGTGCCTTGGATGCTGTGTGGTTCCACCATGGCGCGGCTCGCCTTGCCCATGGCTTCGAGTTCGCCGGCCGGCAGGCGGAAAAGCTCTGTGATCCTGGCTGCCAGCTCGTTGCTGTCCCCTGGCGTGAACAAGTGTCCGTTTTCGCCGTCGCGCACAAGGTGCGGCAGGGCCATCGCATTGGCGAGAAGAACCGGCGTCGACGCCGACATCGCCTCGAGCGTCACGAGGGACTGCAGTTCGGCGGTTCCGGGCATGCAGAACAGATCAGCTCGAAGGTATGCCTTCCTGAGTTCCTCATCGCTTGCGAGCCCCAGGAACTTGACCCGCCCGCTCAGGCCCAGGCGTTTGGCTTGTTCCTCCAATGCGGGACGGACCTCGCCGCCGCCGACGATCTCAAGATGCACATTGAGTTCGGCAGGTGTCTTGGCGACCGCATCGATCAGGACGTCCACATGCTTTTCTTCAGCAAGGCGGCCGACGAAGAGAACGGTGGGGTCGGGATTCCGCTCGATCTCTTCGCCCGGCCCAAGTTCATAAGCGGCTGCGTCAATACCATTGGACAGAGGCAGGACCTTGCGAAGGAAAGCGTGCTGGTGCATGGCCTTCGCAGCGAGCGGCGTGGGGGTGGTGACGACGTCGGCCTGGCCCATGACTTTGCCCATGTCTTTCCACGACACCCGCCCGATGATGTCCTTGAACCACTGCGGGAACGGCAGGAACGGATTAAGGTTTTCGGGCATGAAGTGGTTGGTGGCGATGATCCGGATGCCGCGTTTCTTCGCCTCGTAGAGAACGTGCTCGCCGATCGAGTAGTGGCTCTGGATATGAACGACGTCGGGCTGGACCTTGTCGAAGAGCAGCCGAATGTCGTTCTTGATTTCCCAGGGGTAGCAGATGCGGAAGTATTCGTGCGTGAAGACTCCGTGGGACTTCAGGCGGTGGATCGTGCCTTCATCCCCGAATTCGGTGAAGCTCTTGCCGTTGTCCGCCCGGCAGGCCAGCACATGGACATTGTGTCCGCGCGCCTTCATGCCTTTGGCAAGCCGGTACCCGAACTGAGCAGCACCGTTGACCTGCGGGCGGTAGGTCTCGGCCGCAATCAGGATGGTGAGGGGTTTGTTGGTTTCGGGAACGGTCACGTGGAGAACTCCTGATGGTCACGGTGCGAACATCGCAAAACGCCTGGCCCTGCGGTGTCTTCGCCGGTTGCCTGCCGCGGGTGTGCGGGGCACGGTTGTCGAACGTTGCCCTAGGCCTTCCGGCTTGCAGCCGCCTTCGCGTCACGCTTTCGCTTGGTGACCTCCGGATGGTGCCGGCTCAGGGCAATAACCCCCACGATAGCAAGGGAAGCGGCCACAGCCATGCCGATTGCAAGCACGGCGTGGACATCGGGACGAAGCTCACCCAAAATTGCGATCCCGATGGCAATTCCGACAATGGGGTCCACCACGGTCAACCCTGCGATCACCAAATCCGGCGGCCCGCCCGAGTAGGCACTCTGCACGAACCAGGAGCCGAGGCCGCCTGCCGCGGCAATGGCGACCACGGTGTACCACTGCACATTGAGCAGAAAGTGCCCGTTGGGGTCCAGCAGGTGCCGGCCGATGATACGTGTCAGGACCGCGACGAATCCGAACAGCACCCCGGCTCCCAGGATGTACACGAAAGCACTCAGGCGGTGACGGAACATGACGGCCAAGGTTCCGAAGAGCCCGACGGCGAGGGTCAACAGCAGCACGATGGTTATTTCGTCCTCGCCGCTGACGTGATGGTTCTCCTGGGTGGCGTTGACGGCCAACAGGACGAACATTGCCGAGCCGGTCACGCAGGCAGAGATCGCCACCACGGTGCCGCGGTTGATGCTGAGTCCCTGGTCCTTCGCGTTGACCACCGTGGTGATGACCAAGGCGATGGCGCCGATGGGCTGGACCACCGTCAAGGGTGCCGACACCAACGCAATGGCGTTCATGCCCATGCCCAAGGCAAGGAGCAGAAGGCCGAACATCCAGCGCGGATTTCGGAGGAGCCTCAGGAAACCATGGGAACTCAAGGCGAGGCCACCGGTATCGGCTTTGACCGCGCTGCCCTGCCGCTGGGCCCCAATGGCAAGGCAGAAGGCGCCGAGCACCGCAAGAAGGACTGCCAACCAGACCATCAGCTGCGGCCGCCGTCGTGGGCTTTGAGTTCTTTGCCCTTGCGGAGGATTGCCCAGAAATAGTTGTAGGCCGCCACCCAGTGTCCTGCCAGACCCAAGCCCAGGCAGATCCAGGCGATCACGAAATAGACACCGGCGAAGGGAACCGCGAGCTTGGAGAGGACCAGGAGGGGCGTGCCCAGGAGCAGGAACGCGGTGCGGATCTTCCCGATCCGGCTCACCGGGAGGTCGGGGTGGCTATGGAAATAGAACAACGAGGCTGTGGCCAGGACGACGTCGGGCACCACCAGGGCGGCCAGGTACCACCAATCCACCACCCCGGCGATGGCGAGCGTGACAGCGACCGTGATGAGTGCCAGGCGGTCCGCGACGGGATCGAGGATGCGGCCCAGTTTGGAGGTCTGGTTGAAACGCCGTGCGACGTAGCCATCCACCCAGTCGGTACCGCCCATGATGGCAAGAACCAGGACCGCGAAACCGTATTCCCTCTGCCAGAGCACCAGCCACACGAACAGCGGGACGCCCATGAAGCGCAAGACAGTCAGGAAATTGGGGACGGTGAAGATGAGATCGTGGTCGATCTGTGGCTGGCCCCGGCGTGCGCCTGCACCGATGAACTTCACCTGTCCCCCTTTCCGTAGTCCGCAGCTGACGCTGGTGATTGCCGTCCCGATTACTTGAACAGCTTCCGTAGGCCGACTGCGGCCACCGTGGCGGAAGCGGCGAAGAGCAATAGCTCCTTCCAGCGCGCGGCGAGCCGTTCCGGCAAGCCGGCCGGAACCTTCTCACTGAAATCTGTGAACTTGTCGGCAGCGAACCGGCGTCCGTCGTCGAACTTGTGCCCCGCAACGTCGAGGAGGACCTTTCCTTGGGTCTTGACGTCGAGCTCGACGCCGAGCTGATCGCGAACGTCGGCGAGATGCTCACGGCGCTGCTCCAGACGGCGGAGCAGCTCGGCTTCGCTCGGGGCGGGGGGCTGCTCGGCTTTGCGTGCTTCTTCCTTGGCGGCCTTTTCGGCCTTGGCCTTCTCTGCCGCAGCGGCCTTCGCTGCTTCCGCCGCCTTGTATGCCTCCGACGACGGGTCAAGGACGCTCGCGTCGAACGACGTACCCTCCTTGACTATGCCCAGATCGTGCTTGATGCTCCGCATGGTCTTTTCGGGTACCAACGGCATGGCCGCCTTGAACGCACGGAAGGCGACAAGGGCTCCGATGAGAATGATCACAAGGAACGCCGCCGCCACCACAAGCGCAGCCAGCCACGGGGGCATGACGGTGGCCAGGCCCAAGATTGCCGCCACCACCAGGGCAATGACAAGCAAGGACAAAAAGACCAGCGCAACGCCAACGAACGCGCCGGCAACTCCCAGGTGCTTTCCCTTGCCCTTGAGCTCGAGCTTGGCCAAGCTGATTTCGTCGTTGAGCTGCCTCGGCGCGAGCCGGGCTGCAAGCTTCAGGGTATTCGGCAACGCCGAAATGCCCGGGCGTTGGCCGGCCCGGCCGCTGTGACGTCCACTCATAGGTCCCGCCTCACTGCTTCCTTCTTGCTCCTACCCGCTCCTGCACGCACACGATGACAACCGCCCACGCGCACCTGTCCACAAAACTACCATTCAGCCTCAGCCTCAACTTCCGGGACAGGCCTGCGGCGCGCCCCGCTATCGCTGATAAATATGATCTGTGGCACATAGGATTGATAATCGTGAACACTCCCCCTGTACCGGGCGATTCCCTCAGTCGACGCGAAAAACTCCTCTATATCCTGCTGCTTGGCGCCTTGACCGCGTTGGGTCCATTTACCGTGGATCTCTACCTACCGGCGTTTCCCGCCCTTGAGCGTCATTTCGACGTATCAGCGGCTGCGATCCAACTCACACTGACCGGCACCACGGTGGGCTTCGCAATCGGTCAATTGGTGGTGGGCCCGTTCAGCGACAAGTTCGGACGCCGCATGCCCTTGATCCTGGCCACCGCACTGCACATCGGGTCTTCCCTCGGCGCAGCGCTGTCCACGGATATCAGCACGCTTGCCCTGTTCCGCGTCCTGATGGGCGTGGGTGCCGCCGGCGGTGGCGTGGTGGCCATGGCCATGGTCAGGGACCTCTTCGCCGGCTATGCGATGGTGCGGATGTTCTCCCGGATGTCCTTGGTGAATGGCCTGGCGCCCATCCTGGCTCCGATCATCGGTTCACAACTGCTTTTGGTAGTGCCATGGCCCGGGATCTTCTATTTCCTGGCGAGCTACGGATTCCTGGTAATCGTTGCCGCAGTGTTCCTCATCCGGGAAACGTATCCCGCTGAGCTCCGCCGGCAGACGACCTCGACGGCTGCCCAACGCTACAGGGCCGTGTTCGCCGACCGGATTTTCGTCGGGATGCTCCTCGTAGGCGGGTTCAACTTCGGCGGCCTGTTTGCCTACCTTTCCGCGTCCACTTTCCTGTTCCAACAGGTCTACAACTTCTCACCTCAGGAATACGGCCTGCTGTTTGGTGTCAACTCGCTGGGCATCGTCGCCGGCGTCCAGATCAGTTCCAGGGTTATCCGACGGGTGGCACCCCAATGGATCATCGCTTTTGCCACAGTCTGGATGCTGCTGATGGCAGTGTTGATCGTGGTGTTCGACCTGCTCCACTTCGGCCTATGGGGCGTCATGGTCCCGCTGTGGTTCTACATCCTCGCCACCGGATTCATGTTCCCCTGCGTCCAGGTGATTGCCCTGGCCAACCATGGTGCACAGGCCGGGACGGCAGCTTCCCTGCTGGGTGCCTCCAACTTCCTGATGGCCGGAATCATCCCGCCCGTGGTCGGCTGGCTTGGAGTCGGCTCAGCCATTCCCATGGGTGCCGTCCAGGCCGTGTGTCTCGCAGGCGCCGTGGCGGCGCTGTGGCTCGTCGTGCGGCCGCGGTTCGTCCCCTCCATCCACTGATGTTCGACGGCGGGCCGTCCGCAAGGCGAAGTAGGCTCAAGTCATGACGCGCAAACCGCACCGCAACGGCAGGGGCCTTTTCCTCGGGGCGATGCTTGGCGCCGTCGTCGGCTTCCTGCTGGGCCGCGGGGCCGGAAACCCTGTGTTCGGAGCCCTGCTGGGCGCGGTGATCGGTTCAGCACTCCTCTACCGGATCAATCCCGGGCCGTGGAAAAAGGACTAGGGGCCTTCCGTTGCTGCGGGGCCTGTTGCCGGTCATGGCCCGGCGATAAAGTTGAGATGTGCCCCGTTGGCAGGAACTGCAGCCTATTCCAGCTCCATGGCAGCGCAAGGATGATGGCATCCTGCCGCTGTGGTGGGATCGTCTATGCACGGTGACCAGCCCGCAATCGGCAGCCCTCTATGCGGCCGGCCTCTTCACGGAGGACCGCCGCCGCCCGATTGCGCAATGGTTCAATCCGAGCAACGGCGCGGCCCTGCTCGTGGCTCCCGAGACCTCTCCCGAATGGCCTGTCCAGCGCTTCGGAATCTTCTACGCACCCCCAGGGGGCGGATTCACCCGAGTCCACTCCGCCGCCCACGAATGGCACCCGAGGGAACCGCGGACCCCGCCCACCGAAGATGACGCCTTCCAGTCCGCCGTGGCTGAGGCAGCGAGGTTCCTCCAGGTGGAGATGGACTTTGTCTGAAGTCGTGACGGCGGAATTCTGCCCGTTCGAATAATCGCGCAAAATCAGGCAAAACGAAGCAAAAAACAGGCCCCGCACCAAATAAAACCGGTGCGGGGCCTTTCGCGCTCCTCCGACTGGACTTGAACCAGTAACCCTTCGATTAACAGTCGAATGCTCTGCCAATTGAGCTACGGAGGAATGAAGCGGTTATGACTTTAGCAAAGGTTTTGCCTCAAGTGAAATCGAGCCCCGGGCACTGCGGGAAGGACGGCAAGATACCCCTCCCGGGTATCTTCGATGGTGCCATGTCGACTCCCTCCCCGAGGATAGGATGGTCCGGCGCGCACGAGGCGCTCACGATCCGCGGACGGGGCTCGCGAGGTGCGTCCACGGCGCATCCGTGACGCACAGGAACAGAAGGAAGCATGTCGAAGAACTGGTCAGCCGAGGACAACGTGAAGGAAGTTGCCGAGGACGTCTTTTTCGTCCAAGGCCCGGCAGTCAATTGGACCATCCTCACGGGGGGCGAAGAATTCACCCTCATTGACACGGGCTATCCCGGGAACTGGCCGCTGCTCCAATCGAGCGTGAATTTCCTGGGACTGGCCATGGAAAATGCCGCCGGAGTTCTCCTGACGCATGGCCACTCTGACCACATCGGCAATGCGGCGAGAATATCCGCAATGGGCATTCCGGTATTCGCGTCCCAGGCGGAGTTGCCGAACATCCGCCGGGAGGTCCTCGAGCAGGTCACCATCAAGGATCTCGGTGTGCGGATGCTCCGGCCCAGGGTCGGCGCGTGGGCCCTGCACGCCGTCCGATCCGGGGGCCTGTCCGACGTCGCGGTCCCGGGCGTCGCTGCGATGACCCCGGACACCCTGGACGCGCTCCCGGGATCTCCCCGGATCATTGCCACGGCAAGGCACACCAGCGGCCACGCGTCTTTCTTCATCCCTTCAGCCAAAGCCGTGGTCACCGGGGACGCGCTCGTCACAGGCCACGCCGTCAGTCCGGTCTGCGGGCCACAGCTGTTGCCCGCCGTCTTCCATCACCTCCCGGCGCAGACCGTGGCCAGCATAGGGATACTCGGGGAGTTGGGCGCCGAAACGATCCTCCCGGGCCATGGACCGTTGATGAGCGTGCCCGACGGGACAATCGAGCTCGTCTCTGACGGCACGTACTCCCCTTTCGGCTGAGTCGGCGGCCCTTCCGGCCGGGTACGCGCACCGCAGCCTGAGTGGACGAGTGGAAGACCCGGTCCGACACAAATGCATAGACGCCAAAAATCCCCGCCCTCTGCTGAGGACGGGGATTTTTGAGTAGCGCTCCTCCGACTGGACTTGAACCAGTAACCCTTCGATTAACAGTCGAATGCTCTGCCAATTGAGCTACGGAGGAATGAAGCGTGTACAAGCCTAACAAAGGGCTGACGGGAAACGAAATCGGCGCCGGGGAGGCCCTAGCTGTCCATGCGCAGGGCGCGGCGCTGCATTTCCAGCTGCATGAGTTCCCGGTTGAGGCGTTGGAACTCTTCCGGCTGGGCCGAGGCGTCCAGGCGCTGCAACTGGCCCATCTTGTCCGCTTTGACCCTGGTGATCTGCAGCTCGAAAAGGCGGGCCAAAATGTCGCGGCAATACCGCTGAAGCGCTTCGGGCGTGCTGGCGGGCAATGGAACCACGGCAAGCTCGGAAACCAGGCCCTGGAGCGGCTCCGGAACCTCCTGCCGGATCCCTTCCACCCAGGCCACAGGGTCCCCCGCGTGGACCAGCCCGGCAGCCCGGATGGCGGTGTGCACAGCTGAGTAGGCAGGAGTGACGAAGTGGCAGGCCTCAAACCGTTCCCAGGCTCCGCCGCCAAGGGCAGCCTCGCCCCCAAGAACAGCAGGGTTCTGGATGACCACTTCGAGCGCCTGCCGCTCCATGGCGGCGATGGGATCCCGGGGATCCGGCCGCATGAAGGCGATGTGGGCGTCCGACGGCGGTGCTGCCGCCGGCTGGCCGGCTTGGCCCGGCTGCGTGCCCTGCCCGTGCCCCGGCGTTCCTGGAGTGCCCGCAGTTCCCGCGGTGCCCGTTGCCGGTACGCCCGAGGCGGCACGTTTGGCGGCCAGGCCCACTGCGCGGCTGACTTCCTCGATGGGCATGCCGAGCCAGCCCGCCAACTCCCGCACATAGGCCGGACGGATGCCGGAATCCCTGATCTGGGCCACGACAGGGGCGGACTCCCGCAAGGCGGCCACCCGGCCTTCCACGGTGTCCAGGTTGTGGCGTTTAAGGGAGGCCCGGATGGCGAATTCGAAGAGGGGCCGGCGGGTGCCGATCAGGTCCCGGACGGCCGCGTCCCCCTTGAGCTGGCGCAAATCGCAGGGGTCGGCTCCGCTAGGTTCCACGGCAACATAGGTCTGGGCGACGAAACGCTGGTCCTCCTCAAAGGCGCGCAATGCCGCTTTCTGCCCGGCGGCGTCGCCGTCGAAGGTGAAGATGACTTCTCCCCCGGTGCCGTCGTCGGACAGCAAACGGCGCGCGATCTTGATGTGGTCTGTGCCGAAGGCCGTACCGCAGGTGGCCACGGCGGTGCCGACGCCGGCAAGGTGGCAGGCCATGACGTCCGTATACCCCTCCACCACCACCAGTTGCCGGTCCTTGGCGATGTTCCGTTTGGCGAGGTCGATGCCGTAGAGGACCTGGGACTTCTTGTAGAGCACGGTCTCCGGAGTGTTCAGGTACTTCGGGCCCTGGTCGTCCTCGTAGAGCTTGCGGGCACCGAAGCCGATGGTGTCGCCGGCGATGTCCCGGATGGGCCAGATGAGCCGGCCCCGGAAGCGGTCGTAGATGCCCCTGTTGCCTTCGGAAAACATCCCCGTCAGCTTCAGCTCAGCATCCGTGAATCCGCGTCCCCGCAGGTGTTTCAGGAGCGAGTCCCAACCCTGTGGCGCATAGCCGACGCCGAACTGTTCGGCCGCGGTCCGATCGAAGCCGCGGCCGTGGAGGAAGTTCCGGCCCTCGGCGCCACCCGCAGTGAGAAGTTGGGCACGAAAGAACTCATCAGCGATCTTGTGGGCATCGAGCAGCCGTTGGCGCTTGCCTACCTCTTCGCGGTTGGGACCTGTGCCGCCGTCTTCATAGCGAAGCTCGTAGCCGATCCGGGCAGCGAGCTTCTCCACGGCCTCGTGGAAGGAACTGTGATCCATCTTCTGGACAAAGGAAATGGCATCGCCGTCTTCTCCGCAGCCGAAGCAATGGTACCGGCCTACTTGGGGACGGACTGTGAACGACGGCGAGCGCTCGTCGTGAAAGGGACAGAGACCTTTGAACGTGCCCAGGCCTGCGCCCTTGAGGGTGACGTAGCCGTCCACGACTTCCTTGATATCGGTGCGCTGGCGTACTTCGTCGATATCTTCACGTTTGATCAGGCCAGCCACGTCACCATCCTAGTCGCTCCGCACGGGCAACCGTGGGCCGCCGTCGGTGTCTCCCGGGGCCTACCAGAGCGACGGCAGGCTGCCTACAAGCCGTTCGTACATCGCCAGCGCCGAAGCGTCCGTCAGCGACGCCACCTGGTCGATGACGACGCGAAGACGGGCGCCGTCGTCGGGCGCGTCCCGCCAGTCCGCGGCGAACATCGGTTCAAGATGCCGGTCTCCGCTCGCGTTCAGCACGCCGACGAGGGCGTGCAGGACTTCGCGCTGGCGCTCATAGACGGGCTGCCGATGGTCAGTGGAGATCACGAACGTCGTGGCAAGTCCCTTCATGGCCGCGATCTCGGTGACCGTGTCCTCGGGGACCATGAGTTCCGCGGCGTATCGGGTGAGGTGGTCCGGGCCGAAGTGCGCCCTCGTAGTCTCCAAGGCGCTTTGGCAGAACCGGCCGATCAACTGGCTGGTCATGTCCTTCAGCGCGGCCATCGACTTCCGGCTGCCGTCGGCCTCACGCACCCACACGCTGGTGGCTTCGAGGCGGGCCAGCGCAGCGTCGATTTCAGCGGGATCATTGTGGGGCAAGTACCACTGCTTGGTGTACCCCACCACGCGGGCCCGGTGGTCCGGATTGTCCAGCCACTTCAGCTGGAAATGGCCGGCAACGATGGCGTCCTCGACGTCGTGGACGGAGTACGAGATGTCGTCGGCCAGGTCCATCACCTGGGCCTCGATGCAGGAGCGGTTGCCCGGCGCTCCGTCGCGAAGCCACGCAAACACGGGCAGATCGTCTTCATAGGCACCGAATTTGCTGCTCCGCTGCCCGTGGATGACTGGGGCGTCGACGGCGGACCACGGGTACTTGGAGGCGGCGTCAAGGCTGGCGCGGGTCAGGTTCAGGCCCGCGGGCCGGCCGTCGGCGGCAAGGACCTTGGGCTCAAGGCGGGTCAGCAGGCGCAGGGTCTGGGCGTTGCCCTCGAAGCCGCCGATTCCGTGGGCTACCTCGTTGAGCGCGGATTCCCCGTTATGCCCGAACGGCGGGTGGCCAAGATCGTGGCTCAGGCACGCCGTGTCCACAACATCCGGATCGCAACCGAGCGCGCGGCCCAACTCGCGGCCCACCTGGGCCACTTCAAGGCTGTGCGTCAGGCGGGTGCGGACAAAGTCGTCGGTGTCCGGGGCCACCACTTGGGTCTTCGCCCCGAGCCGCCGGAGCGCTGACGAATGCAGCACCCTTGCCCGGTCCCTCTCGAAGTCCGAGCGGTAGGTGTTCTTGCGGGGTTCCTGGACCCAGCGTGCCGAGTCGGCTTCCACGTAGCCTGGAATGCCCGTTGCGTTTTCGGCCGGGCGTGCTGCAGACATCGCTTCAGTTCCCATGGGTATCTGCCTCCTCCGCTTGCCGTGCGCCGGCGTCTCTTCAGCCGGTGCCTATGCAGCAAGTTTTCCACGACTCGGGCCGTGCGCGTGCACGCGCCGGTCCGGGCCGCGCCCTAGCCGCCTGAGACGTCGAGTTCGGCTGCGGCGATATCGCGGGTCTGCTCCGCGTCCATCTGGCGGCTGAGCAGCCAGTCCTTGGGCAACGCCGGCTTCTTGGGGGAGCCCGCACGCCCGCGCGGGCCTTCCGAGTCCGTTCCCGGATACGGCAAGTCCATGTCCAGTTGGTCCAGCAGTTCGCGCAGTACCTCGAGGGTCGGCACGGTGGCCAGTTTGGCGCGCAGTTCCCCGCCCACGACGTAGCCCTTGAAGTACCAGGCCATGTGCTTGCGGATCTCGCGCAGCGCCTTGTACTCGTCGTTGCCGAAGGTTTCGATCATGAGCTCGGCGTGGCGGTAGACGCCGTCGGCCACCTCGCGCAGCCCGGGACGATGGCGGTGATCGCTTCCCTCAAACGCGGCCTGGAGGTCGCCGAAGAGCCACGGGCGGCCCTGGCAGCCGCGGCCCACCACGACGCCGTCGATCCCGGTTTCGCGCACCATGCGGACGGCGTCTTCGGCGGACCAGATATCGCCGTTGCCCAGGACGGGAATGTCCGGGAGCGCCTCACGCAAGCGCGCGATGGCGGACCAGTCGGCCTGGCCGGAGTAGAACTGCGCGGCCGTGCGGCCGTGGAGCGCGACGGCGGCAACGCCGGAATCGCGGGCGATGCGTCCGGCGTCGAGGTACGTGAGGTGGTCCTCGTCAACGCCCTTGCGCATCTTGATGGTCAGCGGGATATCGCCCTTGGACGCTTCCTTGACGGCCGTCTGGACGATGGAGGTGAAAAGGTCGATCTTCCAGGGCAGTGCGGAGCCGCCGCCGCGCCGGGTGACCTTGGGCACGGGACAGCCGAAGTTGAGGTCGATGTGGTCCGCCCGGTCTTCTTCGACGAGCATGCGCACGGCCTGGCCCACGGTGACAGGATCCACGCCGTACAGCTGCACGGAACGGACCTTTTCGTCGTCGTCGTGGGAAATGATGCGCAACGATTCCGGGGTGCGCTCCACCAGGGCACGGGAGGTCACCATCTCCGCGACGTACAGGCCGCCGCCGTATTCACGGCACAGCCGGCGGAAAGCCGAGTTGGTGATTCCGGCCATCGGCGCAAGGATCACGGGGGTGTCCACGGTGATCCGGCCGAGCTGCAGCGGGGGCAGTTCGAGCTTGGGCGAAGGGGGCGTTGCTACTACAGTCACCCGTCCATTGTCTCAAAGCGGGGCAAATCGGATGGCCCGTCCGTTCTCGCGGCGCTTGCTAGAGCAGCCAGCCGTTGTCTTCGGCGATCCGCACAGCCTCGGCACGGGTCCGCCCGCCGGTCTTGGCCATCGCTGCGGACAGGTAGTTCCGCACGGTCCCTTCGGAAAGCATCGCCGACTTCGCGATATCGGCAACCGTGCCGCCGTCGGACGCTGCCTTGAGCACCTCCCCCTCACGTTCGGTCAACGGGCTGTCCCCCGCGGTCAAGGATTCCGCGGCGAGCACGGGGTCCACCACCCTGAGCCCCTGATGGACGCGGCGCACCGCTTCGGCCAATTGCCGCGCCGGCGTGTCCTTGACAACGAATCCGGCGGCGCCGGCCTGCATGGCGCGCTTGAGGTAGCCGGGCCGCCCGAACGTGGTGACCATGAGGACGCGGCACGACGGTGCGGCCCGCCGCACGGCCGCTGCCGCGCTGATCCCGTCGAGGCCGGGCATCTCGACGTCGAGCATCGCCACATCCGCGGAGTGCTCGACGACGGCGGCCGCCACCCCTGTCCCGTCGCCCAGTTCGGCGACCACCTCGATATCCGGCTCCAGGCCCAGCAAAGCGGCCAGTGCCCCGCGCACGAGTGCCTGGTCATCTGCGATCACCAATCGGATGCTCACACCTCCACCGCCAATCTGAACCCTCCCAGGTCACTTAAGCCAATGCTTACCGTTCCCCCGGCGGCACCCACGCGTTCGCGGATCCCGGCCAGTCCGTTCCCGGAGCGGCCCCCGGAACCCGGTCCGACGCCGTCGTCCTCCACCAGGACGCTCGACGCCGTCAACTGGACGCGGCAGCGCGCGGCACCGGAGTGCCGCACGACGTTGGTGATGCCTTCGCGCAGAACCCAGCCGAAGAGCTCCCGGTGGCGTGCCGGAACCTGCTCCACGGTTCCCGGCAATTCCGCGTCGATCCCGGCCGATTCCAAGGCCGTCCGGGCGACGGCGAGTTCCGCCAGGACGTTGACGCCGCGGTAACCGGCCACCGTGGCCCGGACGTCGGCGAGCGCACCCCGGGCCAGGTCCTGCACCGCTGAGATCTCGGCGGCCGCCCGGTCCCGGGCAGGGTGGTCGCCGGGGACGGTGTCCAGCATCCTGCCCGCCAACTCGGCCTTCACGGCGATGACCGTCAGGGAATGCCCCAGGATGTCGTGCATGTCCCGGGCCACGCGGCTGCGCTCCGCCGCCACGGCTGCGTCGGCCAGTTCAGTCTGCGCTTCCCTGAGCCGTGCTGTCTGCCGGATCAGCCGGGCGAAGGCGGACATCATGAGGCCGAGGGACAGGATGATCCCGGCCTGGAGCAGGGCCTGCTCCCCGTTGCCCGTCACCAGCTGCGTGGCGAAGGAGACGAGGGCCAACGCGACGATGAGGAAGAAATCGGTGCGCGGCGGAAGGGACGTCATCGCGATGGCGCAGGCGAGGAACGTCCAGGTCCACAAGGCTTCCCTTCCGATGATGAGGACCATCAGCCCGTTCAGCGCGAGCAGGATGCAGACGGACACGATGCCGGCGCGGACGCCCAGGCGCCAACTGACCTGGGGCAGGAAGACGTAGGCACCGAAGAACACGATCAACGACGCCGACGCCGCCATTTTCCAGGCCAGCGGCTCGTCCACGGACCACACGATGTTCCACGTCGGCCACGCCCAGAGGAGGATGGAGAGTCCCGCACCGATGAACCAGCCCCGTGGCCCGGGACCACGGAACATGGCTTTGCTGGTCATGCTGCCCACCCTGGCGGCCTGTTCACACACGTTTCGTGTCGCGGCGGAATGCCATGGCGGCCCCGGCCACGAAGATCGCGAGCCAGATGAGCACGTTGAGGATCCACGCCCAGTCGAACTCGCCGGTGATGGGGCTCCGGGCCAATTGCCCGATCCCGTAGGCGGGCGTGAACTTGGCGATGTTCCCGAAGGTCTCCCCCATGATTTCGATCGGCATGAACAGCCCACCGAGCATGGCAAGGATGGCAAGGGCCGGGCCGAGGATCTGCATGACGTTCTGGCTCGGCATGAGGTATCCGACGAACAAGCCGAGGGCCGCGAACACCAGGGAGCCCAGCCAGGCTACCAACCCTGCCGTCAGCCAGGTCCGGGCATCCATGGTGACACCTGCCAGGGCGCCGATGACGAACTGGGCCACGACGGCAACGAGGGACAGCGTCAGCGCGGCCATGGCTTTCACCGCGATATACGCACCGGGCAGGAGGGGCGTGAGGCGAAGCTGGCGGCTCCAGCCTTGGGCACGTTCCACTGCCACCTGGCTGCCGGCGCCGGTAGCGGCGGTCATCGCGGCGTAGACCGTGAGGCTGATAAGGATGTACTGGCCGTAGCTGTGCCCGTTGGGCAGGAGCTTGTCCTTGTTGGACAAGCCGAAAATGAAGAAGAAAACGGCCGGCATGAACACCGTGAAGATGATGGTCCGGCGGTTCCGGAGCATCCGCTTGATCTCGATCCACAGGAACGTGCGGTTGACCCCGCCGGCGGACGGTTTCCGTTCCTGGACGACTGCTGCCGTGCTCATACGAGGTCTCCTTCAAAAGTGATGCTCGTGGACTCCGGAACGGCATCGTCTCCGGTGAGGGCGACGAAAGCCTCCTCGAGGTTGTTGGCCGCCACTTCGACGTCGTGGGCGCCCGTGTTGTTGAGCAAGTACCGCACGACGGCGTCCGAGTCGCCCGTGCGGACGGTGAGGCGGCCGCCGTCGTAATCCATGCTTTCGACGGGCGGCAAGCCGGCCAGCAGTCCGCGTTCGGTTGCCGGAAGCGAAGCCTTGACGGTGCGGCCCGAGGCAAGGTTCTTGATCTGGGCGGCGGTGCCGTCCGCAACGATGCTGCCTTGCCGGACCAGGACGATCCTGTCCGCGTAGGCGTCGGCTTCTTCGAGGTAATGCGTGGCGAAGATGACGGTCCGTCCGCGCTGGGCGTCGGTCCTGATGGCGTTCCAGAAGTCTCGTCGTCCCGCGACATCCATGCCGGTGGTGGGCTCGTCCAGGATGAGCAATCCGGGATCGGAGACGAGGGCCATGGCGAAGCGCAGCCGCTGCTGCTGGCCGCCGGAGCACTTTTCGACCTTGCGGTCGGCAATCTCCAGGATGCCCGCCCGCGCCAGGACTTCGTCCACGGGGCGGGCGGAATCGAACATGGCGGCGTTGAGCTGTACGGTCTCGCGCACAGTGATGTCCCGCAGCAGGCCGCCGGTCTGCATCACCGCTGCCACCTGGCCGCGGGCGATCGCTCCCCGCGGAGTGTGGCCGAAGATTGAAACGCTTCCCTGGTCCGGGGCGCTCAATCCGAGGATCATGTCGATCGTGGTGGTCTTGCCCGCCCCGTTGGGACCGAGGAACGCCACCACCTCCCCCGGCTGCACGGTGAGGTCGAGGCCGCGTACGGCGTGGACCTTCCCGAAGCTCTTGTGCAGTCCGGCGGCGTGGACGGCCGGCACACTCGCTGTTGTCATGACTCTCCTTGGCTTGGTTTACTCCACTACCCATCAAAGCCGGGATCCGCGTCCGGCGCCGGGGCGTGTGTCACCAATGCGGGATGACAAATGTCATCGGGGGCTAGCGACGCTCGGCTTCCCTGCGTGCCCGCCTGGTCATGACAACGGCGGCGAGCTCGCCGGTGTCGAAGGATTCGAAGGCGTCGGCGGGCCCGGCGGCTTCAAGCTCCCGGACGTCGCCGTCGTCGTGGGCTGCTTCCGAAACCGCCGCGCCGGCGGCCCCGAGCCGCTTCGGACCGGTCGCCTTGACCACCAGGACTGCGATCAAGGTGGTCACCGGGATGGCCAGCACGAGGCCGATGGAGCCCACCAGCGTGCGGATGACTTCCTCGGACAACTCGGCACTGGTGAGGGCATCCACCAGCGGGCGGTCGTACAGCATGACAATGATCAGGATGGGCAGCGCGGCACCGGCGTAGGCGAAGGCGATGGTGTAGACCGTGGAGGCGATGTGGTCCCGGCCGATCCTCATGGCCGAGGTGAACAGCTTGCGCGCCCCGGTCTCCGGCGCCAGCTCGTAGAGTTCCCACACGGCCGCGGACTGGGTGATCGTCACGTCGTTGAGGACTCCAAGCCCGGAAATGATCAACCCGCACAGGATGATCCCGGAGAGCGAGATCTTGTCCGACATGTTGACGAGCGTGGCGCCCTCGCTCGTGGCGATCCCGGTCAGGTTGGCTGCATCCGTGGCCCAGGCGGCCAGCAGCGCCGTGATGCCGAGGCCGAAGATCGTGCCGAGCAACGCGGTGGAGGTCTTGGCCGAGAATCCGTGGGCGAAATAGATCACTCCCATCATGATGGCCGTGGAGCCGACCAAAGCCACGAGCAGCGGCGGTTTGCCTTCCACCAATCCCGGAAGCATGAAGCTGACCATCACCACGTAGGCCCCGGCCAGTCCGAGGAGCGCCCTGAAACCGCGCCAGCGCGCAACCGCGATGACCACCACGGCGTACAGGATCGCAAGGAGGGCCATCGGAACGGTCCGCACGAAGTCAAGGAAAACGTACGACGGCGAGCCGTTGCCTGCCGCTGCGCCCTGCACCCGGGAGAGGTTCAGGTAGCGGATGCTGTCCCCGGCTTTGACGCCGTGGGACTTGGCGACATCCGGGTTGATGACCACTTTCACGGGGCTGCCGCCGTTATCCGGCTGCGTCGACGCGAAGGTGCACTGGGACCCCTGCGGCTGTGTTCCGCTGCTTTGGTTTGTGCCGTTCGCCCCGTTCGCCCCGTTCGCTACCGGAGCCTGGGTCCCCTGCGTGCAGCTCTCTTGGGTGACGGATTGAATCTTGCCGGTATCGAACGTCACCCCGGGAGCAGCGGCGTACGGGCTCGCGAAGGTGATGCCCTCCTTGCTCCCGGACGGCCACATGAGCAGCATGGCAACGATCGTGAGCGCGGCAATCGGAGCCAACACGGCCACGAGGAGCCAGTTGGCCCGTTTGCGTGCCGCGAGCGCCGTCGGGCTTGGCTCGAAATTCTCGGTGTGTCCGTGTGAATGGCCGTGACCCATTAGCTGCAAAACCTCATGCCCACAAGCCTACGTGGGGCAGCCCGGTGTCCCGCCCAACTGAGTCGCATTTGTGGCCGTTTTGAGGGCTCAAAACGACAACAAATGCGAGTCAGTTGGGCCGGGTCCGCACCCGGGGTCAGGCGGGTTTGATGTTTTGGTTCACGTGGAAGAGGTTTCCGGGATCGTACTTGCCCTTGATGGTTTGCAGCCGCCCGTAATTGACCCCGTAGTTCTCACTGATCCTGCCTTGGTCGTCACCGTCCATGAAGCCGATGTAGCCTCCCGGCGAGGAGTACGGGCGCAATGCCGCGGCATAACTGCGCACCCAGTCGATGTTCGCCTCGTTGTCTGCGGGATCGTTCCACATGCAGGCGATCACGGGAGAGAATTTGACGCCGCGGTTGACGAACGCAGTGTCTGTCTGCCCCACGCGCTGCACCGCGCCGTCGATCGGATAGACGTGGACGGACGTCTGCACGCTGGGAACTTTGCTGCCGTACTCAAGATGGGCCGCGATGGCACCGTCGTTGAGTTCGGAGAGGAAGTCCGCTTTCCAGTAGGCCTGCATCCCTTTCGGAAGGAGCGGATCGAATGCCGAGTTGAGTACCGGGTACGGCATGGGTCCAACCAGCGAACCCGCCACGGGGGCAACGTCCAGGAAAGGCTGCCAGCAGGCTGTTCCTTCGGCAGGATCACCCGTCCACATGCCGATGACCACGCAGACTGGCTTCCCGTGCCATTCCTCGGGAAGGAACGGGACGGGAGGGCCCTGGTGGAAGCCTACGAACGCTCCGAATTCCTCAGGGGCGGTGTCCATGTAGTCGCGGTAGAACTTCGCGACGGTGTCGGCCTGCTCCATGCCGTAGATGATGATGGCCGCGTGGACCATGTCCACAGGATGCAGCTTGTATTCCAACGACGTCACCACACCGAAATTGCCTCCGCCGCCCCGCAACGCCCAGAAAAGGTCCTCGTTCCGGGTTTCGCTGGCGGTCAGGAATTTGCCGTCCGCAGTCACCACGTCAGCGGAGATCAGGTTGTCACAGGAAAGGCCGTGCTTGCGGGCGAGATAGCCGATGCCACCACCCAAGGTCAGGCCGGCGATGCCGGTGGATCCCACAATCCCACCGGTGGTTGCCAGCCCGAAGGCATGGGTGGCGTGGTTGAAGTCAGCCCAGGTTGTCCCCGCCTCGGCACGGGCCGTACCGGCTTCGGGGTCAACGCGGATTCCGGTTCGGTTGACGAAATCGATGACAAGGGCATCGTCCCAGGTCCCGAAACCGGGCGCGCTGTGGCCGCCGCCGCGAATGGCCAAGGGCAGGGAGTTGTCCCGGGCGAAGTTCACGCTCGCAATGACCTCCGCCACCTGGGCCACGCGGACGACCCCTGCCGGACGTTTGTCGATCATCCCGTTGTAAACGGCCCGGGCGGAATCATAGTCAGGATCACTTGGGGTGATGAGTTGCCCGCGGAGCTGTTTGCGCAGTCCGTCGAGGGCTGTTCCATTCATAGGTGTTACCGCCGATTCTCTTCATGAGACCGGATCCGTTCCACCCGCCGCCACCCCACCAGACCAACGGCCGGGGCTTACGTCGTTATGCCTACACCCACGCCGCGGACTCGTCAAGGGTTCGCGTTGACTCATTGAAAACCTCCGCGTAGCGGCGTGGTTCGCAGGTGTGGCGGCGGTTGGGGGCTATGCCCGTTTTCATGGAGCTAACGATGGCCCAGCGGCAAGCTGTGACGAAGAAGAAAGCCCTCGCCTATAAGGGTGCTGATCGTGCAGGGAAGTCCCGGATCCTGAACGAACTGGTCGAGCTGACCGGGTGGCACCGCGACTACGCCCGGGCGGCGTTGCGGGATGCCCTGGTGTTGAAGATCGTCAGACCACGCCCGGGCAGGACCCCGGTGTACGGGCCTGATCTGCTGCCGGCCCTCATCAAGTGCTGGGCCGTGCTGCGCGCCCCTGCCGGCAGGCTGCTGGCCCCGATGCTGCCTGTCCTGGTGCCGCTGCTGCGCCGGGACCGGGAGCTTGAGCTGACCGATGAACAGGCCGGACTGCTGATGCGGATGAGCGCAGCGACGATCGACCGGAAACTCGCCGGCGAACGGGCAAAACTTTTCCCGCGGGGAAGGTCCCATACCAAGCCGGGCACGCTGCTCAAATCCCAGATCCCGGTCCGCACCTGGGCCGAGTGGGATGACGCCGTCCCGGGGTTCGTGGAGATCGACCTGGTGGGCCACGAAGGAGGCAACAGCTTCGGGGAGTTCTGCTGCACCCTGACGGTGACGGACATCGCCACGGGCTGGACCGTGAACCGGTCGGTGCGGAACAAGGCCGCCAAATGGGTCTTCGAGGCCCTCGAACACGTCACTGCCGTGTTCCCGTTCCCCATCATCGGCATCGATTCAGACAACGGTTCCGAGTTCATCAACGAGCATCTGCTGGCCTACTGCCACGCGCACGAGATCACCTTCACCCGCTCCCGGCCCGGCAACAAAAACGACGGAGCCCACGTGGAGCAGAAGAACTGGGCCAGGGTCCGGGAACTGGTCGGCTACCTGCGCTACGACACCCCCGCGGAACTGGCCAAACTCAACGAGATCTGGGAGCTGGACCGTGTCCTCACCAACTACCTGCTGCCCCAGCAGAAGCTACTCTTCAAGCAGCGGCACGGCGCGAAAGTCACCAAGAAACACGACGCCCCCGCCACACCCCACCAACGCGCGATCCGGCATGAACGGATGCACAAACGCCCGGTCATCCAGATGAACGCCGCCTTCAAACGCATCAAGCCCGGAGCCCTCTCACGCCAGATACTGGCGCTCACCGGGCAACTGGAAACACTGGCCTTGGCCAAGAAACCAGCACCCCTCAAACCCGTCAACCGCGCCTGGAACCACTAGGCCTCGCGGAGGCACTTCACCGAGGCAACGAAACCACCCATCCGGAGGTTTTCAAATGAGTTGATCGGCCGCCTACCGGCCGCGCCACGGATGGAGGAAAATTCTATGGTCGCCCGGTGACCCCGCGTTGACTTGGTGCGGTTGGAGCCCGCAAATGAGTTTGGAGACCGGAGGCCGCCGACAGGAACTACTGATTGTTGCTTCGAGCACGTGAGTCAGACTCTTTCGTCCTGCAGGCCTCCCCGGGCGGCACCGCCGAGACAGACCGGGGAAGGGACGAGCGATGGAAGTGCTACAAGAACGGTGCGCCGCTTTGGACATCAGCAAGCGTGACGTCAAGGCATGTGTCCGGGCGCCGGACCCGCACCGGACGGGTAAAAGGCGGCAGGAAGTTCGAACCTTCGCGTCCATGACGAATGCTCTGCTGGAGTTAAAGGATTGGCTGATCAGCGAACGGGTCAGCGTGGTCACGATGGAAGCCACCGGCGACTATTGGAAACCCGCGTATTACCTGCTGGAGGACGCCGGGTTCGAGTTGATGCTGGTCAACGCCCGCGACGCCAAGGGGCTTCCGGGCCGCAAGACAGACGTCAGTGATTCAGCGTGGCTATGTCAGCTCACCGAATGCGGGCTACTGCGACCCTCGATGGTCCCACCCGAGCCGATCCGCCGACTGCGTGATCTCACCCGGTATCGGACCACCACGGTCCGGGAACGCAACCGGGAAGCGCAACGGCTGGAGAAGGTCCTCGAAGACGCTTGCGTGAAGCTCTCCGCGGTGGCCACCGACATCCTCGGGGTGTCCGGTCGAGCGATGATGCAGGCCCTCATCGAGGGTGAACGGGATCCACAGGTCCTCGCCGATCTGGCCAAACAGAAGCTGCGGCTCAAACACGATGCGTTGGTCGAGGCGCTGACAGGCCGTTTCACCGACCACCACGCGTTCCTCTGCGCAATCATCCTGCGCCGGATCGATGAACTGAGCGCCGTCATCGAGGAGGTGACCGCACGGATCGATACCGAACTCGCCCCGTTCGCTAACACGGTCGAGCATCTCGTGACCATCCCGGGGATCGACCGCAAAGGCGCCGCCGTGATCATCGCCGAGACCGGAGGTGACATGACCAGATTCCGGACCGCCGCGCACCTGGCCTCGTGGGCAGGAGTATGCCCTGGCAGCCACGAATCCGGCGGGATCAAGAAGCCAGGAGGCCGGCGAAACGGCAACAAAGCACTCGAAGCTGCCTTGGGCAACGCGGCGATGGGCGCAGCCCGGACCAAAAACACCTACCTACGCGAACGCTACTACCGCCTCGCTGCCAGACGAGGCAAACAACGAGCCATCGTCGCGATCGAGCATTCTCTCCTCACCGCGATCTGGCACATGCTCATGAACAACCTCGACTACCACGAACTCGGACCTGACCACTTCACCCGACGCGAGCCCGCCAACGTCATGCGCCGCATCACCAAACAAGCCAACGCACTCGGCCTCACCGTCCGATTCGACCCCATCCATCAGACCGCCGCAGCAACCTGAAACCACTCACCATCCATTTTCGAGTCAGGCAACGTATTACTCTTCCCGGAGGTATTGCAGTGAGGCAACAGGGGGTTCACCCAACTGGCTCGCAGTTGTTGTCGTTATGAGTGCCCATAACGACAACAACTGCGAGCCAGTTGGGCGGGGCGAGGGGAAGGGCGCTATTCGCTGACCACCAGGGTGTCCGCACCGCGGAGCTTCGCCTTGCCCAATTCCAGCAAGGGATCGACGACGGCGCACACGGCCGTCATGGAGTCGTCCACTTCGAGGAGCACGGGGTGCTGGTAGGCAATGAGCGCCAGCAGGTCACGGATTGCGGCGCGCGCTTCGTCGTCCTGCAGGAGCGGATCGTGCCCGAGGAACACTTCCGAGGGCCCGTCCGAGCTGCCCTGTGCATAGCTGATCGCGAAGGCCTGCAGCTTGCCCTTGCGGGTGGCCGGGACGCCCGAGCCAAAGGCACTCGCCTTCGGCGCGCGAAGCACAACCGCCCCGTGTGCCCCAGTCAGGTCGTCGAGGAACAGACGCTGCACGGTGGGGATGCCGAGCTCGCCGGGGTTGTCCCAGTGGTGCACGGCGGTGTAGTACCGGCCTACGACGTCGCTCAGTTCCACGGATCCCGTGGCGAGGTCTTCCACCTGCTCGGAAGCGGCTTCTTCGGAGCCGTCACCAAACACCGGAAGCCTGAGCGGTTCGGGATCAACCACCACGAGCCGGGAGCGCTGGATGGGCGCCAGCCCTGCCCACTCGGCGAAGGCGGCACCGGCCGTGCCTGGCTCCACTTTGCTGCGCAGCGCGGAAACGCCCGACGGCGACTGCTCGGCTTCGCGCCGCAGCATGGTCAGGAGCGTGGCCCCTATCCCGCTCCGGCGGTGGTCCTTGGCGACCTCGATGTAGGCCCAGAGGCGTTCCGGGTGCAGGGACGCCTCATGGACCACGCCCGCGGCCACCGGGATGCCGATGCCGTCGACGACGTCTTCCGCCACGATGCACCGGCGCCAAGGCTGGCCTTGACCACTGTTGCTCGACGGCGCCAGGGCTGCACGGAATTGCTGGGCCGGCAGGGTCTCGGGCCCACCCCACATCTCCAGGAGCGCGAGGTCGTCGCCCTCACGCCATTCGCGGTATTCGATGGACACGCTTAGGCGCCGATCAGCCGTGCGGCCAGGTAGCCCTCCACCTTGTCCAGGGAAACACGTTCCTGGCTCATGGTGTCGCGCTCGCGGATGGTCACGGCCTGGTCGTCAAGGGTGTCGAAGTCCACGGTGATGCAGAACGGGGTACCGATCTCGTCCTGGCGACGGTAGCGGCGGCCGATGGCGCCGGCGTCGTCGAAGTCGATGTTCCAGTTCTTGCGCAGCTGGGCGCCCAGGTCCTTCGCCTTCGGGGACAGGTCCTCGTTGCGGCTCAGGGGCAGCACAGCTGCCTTGACCGGTGCCAGGCGCGGATCGAGCTTCAGGACGGTGCGGACGTCGACGCCGCCCTTGGCGTTGGGTGCCTCGTCTTCCGTGTAGGCGTCCACAAGGAAGGCCATGAAGGAACGCGTCAGGCCGGCGGCCGGTTCAATGACGTACGGCGTGTAACGCTCGTTGGTGGCCTGGTTGAAGTAGCTGAGGTCCTGGCCGGACGCCTTCGAGTGGGTGGAGAGGTCGAAGTCGGTGCGGTTGGCGATGCCCTCGAGCTCGCCCCACTCGGAGCCTTGGAAACCGAAGCGGTACTCGATGTCCGTGGTGCCCTTGGAATAGTGGCTGAGCTTGTCCTGCGGGTGCTCGAAGAAGCGCAGGTTCTCCGGCCGGATGCCCAGACCGGTGTACCAGGACATGCGTTCCTTCATCCAGTACTGGTGCCATTCTTCGTCCGTGCCCGGTTCGACGAAGAATTCCATTTCCATCTGTTCGAACTCGCGGGTGCGGAAGATGAAGTTGCCCGGCGTGATCTCGTTGCGGAACGACTTGCCGATCTGGCCGATGCCGAAAGGCGGCTTCTTGCGGGACGTGGTCAGCACGTTGCTGAAGTTGACGAAGATGCCCTGCGCGGTTTCCGGGCGCAGGTAGTGCAGGCCTTCTTCGCTGGCCACGGGGCCCAGGAAGGTCTTGAGCAGGCCGGAGAACTCTTGCGGTTCGGTCCATTGGCCGCGGGTGCCGCAGTTGGCGCAGGCGATGTCCTTGAGGCCGTTTTCGGCGGGACGGCCCTTCTTTTCCGCGTACTCTTCCTCGAGGTGGTCGGCGCGGTAGCGCTTGTGGCAGGAAAGGCACTCGACGAGCGGGTCGGAGAACACCTCGACGTGGCCGGACGCTTCCCACACCTGGCGGGGCAGGATCACGGAGGAATCGAGGCCTACTACGTCTTCGCGGCCGCGGACAACGCTCTGCCACCATTGGCGTTTGATGTTTTCCTTGAGCTCGGCACCGAGGGGGCCGTAGTCCCATGCGGACCGGGAGCCACCATAGATTTCACCGGCCTGGAACACGAAGCCCCTCCGCTTGGAGAGGGAAATGACCTGGTCGAGGACGGATTTTGCTGCCATGGGTACTCCAATGTTTTACAGGGCCGCTGGGTGCGGTCCGTGGTTGTGCGCGAAGGTATTGCTGTGCAGGAAGCTGCGTGTCCTAGCCTACCGGCCTTTGGCCGCGGTCCTGCTTCCGGGACCGGCCCTAAAGGCTCTTCGAGGGACGGCGGGACGAGATCGCGCCCTTCGGCCAGGGCAACGTGGCCACGATGATGGCGAACAGCGTCAGCAGGGTGCCGAGGATCGTGGGGTACGCCACTACTGTTCCGGGAGCCGGCAGGACCAGGTCAAGCGCCAGCGATCCCAGCAGCTGCCCGGCGATCATCCCGAGCCCGGTGACCAGGACACCGAGGCTCCGGACCAACAAAGCAGCCAGGCCAATGAAGACGCACCCCATCGGCCCGCCCAGGTAGTACCACCATTCAGAAGGCAGGGCGTGGCCGGGACCAAGGAGCAACACTTTGATGAGCCAGGCAATCCAGAGAATCACCGTTCCGGCCACGAAATTGACGAGCGTTGCAGCGATCGGACTGCCGTAGTGCACGGTCGCAGTCCCGTTCATGGCCTGCTGGAAACTCATGAGGCAGCCCGCCACGACCGGCAACAGGATGGGGAGCAGCAAGGACCCGACGTCGCTGGCCGCCCCGAGGCGCGGCGACACGGCCCAGACGACGGCGGCGATCGTCAGGACGCTGCCGAGGATTCGGACTCCGGTGATCGAGCGTTTGCCGCCGGGCCCGATGCCGAGCCGGTCCACGAGTAGTCCGCTCAGGGTCTGGCCCGTCACTGCAGCGACCGTGAACAAGGCCACGCCAAGCAGGCCGACCGTGAACGATTGGGCGAAAACGAACAGCGCGCCAATGCCACCGGCCAGGACGTAGAACCGTGGAAAGCTCCGCTCCGTGAGGGCCGGCAGGATCCTTCGAAGGGCCGCGCGGCCTTTCGGCAGCACGAGTCCGATCGCGGCGATCAGTACCAGCCCGGTGGTGAAGCTCACGACGGCGGCCGCGATACCGTCGTCGAGCTTTGCCCCCAAGGCGCCGTTGATCCGGCCCTGGAGCGGAATCACGAGTCCGGTTGCCACGGCAAGGAGCAGCCCGGTGAGCAAGGGCAGGGGCGTACGGGAGGGACTTCCAGGCAAGGTGCGGGACGACTGCGGCATTTTCACCACCCTACTTCAGGCATCATTGCTTGTATGAGCAACCCGGAAATCGAAGAAATCCCCATCCGCGACGACATGATCCGGCTCGGCCAGCTCCTGAAGCTCGCCAACCTCGTGGAGGATGGCGTGGAAGCCACGGAACTCATCAAGAACGGCCTGGTCAAAGTCAACGGCGAGATCGATGATCGGCGCGGCCGCCAACTCCACGTGGGCGACACCGTGACCGTCAACGGTCAGACGGTGCGGATCACCACAGAGTCCTAGCAACGCGGGGTCACTTACGGCCCATTGCGCGCCTCGTCATGGGCCGCAAGTGACCCCGCGTTGTTGTCAGATGGAGTCAGACGGACGCGAGGACCTTGTGCTCCAGGAATTCGCCAACGTGCCCGATTTCCTGCTGGTTGATGCCGTGCCACATGCCCGTGTAGAGCACCTTGGTAAGGTCCGTGTGCTTTCGGGCCCAATCCATGGTGTATTCGATCTTGTCCGGGGTGATGACAGGGTCCTGCTGGTCGCGTCCCCAGAAGAGCGGCACGGATCCGTCCAGCTCGGCGTCACGGAACGCGGGGTCCTCACCGGCGTCGACGGCGAACCCTGAAAGCCCGACGACGGCGGCAAAGTCCGCCGGGCGGTGCCGGAGCAGCGAGGTGGCCATGGCCATGCCCATGGAAAACCCGAGGAGCGTCACTGAACTGTGGTTGGACTTCAACGAATCCAGCCAGGAAAACACATACTCCGCGGCGTCCTTGACGGCGTCGAGGGAGTAGTCGATGGACGCCGTGAGCGGGAACCACGTGAAGCCCGGACCTGTGGCGATCGGCGCGCGGAGCGAGGCCACGACGAAGTCCCGGGGCAACAGGCCGGCCAGGCTGAAGAGGTCCTGCTCGTTGGATCCATAACCGTGCAGAAGGACCAGCAACGGCTTTCCAGCCCGCTCTTCCTCTTCGTGGGACCACAAAACGACCGGGGCAGGAAAGGCGGAAGCTTGACTCATGGGACTATTCTTGCAGTTACCGATGAGTAACAAGCTACGGGCGCGTAGCGACGCAGCAAGAGGCAGGATATGGACGTGAGTGACACTGATTCCACGGTGGCAAAGTCGGACGAGCGGATTCATCCGTGGACCCGCTACGTGGCGCTAGGTGATTCCTTTACCGAAGGCATCGGCGACCCCGAGCCCAACAACCCCGGAGCACATCGCGGCTGGGCCGACCGCGTCGCCGAGGAACTGAGCCGGGGACACCGCGACTTCGCCTACGCCAACCTCGCCATCCGCGGGCGCTTGCTGCAGCAAATCCTCGACGAACAACTTGGCCCGTGCATGGACCTCAAGCCGGATCTCGTGAGCATCTCCGCAGGCGGCAACGACCTCATCCGTCCCGGCGGCGATCCCGACGCCTTGGCCGAAAAACTCGATGCCGCAGTGCAGACCCTGAGTTCCGACGGCGCCACGGTGGTTCTCTTCAACGGTCCGGACACCGCGTCATCGGTCCTCGGCCGGATCCGCGGCAAGGTGGCCATCTACAACGAAAACCTCCGCACCGTGGCCGCCCGCCACGATGCCGTGGTGGCTGACATGTGGTCCTTGAGGCAGCTTTCCAACTCCCAGATGTGGGACGAAGACCGCCTCCATTTCTCGCCGCTCGGCCATCACACCATCGCCGCGATGGTCCTCGACTCACTGAATGTGCCGCACAACCTTGAGCCGCTCTACCCCAAGCCGCTCCCCCAGCGCAGTTGGCGCCAAGCCAGGTCTGGCGACCTCGTCTGGGCACGCGAATATTTTGTCCCGTGGGTCATCCGCCGGATCAGGCACCGCTCCTCCGGTGACGGGATCCTGCCGAAACGCCCGACGCCGGGACCCGTCTTCGGTCCTGCTGACACCTTCCTGCCCGGGAGCTGAACGAACCGCGAGGTTAGTCACAGGGAGCGGGGCTAAGCTGGTGAAAGACAGGGAGGCCTCCGCCGTGAACAATCTGATCTTCTGGATCATCGTCTGCTCTTGGCTGATTCCCATGGGGATCCGCATGTACAACCGGTCGCGCCAGCGCAGGATCCAGGACTTCCCTCCGCAGAATTACCCCGGGCAGCCCTATCCTCCGCAGCACAACCCCGTCGGATACCCGGAGCAACCCCCGGTGGTCATCCCGGCTGAGCCGCAACCCCCGATGGCGACGCCCGCGCGGCAGGCCGTTCCGCCGTCGTGGGCTACTCCGCAAGCGAGCGGCGCTCCCCAGCCGAACAGCGCGCCCCAAGGCTACCGTGCACGGAAACTGGCCGAGCTGGACCAGGAGTACAGCGACGGGAAAATCGCCATGGAGGATTACATGAAGCTCCGCCAGGAGATCATGAACGGCTGATTCAGCCGAAGAGGCGCGCTAGCCGAAGAATGCCTCGCGCAGTTGGGGGCCGAGCTGGCCGATCTCGGTGAGGAAACCGTCGTGCCCGATCGGCGCCTCGATGACATGAACCGGGACCTCTCCGGGCAAGGCCTTGGCAAGCTCGCGGGATTGCTCCGGGAAATAGAGCCGGTCCGAGTCCACCGAGGCCACGAAGAACGTCGCCGTGGCCACGGACAACGCATCCTCCAACGAGCCCCGGCCGCGCGTGATGTCGTGGCTCATGAGCGCTTCGGTAATGGCGATGTAGCTATTGGCGTCGAAGCGCTGGACCAGCTTGCTCCCCTGGTGGTCCAGGTAGCTCTCCACCTGGTAGCGGCCCCGGTCCCCCAACGCGGCAGCCTGGAGGGGTGCCTCGCCGCCCTGGGCGTTCCGGCCGAAGCGGAAGTCCAGCTCGTCTGCCGAGCGATAGGTGATGTGGGCAATCCGCCGGGCAAGGGCCAGACCCGCTTCGGGGGCGGCCTGTCCGTAGTAGTCTCCGCCGTTGAAGTCGGCGTCCTGCCGGATGGCGAGCGTCTGGGCCTGTGCGAACGCGATCTGCTCGGCGGTGCTGTACGCCCCGATGGAGATCACGGCGCATCGCTTGACGCGGTCCGGATAGCCGACGGCCCATTCCAGTGCACGGGCACCGCCCATGGACCCGCCCACGACGGTGTGCCAGCTGTGGATCCCCAAGGCGTCAGCCAGCCTGGCCTCGGCCACCGTGCTGTCCCGCAGGGTCACGAGCGGGAAGCGGGAGCCCCACGGCTTGCCGTCAGGAGCGCTCGACGACGGCCCCGTGCTGCCGTAGCAGCCCCCCACAATGTTGACGGAGACCACGAAGTAGCGGTCCGTGTCGATGGTGGCGCCGGGACCCACAAGCTGCTCCCACCAGCCGTCTTCGTCGCTTTCGCCACGGGCCACATGGGTGCTGCCGGTCAATGCATGTTCCACCAGGACAGCGTTGGAAGCGTCTGCGTTGAGCCGCCCCCACGTCTCGTACGCAAGGACGACGTCCGGGAGGGAACCTCCGGCCTCCAGCTCGAGTCCGCCCACGGAAACATACTTGAGGGTTCCGTCCTGGGTACCGGAAAGGGGTATGGCTGTTGCAGCAATTGTCATTCGTTGACACCTCACATCGCGCTTGCCCGCCGCCAACACAGCGAAGGGCCAGGTCTTCACCCGGGGCACCCCACCGCGAATGGAGGGTTGCCGGCCAGCAAGCCGGGGCTGTCGCTGGCACTCATGACCTATAGGAAGAGTCTAGGAAAACCGGACCCCTTCTGACGAAGATTATGACATCTTTGTGACACTTGGCCGCGTTTTGTTCACGAAGGGGTGGCTGGGAAGGCTGGCCGGCGAAGATTCATCTTGCGTCGCCGGCCAGCCTCGTACGCCCTCCGGGCCCGTGCTAGGCGCTCTTGGCTGCCCGGAATCCCGACTCGAGGTCCGCGAGGATGTCGTCGATGTGCTCGATTCCGACGGACAGCCGCACCAGGCCAGGGGTCACTCCCGCAACGGCCTGCTGTTCCGGCGTCAGCTGGCTGTGCGTCGTCGACGCCGGGTGGATGACCAAGGACCGGACGTCGCCGATGTTGGCCACGTGCGAATGCAGTTCCAGGGCGTCCACGAAGCGCTTGCCCGCCTCGACCCCGCCGTTGATGGTGAAGGACACCACGGCGCCGGTGCCCCTGGGGCCGTACTTCCGGCCCCGTTCGAACCACGGGCTGGAAGGCAGCCCCGCGTACGCCACCGATTCGACGTCGTCGCGCCCTTCGAGCCATTGCGCCACCTTGGTGGCGTTGTCCACGTGGCGCTCCACCCGCAGGCTGAGGGTTTCGATTCCCTGGGAGATCAGGAAAGCGTTGAACGGGGAAACCGCCGAGCCGAGGTCGCGCAGGAGCTGGACCCGGGCTTTGAGGATGTAGGAGAGGTTCGCGCCGAGGGCCCCGTCCTTGCCGAGGTCGCGGGCATAGACCAGGCCGTTGTAGCTGGGGTCCGGGGTGTTGAAGCCGGGGAACCGCTCAGGGTCCTTGCCGAAATCGAAGTTGCCGGAGTCCACGATGACACCGGCAATGGCGGAGCCGTGCCCGCCCAGGTACTTGGTGGCCGAATGCACCACAATGTCCGCTCCCCACTCGATGGGCCGGATCAGGTAGGGCGTGGCGAGGGTGTTGTCCACGACGAGCGGGACTCCCGCCTCGTGCGCGATGCGGGAGACACCCTCGATGTCCAAGACGTCCTGCCGGGGGTTGGAGACGACTTCGGCGAAGAACAGCTTGGTGTTTGGCTGCACCGCGTCCCGCCAGTGGTCCAGGTTGTCCGGATCCTCGACGAAGGTGACCGAGATGCCGAATTTCTTCAGTGTATGGGCCAGCAGGTTGTACGTGCCGCCGTAGAGGCTCGGGCTGGCGACCACGTGGTCACCGGCCTCGGCCACGTTGAGGATGGCGAAGGTTTCCGCGGCCTGGCCGGAGCTCAGCAGGAGCGCAGCCAAGCCACCCTCCAAGCTCGCTATGCGCTGCTCCACGGCATCCTGCGTGGGGTTGCCGATCCGGGTGTAGATGGGCGCCAGTTCGGCCAGTGCAAAGCGGTTGGCCGCGCTTTCCGCGCTGGGAAAGACGAACGAGGTGGTCTGGTAGATGGGGAGGGCGCGGGCGCCGGTGGCGGCGTCCGGCTCCTGGCCGGCGTGGATTTGGCGCGTTTCGAATGACCATCCTTGGGACATGCGGACTCCTGGTTGTCTGGGCTCTTGCCGTGCGTCAGCCTGCCGGGCTGAAGGGTTCAGCATGCCGGCGAGCGGTTGCCGTCAGTCTAGGGAGGGTATTGCGGGCTCCGGAAGCTTTGTGACGAACGCAGAAGTTTTCTGTCCCGGCGCGTCCTGAAGTGACCCTGAGCGGCCTTTTCGATACATCCCACCTTGGTTAGGCTTGACTTAGCTGAGAGCTCCATCACAAAGTGCCAAGATGAAGCCATGCGCATGGATCACGTCTCTTACGCTTGTGAACGAGATGGCCTGTTGGCCACCACCGAGCGGATTTCCGCAGCATTGGGAGTGGACGCGGTCCGGGGCGGAGTGCATCCGCGCTTTGGTACCCGGAACATGATCATTCCCCTTGCTGACCACAAATACCTGGAAGTTGTCGAGGTCCTGGACCACCCGGCCTCCGACAAGGCACCTTTTGGACAAGCTGTCCGTGCACGCTCCGCCGCAGGAGGTGGGTGGATGGGCTGGTGCGTCGCTGTGGACGACCTGAGCCCGTTCGAGCAGCGGCTCGGACGCGCCGCCGTCCCAGGCAACCGCAAGTTCCCGGATGGCCGGGAACTCGTCTGGTCGCAGATCGGCATCCTGGGACTCATCGCCGATCCCCAGGTTCCCTACCTGCTCCGCTGGGAGGGCGACCCCGCACTTCACCCGTCGCTCGTTTACCCAAGCGACGTCAAGATGTCCAGCCTCACCATTGCCGGCTCCGCGGAGCGCGTCACCGAGTGGCTTGGTGAACCCGTGGAAAAGCCCCTCGAGGACGTCGCAGTCCAATGGATGGCTCCGCACGGGACGCCGGGAATCATGTCAGTAACGTTCGAAACCGCCAACGGAGCCGTCACGATCTGACGGACCATCCCGTCACGATCTGACGGATCAACGGGCAAGGAAGCCCGGAAAAGCTTCGGCCGCCATGTGCGGGTGCCAATGACGTCACCCAGCAATGGCGGCCGAAACCTTTTAACGCGCGCTAGCCCAGGCCAATGGCCTTGCCGAAGACGCTGAAGCCGACGAACGCCACGATGTCCAGGAGCGCGTGGGCCACCACGAGCGGCATGACCCGTTTGGTCCTGGTGTAGATCCATCCGAACACGAGGCCCATGACGGCGTTGCCGATGAACGGCCCGAAGCCTTGGTACAGGTGGTAGCTGCCGCGCAGGAGCGCGCTGAGCACGATCGCCAACGGAGTGCTCCATCCGAACTTCCCGAACCGGTCCAGGAGATAGCCCACCACGATCACTTCTTCGACGATGGCGTGCCGCACGGCGGAGAGGACGAGCACCGGCACGGTCCACCAGTAGGAGTCCAGGCCGCTGGGGATGATCGCCGTCGTGATCCCGAGGGCGCGGCCAACAGCATAGAGGCCCAGCGACGGGATTCCGATGAGTGCGAACATGCCAAGTCCTTGCAGCGCGTCGCGGCCCGGGCGGGCGAAGTTGAAGCCCAGCCGGGTGAACCCCGAGGGACTCTCGGCGGTTTGGCGGTGCAAGGACAGGAAGTAGAACACCAACGCCACCGGGACCAGCGCGAACGCGATGTCCAGCAGCTGGTAGGTGAGATCGAAGTACTCGCGCGTGCTCTGCGAACGGTTGAGGGTAGACGTCGCATGGGCCAAAGGTCCCTGGGTCATCTTGTCCAACAGCTGCACTACGGAGTACACCGCCGATTGGCCCAGGGACAGTCCAAGGACAATCAGCACTTCGGCGCGCAAACGGCGCGTTGAGGCTAGGAGCATGCTCCTATCTTGCCCGTATTTGCCTGATGTTTTCCTCGGAGCTGGGTCTCCGCTGTCCGCGTGCACAGCCAGGGCGGCTCCTGAGCCTATGCTTGGTGGGATGAGCGCGCCCGCACGAATCTTCATGATCCGGCACGGCCAGTCCGCCGCCAATGCCGACACGTCCATCTACAACCGTGTGCCCGATTACCGGATCCCGCTGACGGAGCTTGGCATCGAGCAGGCACGGACCGCGGGTGAGGCCTTGCGCAGGAAGCTCGACGGCGAACCGGTGTGCGTTTACGTCTCACCGTACCTCCGGGCCTACCAGACCCTCGAGGCGCTGAATCTGGGCAGCCTCACCGAACGGGTGATCGAAGAGCCCCGGCTGCGTGAACAGGACTGGGCCAACTTCCAGATCGCCGGGGACATCGGGGACCAGAAGGAACTCCGCAACCTCTACGGGCACTTCTTCTACCGGTTCCGCGAGGGCGAATCGGGCTCCGATGTGTACGACCGGATTTCGTCCTTCATGGAAACCCTATACCGGCATTGGCAAAAGCCCGACTACGCGCCCAACACCCTGCTGGTGACCCACGGCCTCACGATGCGGCTCTTCTGCATGCGGTGGTTCCACTGGTCGGTGGAGTACTTCGAATCCCTCAACAACCCGGGCAACGCGGAGCTACGGACACTGATCCGCAACGACCAGGACAAATACGATCTCGACACGCCGTTCAGCCAGTGGGTGCAGCGCAGCACCGACGAGACCGTGCTGAACGCTCCCCCGATGGTCTTCTGACGGGCAGTAAACCGAGCTAGGCGTCCTTTGCCACGATCACTTCGGTGCCGTTGGCTTCAAATGCCGCCTTGTCCTCAGGCGTGATGCCCGCGTCAGTAATGAGCCGTCGGAATTCGTACCCGGCCATCGCCGCGAAGGCGCGCTTCCCGATCTTCGTGGAGTCAGCCAGGACATAGGAGTCGGTGGCACGCCGGGCCATGACGGTATTCACCATCGCTTCTCCCTCGTCGGTGATGGTGGGGCCGATCTTGGGATCGACTCCGTTGACGCCGATGAAGGCGATGTCCAGGGCAACCTTCTGCATGATGACATCGGTGTAAGGTCCGACGAGTTCGTAGGATCGCGGATTCAGGATGCCGCCGGTGACCATGATCTTGATGTTGGGGCGCACGGCAAGCTGGGCCGCGATGTTGATGGCGTTGGTGACCACCGTCAGCATGGGCCTGTTGGACGGGGCGTTGAGGTCTTCGCGGGTGGACAGCACCTGCGCCAGGGCAGTATTGGTGGTCCCGCCGCTGAGTCCGATCACGGCCCCGGGCACGATGAGCTCAGAGGCTGCCAAGGCAATCTGTTGCTTGGCTTCGGCGTGATCATCCCGGTTGTAGCGCCCCGGAAGTTCGTAGGCCACTGAACCCGTGGTTGCTCCGCCCCGGGTACGGCTCAAGAGCCGTTGCTTGGCGAGGCTGTCCAGGTCGCGGCGCGCCGTGGCCGGCGAGACAGCGAGGCGGGTCACGATATCGTCGACCTCGACATGTCCTGACTCGGCGAGGAGATCAAGGATGGCTGTCAGTCGATCGTTGCGGGTCATCACGAACCTTCCGGAAATTGGGACTAGTTCACTTTCGCGAACAGCGTCAGCAGACGTGCGGTTTCCAACACCAGCGCGTCCCGTCCGGCCTTGATGTACTTGCGGGAGTCCACCACGGAAGGGTTGGCATCCAGGTAATCACGGACGGCGCGGGTGAAGAACCCGTTCAAGTGTGTGGATACGTTGATCTTAGTCATACCGGCCCGGATTGCCGCCACCAGCGTTTCATCCGCCACGCCGGAGGACCCGTGAAGGACGAGCGGAAGCTGGACGGCCTGTTTGAGCCGGGTGATGAGCGCGAGGTCCAGGGCTGCGCTCCGTTGGGTCATGGCGTGGGAGGACCCGACGGCGACGGCCAGGGCATCGACGCCGGTGGCACCGACGAAGGAACGGGCCTCGGCGGGATCCGTCCGGACTCCCGGAGCATGGGCACCGTCCTTGCCTCCCACTTTTCCGAGCTCGGCCTCGACGTAGACTCCGTGGTCCTGGGCGTATCCGGCGATCCTCCGCGTGACTTCGACATTCGAGTCGTAAGGCAAGTGCGCGCCGTCGTACATGACGGACCCGAACCCGAGGTCGACGGCCTGCAGCGCCAGCTCTTCGGATTCGGCGTGGTCCAGGTGGAGGGCCACGGGCACCGAAGAGTCGCGGGCGATGGACATGGCCCCCCGGGCAATCGGGACGAGCCCGCCGTGGAAACGGACGCAGTTCTCGGAGATTTGCAGGATCAGCGGGACGCCCGCGGCCTCCGCTCCGGCAACCAGTCCTTCCGCGGTTTCGAGGTGGATGACGTTGAAGGCGCCTTGTCCGATTCCGTTGGCGGCGGCGGTATCCATGAGTTCCCGTGTACTGACGAGCGTCACCGGGTCTCCTTCCAGCTGAGAATGAGTTGGTCTTCGAGGTCCGCGTAAAGCGGCGAGATCTCGCCGGCGGCAGGCATGAGCACCGCGGCGGCGGACCAGGCCGTTGCCCGGCGGAGGATCGTGGGGATGTCGGTGATCCCGTCGGCGAGCGCGACGGCGGCAGCCGCCACTCCGGCGTCGCCGGCTCCCGTGGGGTTGCCGCTGAGCGGTTCCGGGAGCCGTGCGCTCCAGTAGCCTCCGGGAGCCGCATCGTGGAACGCAAGCATCCCTTCGGCGCCGGCACTGACCAGGACGGTCTTCGCTCCGAGGGCGATCAGTCGCCGTGCTGCGACGTCAAGGCTGCTTTCACCTGTTGCTTCGAGGAGTTCGTGGTTGTTGGGTTTGAGGAGGTCCGCCCCGGCCCGCGCTGCCGCGACGATCCCGGGACCGGAGGTGTCGACGACGGCGGGAATCCCGGCGTCGTGCGCCAGGCGCACCAGCGCGGGGTAGAAGTCGGCGGGCGCACCGGGCGGCAGGCTCCCGGAACCGACAAGCACTCCCGCGCTTTGCCCGTCCGGGTTGTCGATGTGCAGGGCGTCGACGACGGCGGTGGCCAGCGCCTGCCATTCGGATGGTTGAAGGGGACTCCCCTCTTCATTGAAGATGGACGTTTCGCCGCCCACCGTATCGACGAGGGCGATGCTGCGCCGGGTGTCCGCGGCGACTGGAATCAGGCGATGCGGCACGCCGCTGCTGCGGAGTTCGGCGGCGAATTCGGCACCGGCCGCTCCTCCCGAGGGCGCGAGCGCCAGCACGGGATGGCCCAGCTGGTGGGCCACTCGCGCGACGTTGAGGCCCTTTCCGCCTGCGCGGCTGAGGGGTGCGGCAACGCGATGGCTTGCTCCGGGGGTGATCCCGGCGACGTGGTAGCTGAGGTCGATGGCCGGATTGGGCGTGACGGTGATGACCCGTTTGATGGCCCCGTTCATCGCCCCGTTCATCGGCCCGACCCTGTGCCGGAAGCGGCCTTCGCAGCCGGGAGCAATGCCCGGGCCCTCATGGCGGCGCCGAGCAAACCCGCATCCTGTCCCAGTTGGGCGCGCATGATGATGGGCCGCCGTTGGAAGTCGAGCAGCTCGTCGAGGCGCGAACGCAGTGGCTGGAGGAGCCCTTCCCCCGCTTCGGCCAGTCCGCCGCCCACCACCACTGCCTCGGTGCCAATGATGCTGACGCATTGGCTGAGGCTGAAGGCGAGGGCGTCCACGGCGTCGGCCCAGATCCGGGCCGCAAGTGGGTCGCCGGCTGTGGCCCGTTCGAGGACTTCACGGGCGCCGGCGCGCGGAGTTCCGGCTTTGTCGCTGTAACGCCGGGCGATCGCTCCGGCGGAGCCGACTGCCTCAAGGATCGTGTGGCCGGGACCGTCGGGGTCCGGAACGAGGGCGTGGCCCAGTTCCCCGGCGAAGCCGCCCGCGCGCACCGGGTATCCGTCGGAGATGACGGCGGCGGCGATTCCCGTGCCGACCACCATCACCACGACGTTTCGAAAGTCCTTGGCGGCTCCGAAGCGGCATTCTGCTTCGGCCGCCGTGCTGACGTCATGCCCGAAGGAGACCGGCATTCCGAGGCGCTGCGCGGCATTTTCCCCGAAGGGAAAGTTCCGCCAGCCAAGGTTCGCCGAATAGATCCCCACTCCGGTGTCGGAGTCCACGATTCCCGGAACCACGATGCACGCGGCCTTCGCCGGGTGGCCGGGGAACTCGGCGGCAAATTCCGACGCCAAGCCCTCGACGGCGTCCAGGATCGCCTCGCCCGGGCGCAAGGGATCGTGCGGCGTGGCGGTGCGGCGCAGGCCAAGGACATTCCCGGCCGTGTCCACAAGGCCTGCCTTCAGATCCGTCCCGCCCACATCGAAGGCCAGGACTGCGGATTCAGCGGCTCCGAGAACCATGGGATTGCCTAAGCCGTAGCGTTCAGGACAACAGAGCGCGTCAGGTTGCGCGGCAGATCGGGATTGAGGCCGCGCACGCGTGCCCGCTCCAGCGTGACCTTATGGACCCGGGCCAGCTCGGCGAGCGGGTGCTTGCCGGTGTGGACGTAGAGGGCGCCGGTGCGGCTCATGTCGGCATCCAGGCCCTCGGGCTGCGGGCCGAAGATCCACGTCACCCGGCCAGGGGCCGCGATGGAAATGGGACCGTGCCGGTATTCCATTGCCGGATAGGATTCGGTCCATCCCTGCACCGCTTCGCGCATCTTGAGGCCGGCTTCGTGGGCCAGGCCAACGGTCCAGCCGGTACCGAGGAAGGTGAACTGTTCGGCGTCGAGCAGCTCCTGGGAAACGGCTTCGGTCACAGCGGTACGGGCGTCCTCGATTGCCTCGCCGAGTTCGACGCCCAGGCTCGCGAGGAGGTACACCAGGGCGGTCGTGGCGAAGCGGGTCTGGACCACCGACTTCTCGTCCGCGTAGGGAAGGCCGATCACGACGTCGGCCAGCGTGGTGATGGGCGAATCCATGTCCCCGATCACCGCGATGGTGCGGACTTTCCCACGCAAGGCCTCGAGGAGTTCAAGCACCTCCGTGGTGGTTCCGGAGCGCGTAATGGCGATGACGGCGTCGTATTGGCGGCCGGCACTGTTGTGATTGAGGAAGGCTTCCGACGCTGCGAACGCGTCGGTGACGCCTTTGCCCGCGGCTTCGCGGGCAGCGGCATAGCTCTGCGCCATGAACCACGAAGTACCGCAACCGACGACAGCGATCCGCTCACCGTCAGCGGGAAGCAGGCGCCCTGCCTTGGCTTGCTCAAGTTCGCATTGCCCGATGGCCCGCTGCCAGACCTCGGGCTGCGAAACAAGCTCCTCTTCCATGAAGGCCCCGAGGGTGTTGTTACTCATCGCACTTACCATTCCTGTCCGCGCTTCTTCGACGCACTCTTCAACGCTCAACCATTTGACGTTTTATGATCCATATAAACACTAAACGATCATATTCAATCGCACAAGGATCGCGGAGGGCTTCAGCGCGCCGCGCAAAAAAGCAGGGCCCCTCCATCTGGAGGAACCCTGCTTTTGCGTGCCGGATTGAGTTGCTACACCGCCCGGACACCCGCCCGCCACACCGCGAAAGTCAGCGGAATACCGGGCCTGTACGCCAAGTGCGTGGCCGACGGCGCCTTGAGCATGTGCAGGTCGGCGCGGTGCCCGACGGCGATCGAACCCACCGCGCGTTCGCCGTCGACGTCGTTGCCCGACTCCCTGCCGAGCGCGAGAGCACCGCCATACGTCGCGGCCCGGACGGCCTCGTGGACGCTCAGGTGCATCTGCAGCACCGCCGTGGTGACGCAGAAGGCGATGGAACTCGTGTAGGAGGTGCCCGGATTGCAGTTCGCGGCCAAGGCGATCTGCACCCCGGCGTCGATCAAGGCGCGGCCCGGGGCGAGCGGCTGGCGGGTGGAAAGATCGCAAGCGGGCAGGCAGGTGGCAACCGTGCCGCGCGTGCCCGTTCCGGTGGAGGCATCCCAACCGCCCCAGGTTCCGGCGAGCGCTTCGATGTCCGCGGCCGAAAGGTAATTGACGTGGTCGACGCTGGCGGCACCGAACTCCACGGCCAACTGCACGCCGGGCCCCTCACCCAGTTGGTTGCCGTGCACACGCAGGCCCAGGCCCGCGTCGCGGCACGCGGTCAGGACCCGGCGCGATTGCTCCTCGGTGAAAGCGCCGCGCTCGCAGAAGACATCGGCCCACTTGACGTACGGGCGGACTGCGTCGAGCATCGGACCGCAGACGAGGTCCGTGTATTCCTCGGCGTCGGCTCCGGCCGGGACCAGGTGCGCGCCGAGGTAGGTGACTTCATCGACGGTCGCCGCCGCGATGCGTGCGCTGCGGGCCTCGTTTTCCAGGTCCAGTCCATAGCCGGTCTTGCTCTCGAGGTAGGTGGTGCCTTGGGAGACGGCTTCGGCCACGCGCCCGGCGGCGAGCCTGGTCAGTTCCCCATCGCTCGCGGCCCGCGTCGCGCCGGTGGTGACGGCGATGCCGCCGGCGCTGTAGCTCTGGCCGGCCATCCGTGCCTCGAATTCGGCGGTGCGGTCCCCGGCGAAGATCAGGTGTGAGTGCGAGTCAACCCAGCCCGGGAGCACGGCGCGGCCTTCCGCATCCACGTGCTGATCGGCCGAGGGAGCCTCCGACGCCGGACCGATCCAGGAAATCCGCTCACCTTCGATCACGACGGCGGCGTCCTTGAGGACGCGGTGCCCAGCGTCCTGGGTCATCAGTTCGCCGATGTTGCTGATTAGTGTGCTCGTCTGCCCGCTCATGAACCTATTGTTCAACGGCGGATGGACCATCGGGCCGCTGCGAGCTCCCTCGGTGTCCGGGATGCCGGACTAGTGCCGGACGTATAGTCCAGGATTTCCGCGGCTGCGAGCTCCGCGATGGCGGAAGAGGTCTGGAAACCGTAGCCGCCCTGCCCCGCAAGCCAGAAGAAGCCGGGAGCCTCGGCGTCGAAACCCACCACCGGCACCCCGTCGGCGGCTTCCGTGCGCAACCCGGTCCAGGCTTTGGCCACTGCGCGGATGCCCAACGAGGTGATCGAATTCAGCCGGGTCACGAGCTCTTCCACGTCGCCGGGCCGCGGTTGCGCGTCTTCAGGGCCGCTCGGCACCGTCTCCGACGGCGAAATGAGCACCTGTCCGCCCTCGCGCCGGAAGTAGTACGTGTCATCAGCGGCGCACACCATGGGGCTCCCGGGCGGAAGCGGGTGCTCGACGTCGACGATGGCCGCCGTGCGCCGGAACGGCTGCAAGCCCAGCTTCTCCACCCCGCTGAGCACCGCGAGTTCATCTGCCCAGGCACCTGCCGCGTTGACGACGACGGCCGACTGGAAGGCTTCCAGCCCGGCGCCCACTTGCCAGCCGGAGCCGAGGCGTTGGGCCGAATGGACCTTGGCGCCGGTGATGATGTCCACTCCCCCGGCCTCGGCACGTTGCCGGTGGTCCTCCAAGAGCACTGGCGTGTTGCAGGCGAATGACTCTGTATCCAGGCCAGCTGCAGTGAAAGCCCCGGGGTTCAGGGCCGGGCACAGCTTGAGGGCTTCGGCATGCGTGATGGGGTGCATGTGCCCGCTGGCTTCTGCCTTGACGGTGGCTTCGTCGCCCACCAACATGAACGAGCGCGGTTCCAGCACCGGTACCGGCAGTGCGGCGTCGCGGGCTGCCATCAGCTCCAGCGTGCGGACGGTGAGTTCCTGCACGACGGCGGGTCCGTAGCTGGGGATCAGCTGCCGGGCCGAGCGGGAGGACGTGTGGTAGGCCAGTGTCTGTTCGGCTTCCACCAGGGCCACCGAACACTGGCCTGCCAGCGCTGACGCGAGCGACAACCCCGCGATGCCTCCCCCGACAATTACCACATCATAATTTGCAGCCATTCCCCCATCCTGTCAGCGCGCAGGCCCAGATGCGAGGGGGCTACTCCGTGGCGGAGGGTTTGATGCCGCTGTAGGGAGTCCACCATGTGAGCGGCTCCGTGACGGTGAAGCGCCGCCCGGAGATCGAATCCGCGGGAACCCGCACGAAATGGTCCTTCTTGCCGGATTCCCAGGGAAACAGGGGCAGCGAGAACGAGTTGATGACGTCGTCCAGCTGTTTGACGGGCGCCGCCTTCCCGTGGAGGACAACACTCCACGCGACGCCGGTGTTAGGGTCGACGCCGTCGACTTCCATGGCTACCGGGAATTCACCCAGGGCCGCGGCGAGCTTTGTGCCCGCCCCGGTCCGGAAGACAACCGTCCCTTGGTCCACGGTGTAATTGATCGGAAAAATGTCAGGGTGGTCTCCGAGCCACACGGCCAGCCTGCCGACGGACACGCCCCTCAGGAGATTCCAGCATTGCTGCGAATCCAACACCTCGGTTACACGTTGTGCTGCATCTTTGTCCATGCTGCAGATACTAGGCCTCCGATCCCCCTCGGGACAGGGCTGAGGCAAAAGGGGTTCAGCGCAGGTACTGGAGTTCCTTGAAATGGCCGACGTAGTCGTCCAGGAGCGCTTCTGCCACCCTGACCGAGTCCACGAGCGGGTTCAACGCCATCGCCTTGTAGGCGGAGCTCCGGGAACCCGTGAGCGCAGCGTCGATCGTGGCCCGTTCCACCGCTTTGGCATTGACGACGAGCCCGCGCGCGTAGTCCGGAAGAGAATCGGCCGGGAGCAGGCGGACTCCGCGGGCATCCACGAGGCAGGGCGCCTCGATGACCGCGTCGTCGTCGAGCTCAGCGAGGGTGCCGTTGTTGGGGACGTTCAGAATCAGCCGGGCCGATTCACCCTGGCTGATGGCACGCATGATCGCCAAGGCAACGGCCTCGTAACCGCCCGACACCAGATCCCCGGCGTCGCGTTCGAACGTACCGGCCGCGTCCCTGTTGCTCTGCATGTACGTCTCTTCGCGATCCAGCTTGGTCTTTTCCCAGAGCCTAAGGGCCGACTTCGACGACGGGACCCCCGGAGCGGGCTCCGCACCGCCGTCGTTCGCTTCCGCCAACCCGCTGTAGAAGGACGACTGCTGCCGGGCCAAGTAGGCGCCGCGGGTGGTTCCGGCGCGCCGGTCGGCGTCGAGCGCCTCGCGCTTGAAGTAGTAGTAGTGCAGATACTCGTTGGGAACGGCACCCAAGGCCCTGATCCACGAAGCGCCGAACAGCCGGCCTTCTTCGAAGGACTCGATGGCGCCGTCGTCGGAGAGGAGCCGCGGCAGGACATCCGTACCATCGACCACCAGCCCGCGCAGCCAACCCAGGTGGTTCAGGCCGATGTAGTCGATCTCCACGGAGCCATCCCGAAAAGCCGCAGCACCACGGTGGACTCCGGCGGCGAGCAGGCAGCGCCGGGCGAGCCCTACGGGGGAATCGCAGATCCCCACCACCTTGTTGCCGAGGACCCGCGTCATGACCTCGGTGATGACCCCGGCCGGGTTGGTGAAGTTGATGAACCAGGCGTGCGGGGCATGCTTCTTCACTGCCTCGGCGATGTCCAGGACCACGGGAATGGTCCGCAAGGCATAGGAAATTCCTCCGGCGCCGACGGTCTCCTGCCCGATGACACCGTGCGCGAGGGCGATCCGTTCATCGGCGGCGCGCCCCTCCAGCCCGCCCACCCGGATGGCGGAGAAGATGAAGTCGGTACCCGGCAGGGCTTCCGACAGCGCCGTGAACGTCCTCACCGAGGGAGCGTCGGGCACCCCCTCGGCCATCCCGGCGAGGACCTTGGCCACCACGCCCAGGCGCGCGGGGTCGGCATCGAACAGTCTCAGTTCGGTGACCCGTCCGGGCCCATGGTCCGACAGCAGTGCTGAATAGACCAGGGGTACCCGGAATCCCCCGCCGCCCAGGATGGTGAGGATCATGGGAAACTCAAAGCCCCGCGGCCGCGCGGCTCTTCACGAAGGCCTGGACGCAGGCTTCGACGTCCTCGGAGCTGTGCGCGGCCGAAAGCTGCACGCGGATCCGGGCAGCTCCCTTGGGTACCACGGGGTAGCTGAACGCCGTGACGAACACTCCATGGTGGAGCATCTCGTCGGCAACCTTCGCGGCCGCCACAGCGTCGCCGAACATCACCGGAATGATGGCGTGTTCGCCGTCGAGCAGTTCGAAGCCTTCCTCGCTCATGCGACGGCGGAACAGGGCAGCGTTCTCGAAGAGCCTGGAGCGGAGCTCGCCCGAGCCCTGGACCAGCTCAATGGCCTTGATGGTGGCGGCGACGATGGCCGGTGCCAGCGAGTTGGAGAACAGGTAGGGGCGGGCCTTCTGGCGCAGCATGGCGATGATTTCACTGCGGCCGGACACGTAGCCGCCCGAGGCGCCGCCAAGGGCCTTGCCGAACGTGCCGGTGTAGATGTCGATCCTGTCGGAAACACCCGCGTGTTCCGGAGTTCCGGCGCCGGTGGCTCCCATGAAGCCGACGGCGTGGGAATCGTCCACCATGACCAGGGCGTCGTGTTTTTCGGCGAGATCGCAGATGGCTTCGAGCGGCGCGAGGTAGCCGTCCATGGAGAAGACGCCATCCGTCACGATGATCTTGCGCCGGGCCGGGGCATCGCCGGTGGAGGCTTCGATCAGCTTGGCTTCGAGGTCAGCCATGTCCTGGTTGGCGTAGCGGAAGCGCTTGGCCTTGCTGAGCCGGATGCCGTCGATGATGGAGGCATGGTTCAGGGAATCAGAGATGATGGCGTCCTCGGCCCCGAACAGGGACTCGAAAACGCCTCCGTTGGCGTCGAAGCAGCTGGAGAAGAGGATGGTGTCTTCGGTTCCCAGGAACTGTGAGACCCGGGCTTCGAGCTCCAAGTGCAGGTCCTGGGTGCCGCAGATGAAACGCACGGAGGCCATGCCGAAACCGCGCTCGTCCATCGCGGACTTGGCGGCCGAGATGATGTCCGGGTGGTCTGCCAGGCCAAGGTAGTTGTTGGCGCAGAAGTTCAGGACGGTGTTCGCCGGCTGCCCGAGCTGGCCTGCCGAGATGTGGCTGGCCTGCGGCGAGTCTATGTGGCGTTCGGTCTTGAAGAGGCCTGCGGTGCGGATCTCTTCAAGTTCGCCCTGCAGCTGGTCTTTGATGCTTGAGTACATGGTGGCTCCTGGTACTGGGGTCTTGGGGAGGACTTTACGGTGTCTTAGATGTCGGTCCAGTCGAGGACAACCTTGCCCCCGGTGCCGGCGCGGGCGATTTCAAAGCCCTTTTCCCAGTCGGTGGCGGACAGCTTGTCCGTGACGACGGCGGAAATGCGGCTGTGCAGTTCGGGGTTGGAGGACAGCATGGCGCTCATGGCGTACCACGTTTCGTACATTTCGCGGCCGTAGATGCCCTTCAGGGTCAGCATGTGGGTGACCACTTTGCCCCAGTCGATGTCGATCGACTGGCTGGGCAAGCCAAGCATGGCGATGCGTCCGCCGTGGTTCATGTTGTTGATCATCTCAGGCAGGGCCGTGGGATGCCCGGACATTTCCAGGCCGATGTCGAACCCCTCGCGCATGCCGAGCTCGAGCTGGGCATCCTTGACGCGCATCTTCGACACGTCGACGGCGAGGTCCACGCCCATCTTCCGGGCGAGTTCAAGGCGGGGAGCGGACACGTCCGTGATGGCGATCTTGCGGGCACCGGCGTGGCGCGCGACGGCGATTGCCATGAGCCCGATGGGTCCGGCACCCGTGATGAGCACGTCCTCGCCGACGAGCGGGAAGCTCAGGGCGGTGTGGACGGCGTTGCCGAAGGGGTCGAAGATGGCGCCGAGCTCCGGGGTGATGGAGGGATCCTGGTGGACCCAGACATTGGTCTCCGGAATCACGACGTATTCGGCGAAAGCACCATCGCGCTGCACGCCCACGGACACCGTGTGGATGCACATCTGGCGGCGGCCCGCACGGCAATTGCGGCAGATGCCGCAGACCACGTGGCCTTCACCGGAGACGCGGTCACCGACCTTGACGTCGCGGACGTCCTCGCCCACGGAGACCACTTCGCCGTAGAACTCGTGACCGGCGATCAGGGGAGTCTCGATGATGCTCTGCGCCCAGGCATCCCAGGACTGGATGTGCAGGTCGGTTCCGCAGATGCCGGTGGTCATGACGCGGATCTTGACGTCGCTGGGACCTGCCTCCGGCTCAGGACGTTCGACGAGTTCGAAACCAGCGTGGGGACCGGACTTGTAGAGAGCCTTCATGGGTCTTCCTAACTCAAGGGATTGGGCCGTTTGTGTGCCGTTTCACTTCATTGAAGCCCCACGGACTGTTTAGCACAACTAGGTTTTTCTCAATCAACGATTTAGCATTTGCTAAATGGAAGTACATCAGCTCCAAATGCTCAGGGAACTAGGAGATCTCGGCAGTGTCAAGGCCGTGGCCGAGACGCTCATGGTCACTCCCTCGGCCGTCTCCCAGCAGCTCGCCCTCCTGCAGAAGTCGGTGGACGTGCCCCTGACCCGCAAGGAAGGCCGCGCCCTGGTGCTCACCGACGCCGGCCGGGTCCTCGCCGACGCCGGAGCCGCCGTCGTGAATGCGCTCGCGGACGCCCAGGCCGCCATCGGCGCCTACCACGACTCGCCTGGTTCGACCGTGACCGTGAGCGCCTTCCACAGTGCGGGGCAGGCTTTGTTCGCTCCGCTCGCGGCATTGCTGACCACCGCCCGCAACGCGGCCCCTGAAAACAGCGTTCCCCGCGTGAAGCTCGCCGACGAAGACGTTGCCCAGGAAGACTTTCCCGGCCTGGCCGCGCGCTATGATCTGGTGCTGGCGCACCGGATGGAGCACAGCCCCGAGTGGCCCACCGACAAAGTAGCCGTGATTCCGCTCGCGGACGAACCGCTCGACGTCGCGCTGCCTGCCGGGCACCCGCTCGCGGCGCGCCGCGAACTCAGGCCGGCCGACGTCGTCGGGCAGCCCTGGGTGACCAGCCGCGACGGTTACTCCCCCGCCGACGTGCTGGCCGCCGTCGTCGCCGTCAGCGGGCGTCCTGCCGATGTGCTGCACCGCATCAACGACTATTCCACCGTGGCCTCGCTCGTGGCCGACGGCGGCGCGATAGGTTTGCTCCCGCGGTTCACCGCCCAGCGCGTCCTGGACGCCGGCGTGGTGCTGCGTCCACTGGCGGGGGTGAATTCCGTGCGCAAGATCGACATCCTGGCGAGGCCGGAAACCCTGAAACGGAAATCGGTCATGACGGTGTGCGAAGCACTGCAGACCGTCATGACCGAACTCGCCGGGGGCACCTCACAACCCAACTGACTCGCATTTAATGTCGTTATGGGCCCTCAAAACGACAACAAATGCGAGCCAGTTGGGCGCGGCCTCTAGAGTTCCCGGACCCGGGCCTGCTGGCCTGCGTTGAAGTACTCCACGAGTTCTTCGGGCAACGCCGGAACCTGCTTCGAACAACCGTCACCACGGAGGGACTCGGTGGCGAGCACTCCCGCGGCCACGGCCTCCCGGGCTGCGATCGGCGAGGTCGCGGTGGCTCCCCCGTCCTTGGCGAAACGCAGGAACTCGGCGATGAGCAAGGGGTCCGCGCCGCCATGGCCGCCTTCTCCCTCGCGGACCTCGACCCTCTGGTCGGGCTCGGCGAAACCGCTTGTGCGCGTGGTCCATACATGGATCTGGTCGCCGGCGCCGTCACCGAAGTTCTCCATCCTGCCTTTGGTGCCGATCACCATGTAGTTCCGCCAATAGTCCGGGGTGAAGTGGCACTGCTGGTACGAGGCGAGCACACCGTTGTCCAGGACCATGTTCATCATCGAGATGTCCTCGACGTCAATCGTCTCGGCGAGATCCGTCTGTTCGGTGGGAGGCCAGTTGTCAACCGAGAACCAATCCCCCATCCGGCGCCCCGTGTTGTCGCGACGGGACGCGACGTCCCCGTAGACGGCCAGATCGCCGATCGCCTGCACCGTGGTGCTGTATCCCCCGGCGAGCCAGTGGATGATGTCAATGTCGTGCGCGCCCTTTTGCAACAGCAGCCCTGTGGTGTTGGCACGCTGGGCATGCCAATCCTTGAAATAGTAGTCCCCGCCGTTCCCCACGAAGTGCCTGCACCAGACTGCCTTGACGTCACCGATGGTCCCGGCCTGGATGATCTCTCGCATCTGTACCACCACCGGCATGTGCCGCATGTTGTGGCCCACGTAGAGCCGCGTTCCGGTGTCGAAGGCTGTCTGGAGGATGAGGTCGGCCGCTTCGAGCGTGACGTCGAGCGGTTTTTCGCAGAAGGTGGGGATGCCCGCTTTGAGCGTCCGGACGGCGACGGCGGCGTGCTGGTTGTCCGGGGTCAGGACCAGGACCGCGTCCAGGTCGGAGGCCAACAAAACGTCCAAATCGTCGGTGATGACCGCCGTCGGGATCTTCTCGGCCGCATCGGCCCTGCCGCGCTCGCCCAGGTCGCACACGACCGTGACTTCCGAACCGTGGCCAGGTTTATGCGCGTGGCGCCACAGTGACGACCGCAAGCCGAATCCGACGATGCCTACTTTGAGGTCCATAAATACTTTCCTAACTCGATAAGTTGATGCACTGGCGTGTTTGAGCCACGCGCTGCGCGATTCCCTGGTTGACCAGCTCGCGAGCCCTCCGGTAATGAAGGGGGTCGTGGCTGAAGCTGTCCATGGCGAGGCTTCCGCCCGAGCCGTCCGTATCGATGAGCGCCAGCGCCTCCTCGCGACCGGCCAGCTGGGCCAGGAGCGAGAGTGCCCGGTGGTCCCACATGGCCTGGGCGAACACCTTGTAACGGATCGATTCCCACGGCACCCCGTCCGGTCCCGGGTAGACCATGAAGGCATCGCCGCCCGGAAAGGCTCCCCCGGCACAGGTGTCCTTGAACGGGTCCACGGGCGCCAGGGAATGAGCCGTGTTGTAGAAGTTGAATCCCCAATGCAGGAATCCCGCACATTCCAGGGCGAAGAGCTGGTGGCCCAACACCCGGTTTCGCACTGAAGGCATGGAAATGAACCGGTTGGCAACGCCGGTATCCTGGGCGACGCAGTAATAGACCCACAGATTCTTCACCCCGGCCGCCAGGAACGGCGCCACGGCGTCGGTTGCCACCACCGGATTCGGCACGGCCCCGCTGCTGTAGAACTCGAAGTCGCTCAAGGCGTCAACCACCGTCAGCCCGTCCAGGAGATCCGCGACGATGGCCTTTGCCTGTTGGTATCCCGCCAGGGCCTCGGCGCCCTCCGGTTCATCGGAAAGGTGGAAAATGACCCGATCAAGCGACCAATGCTCTGCCAGGAACGAACGCAGGGCCGGCAGCAACTCGGCCATGAGCTCCCGGTATGAAGCAGCCGATGCCGGAACGTCCCAGCCGAAGCGCCGCTCGAGTCCCTGGGCAGTCTCTACGTAGATCGCCGGGGTCGCCTTGGCCCCCCATTGGGTGAACAAATGGGCGATTTCCAAGTACTCTATGCCGTGTTCGGCACACAGGCCCACCCAGCGCAGCAGCTTGCTGAAATCAAAGTGGTAGCCGGAATCTTCGCGAATCCCGATCAGCTGGGTGGGCAGCCTCGTTCCCCCGACTGCTGTGTCGAGCGGAGGGGTCCATGTGGGCGTCAGGAGCGAGTTGGCGCCCATCCTTGCCGCGGATCCTATGAAGGCATCGATGATCGACCAATGCTCCTCGCCGAAGACCCCGACGCCGTAGTGGCTCGCCAAGCCGTCGCAATGGAACCAGTGGGCGTTCACGATTTCCAGTTCCGGGGCCTGCGCGGGCATCACGGTGACGCAGATGTGGGTGCTGAAGAGCGTGTTGCCTTCGGCGTCCCGCACGGAGATCCCGAGTCCGTGTTCGCCGGCGTTCTGGGCGGATGGCACCACGAAGTCGATCCATGCAGCCGTCCATTGCCCGTAGAGGGGCCTGATCAACCCATCCGGGGCTGGCCGCAAAAGGTCTGGATACAGTCCGGGGTCGTCCCGGTCGTAGCCGCCGTCATGCTGCGGGAATGCCGCCAAGGAACACGGCACCAGCTCAACCTGCGAAATGGTGGCGAACCCTGCCAACGGACCATCGATTGCAACTTCCAACGCCCCCGCCAGCCGAAATCCGTGCTTCATCGGCGGCCTGAGGGCCACTTGGACCGACACTGTCTCGCCGGGGAAAACGGACACCGGGATGGTCCTGTCGAACGGCCGTGGTGGAGCGTCCGGGTAGACCTTTTCCAAGGAGTCCGCGAGTACGAACGACCAGCCGTCCTCCGCGTCCGGGTTCTGTTCCGTCAAGGGCTGCGATCCTTTCCTGCGTGGGTCTTTGCGCGGGGTCTTTACTTGAGTCCGGAGCGGCCGATGCCCGCCATGACACGCTTCTGCATGAGCAGGAACATGATCAGGATCGGGGCCATGGCCATGAGCGATGCCGCCATGAGGATCGGGTAATTGTTGGCGTGCTCACCCTGGAGGTTCGAAAGCCCGACGCTCAACGGTGCGGCGTTCGCCGTCGACGTCACCACCAAAGGCCACAAGAGGTCATTCCAGGACCACAGCACGGTAATGATGACGAGGGCCCACAGACCGTTTGCTGCCAAAGGCAGCATGACCCGGAAGAAGATCTGGAACGGATTGGCGCCGTCGAGCCGTGCCGCGTCTTCGAGTTCGTCCGGGAGGCCCATGAAGAACTGACGCATCAGGAACAGTCCGAAGGCGCTGAAGATGCCCGGAGCCACGATGCCGGCGATGCTGTTCAGCCAACCCAGGTTTTGGATGATCTGGTATTGCGGGATCAGGAACAACTGCGAGGGCACCATGATGATCGACAAGACGACGGCAAGGATGAGCCCTTTGAACCGGAACTGCATCCGCGCGAAGGCGTAGCCCGCCATGGAGCAGAGAAGCACCTGCCCGATCACGCGGATGACCGTGATTGCCACCGTCACCCAGAGCTGGGAACCGAAGTTCATGGACGTGAAGACATCCGCGAAGTTGTGCCACTGGACAACGCTGGGCCACAGCGTGGGCGGAGTGCTTTGGACTTCCGCGTTCGTCGAAAGCGACATGACGATCTGATAGAGGAGCGGCGAGATCATGGCCAATCCGCCAATGGCCAGTACGCAGTGCGCCAGGACGTTCGAGCCTTGCTTGCCGCCCTTGGCGCCCTTGGTGCCCCGGTTTTTGCCTGCCGGGCGCGGGGTACCTCTGCCCTTGGTGCTGCGGCTTTTGCCGTCCCGGCCCGTGGGTGCGCCTCCGGCTTGAGGCGGATCTGCAACCGGTCCGCTGCGTCGCGATTCGACGCCGCTTTGTGTTGAGAGCATCGATTCAGACATAGTTGACCCACCTCTTCTGGATACGGAATTGGAAAGCGGTCAGAAGAGCGATGATGACCAGGATCAGGATGCCGATGGCTGCCGCATAGCCCTTGTCGTTCTGCAGGAAGGCCTGGTTGTAGAAGATGTACACGAGGCTTTGCGTCTGCGGCATGGCCAGGTTCGCCTTCCCCATCATCACGTACAGCAGATCGAACAGCTGGAAGCCGCTGATCACAGTGACGATCGTGACGAAGAAGATGCTGGGCGTCAACAGCGGTACGGTGATGCTGAAGAATTGGCGGACCCGGCTGGCGCCATCCATCTCCGCGGCTTCGAAAAGCTCCCGCGGAATCTCGCGAAGTCCCGCGCTGATGATGATGAGGTTGAATCCCAGCGACATCCAAAGACCCACGGTAGCCACGGCGAGCAGCGCGAATCCCGGCGTCGATGTCCAATAAGGGCCTTGGATCCCGAACAAGCCCAGGAACCAGTTGATGGGTCCGAAGTCGCCGTTGTAGATCAGCCTCCACACGATCCCGACGGCGGCCGGCATGGTGATGTACGGAATGAAGTACAGCGTCCGGTACAGGGCCGCGAAGCGCAGGCCGGGACGCTCGATCAGGGACGCAAGGATGACCGCGATGGGAATCCCCAGCAGCACGACCACCGTATAGATCAGCGTATTGAGGATTGATTGCGGAATGGTGGAATCCGCGAACAACCGCACGTAGTTGTCCAGGCCGATGAACTTGGTTCCTCCGAAGACTCCCCACTTGGTGAAGCTGTAGTAGAACGTCTGGACGATCGGCCAAAGATAGAACACGCCGATTCCCGCAACGGTGGGCACCACGAACAACCACGGCCACCAGCCATCCGACTTGGATTTTCCATTGCGGCGGTCCCCCGCTGCTTGGGCGGCACGGACACTCCTGGATGCCGGCGTCAGGATCTGGGCTTTCATGATTCTTTGGCCAGCGCTGCGTTCATCTGGCTGGCAAGGTCCTTGGCGACGTCGGCAACCGGCTTGGTCCCGGCGAAGGCCTGCGGCAGCAAGGTGTTCTCGAGTTCGTTCCAGGCGGCCGTGTTGGCAGACGCCGGATAGGGCGAGGCATCCTTGGCGAGGTCGAGGAAGACGGTGAGGTCAACGGAGGGAACAGCCTTGACCCAGGCATCCTGGGTGCCGTTGAAGGCCGGGATGACGGTTCCGGTTTCCGCCTGGATCTTGGCCGCGTCCTGGGTTCCCAGGAAAGCGACGAACGCCTGCGCCGCAGCGGGATTCTTCGCATTGGCGGGAATCACGTTGGCAAGTCCGTGGATCACGCTCTGGTTGCTCTTCGGCCCCTTCGGGAGGCTGACAATGCCAAGATCGTCACCAAGAGCCTTTTGGGCCGGCCCGACGGTCCAGGAGCCGTCCATGGTCATCGCCAATTTCCTCGACGTGAACATGTCGCTTGAGGAGGTGTCCGTCAATTGCTGCATCGACGGCGATACGCCGGATTCGATCAGGTCGCGCCAGAACTGGAGGCCGGCGATTGATCCGGCGGAGTCGTATCCGGACTTCTTGCCGTCGGCCGAGATGATGGTCCCGCCGGCTTCGATCATCGTGTTGTAGTAGCTGGTCTGGCCGCCCGTGAGGTCGCCGGCGTATCCGTAGACGCCCTTGCCCTGGTAGAACTTGGACAGTTTGGCACCGGCGGATTTCACGTCATCCCAGGTCCAGCTGGATGTCGGCTCGGACACCCCGGCTTCCTTGAAGAGCGCCTTGTTGTAGAAGAGCGCGCTGGTATCGAAGTCCTTGGGGACCCCGTAGAAGGCCCCGTTCACCGTGTACAGGTCCACGAGCGCCTTCGGGTAATTGGCGGTATCCACTGCCTTGCCGGACACCAAGCCGTCCAGCGGCATCAGCTGGTTGTTTTGCGCGTAAAGCTTGATGTGCGGGCCATTCATCCAGAAGACGTCCGGCAGGGTGTTGCTGCTTGCCTGGGTCTGGATCTTCGTCCAGTAGGCAGAACCCTTCGACGGCGTGACGTCGATGGTGACCAAGATGTTCGGGTATTGCTTGTTGAATTCGGTCACGATTTTCTGCATCGCGGGCTTTTGCGCCGCGTCCCAGATGGCGTAGCTCAGCTCCGCGCTCAGGTCCTTCGCGGGAGCAGCGTAGGCGGCCTTGGCTGCGCTACCCCCGGCGGCACTGTTCCCGCCGCAGGCGGCGAGCGAAACGACGGCGGCACCGGCAGCCGCAAAGGAAAGGAATGACCTGCGGGTCACGTTGTGGTTCATAAGAATTCTCCGATGTCTTGGTCAGAAGACCGACGGTCCTTCGGGGGCGGGCCCGCATTCGGCGAACAGCCAACCCAACTGGTGTTGTGCAGTCGATCACATCATGTTAATCGTTTAAAGGCAAGATTCTGAATGATCTTTCCTTAACTTTTTCGGGTAGAAAACGTCATCAAAGTGCAAAAGGATGGATCGCCTGATCATCGGGCACGCGCCTAGACAAACCGCGGGGATGGCACCGGGTCGGCACCGGGGGCTCCGGGTTCTCGCACCGGGCGCCCCGGATTTCACGCAGAGGGCGCTGAGTCCCTCACGATGAGCTTCCACGGGAATTCGAGGATGCGCGCGGGTCCATCGGGATTCTCTGCACGGTCGAGCAGGAATGCGGCCAGGCCATCGAAAAAGCCCTCAGGACCAACGGTGGTCAACGACGGCGTCATGCGCTCGCCTTCGGTGGTGTTGCCGATACCGATCACTTCGACGTCTTCTGGAATGCGGAGTTGCAGCCGTTGGGCCGCATGGATGGCGGCTATTGCCGCGAAGTCCGTGGTCGCATAGATCGCGGTCGGACGGTCCGCCCGCTGAAGGAGCCGCAACGCCGCATCGAACGCGCTGAGTCCGTCGCGGTCGTACGCCTCGACGTAGTCGTCCCGGTACTCCAAACCGGCTTTGGCAAGGCCGCGCGTGTAGGCGCCCAGGCGGATGTCGAGGGTGCTCATCGAAGGTGCCGAGGAGATCAGGCAAGCCACGCGGCGATGCCGGGCGGTGAGGTGCTCCACTGCCAGATCGCACGACGAACCCACCACCGGCCGCACGACGTCGAATCCCTCAGGTTCCATGGTGTCGCTGAAAACCACCAGGCGCTGCAATCTTGCCGCCTGCGCCAGCAGTTCGACATCACCGGGCTCGTCGGCGCCATCGATGAACGTCACGTCCGCGTTTTGCCGTTTGAGGGCCACCCGCCAGTCGGTATCGGCCAGGATCATCGGCGTAATGCCGTGCCGGGCCGCGGCCGTACCAACAGCGCGGCTTACGTCCAAGGCCCACGGATCCGAGATCATGGTGAGCGACAACATGAGCAGGTTCGTTCGGCCGGTGCGGATCGCCCTTGCCGATTGGTTGGGGCGATATCCGAGGGCGAGGGCAGCCTCTTGAACCCGCAGCACCGTAGCTGGCGCCACCCCGGAACCGCTCCTGCTGCCGTCCTTGCCGCTCCTGCCTGAAAGCACATAGGACACGGTCGCCGTCGAGACCCCCGCTGCAGCCGCCACGGACTTGATCGTGGGGCGCATTCGTCTCCTTCGTGGCTAAGCCGCCGGACCTCGGGCGTGGTCCGGCGGTAGTAGCATCATAGCCAGACGAACGGGTGCGGGTTCAGGAGGCGCGGGTTCAGGAAGAGACGGTGCCGTAACCGAGCCGTCGGCCGCCATTGTTGGACGCAGCGGGCAAAGTACCCCCGACAATGCGGGTGGCCGTGACAGTGGTGCCGCTCTTCGTGCCGGAGACTGCGACGGTGTCGCCCGCCTTCAGGTCCGTGGCCTTGATGGTTTGGGGCGATGGCCTCTTGCCTTGCGTGCCGGTTCCGGAGGCGGGGAGCTTGACGATGGTGGTCGACGTTGTGATCGCGAAGCTCTGCGTGAAGCCATCATCGCTCTTCACGGAAATGCTCGTATCGCTGACGGACTGCACTGTACCCCGCTGTGTCACGAGCGTCGTGTAGCTGCCGTCCTTGTTCTTGACCGTGAACTCACCGTGGATCCCCGGTCCTGCGACGCCGCGGGGAAGGACGGGGAACGGCCGGACCTTGCCGGGCGACGGTGCGGCGGGCGACGTAGCCCCGGGCGACGGGGTGGCAGGCGAAGCCGTGCTGGTCGGCGTCGCGCTCACGACGTACTCGGGGATGATCTGGCCGGCAGCCCAGACTGCGGCCACACCACCGCCGCCCAGGACGACGACGATTCCGCCGGCGATGAGGGCCCTGCGAACCCCCGGAGTCATGGTGGACATAGCCGAATCCTTTCTCCGCTCCTCCCCGGTCCGGTAAAGGGGCGGGCAGCAAAGAACTGATGACTCCATGATGAGCCTTGAAGCTGTGTGAGGGCTGTGGATCCTCACCAACTAGTCCCCACCGCCTCCCTAACCTCGCTTCGCTCGGCCAGGGAACCCGTGCGGCGTGGGCCCCGCAGTTGTTGTCGTTTTGACGGCTCAAAACGACAACAACTGCGACCCGGTTGAGCGAGCCGGGGTGGTCAGCCTTCGACGCCGAGGCGCTCCAGGATCAGCTCGCGCACACGGCCGGCGTCGGCCTGCCCGCGGGTGGCCTTCATGACTCCGCCGACGATCGCACCGATGGCCTGAAGCTTGCCGCCGCGGATCTTCTCCGCGACGTCGGGCTGGGCTGCCAGTGCGGCGTCGATCGCTTCCAGGAGGGGGCCGTCGTCGGACACGACGGCGAGGCCGCGCTTCTCGACGATCTCGGCCGGAGTGCCCTCGCCCGCGAGGACGCCGTCGAGCACCTGGGCAGCCATCTTGTTGTTGATCTTGCCGCCCTCCACGAGCTTGTTGAGCTCCACGATGGTTTCCGGCGTGACGCCGAGTTCGGAGGGGTCGACGTCGGCCGTCTTGGCGCGTCCCACGATCTCGCCCATCCACCATTTGCGGGCCACGGAGGCGCTGGCACCGGCGGCGATGGTTTCCTCGATGGAGTCCATGACACCGGCGTTCACGACGTCGCGGAACTCGAGGTCCGAATAGCCCCAGTCGGCCTGGAGCCGCTTGCGGCGGGCCGCGGGCGGTTCGGGCAGCGTGGCGCGGAGTTCCTCGACCCATTCACGGGACGCGAGGACCGGAACGAGGTCCGGCTCCGGGAAGTAGCGGTAGTCGTCGGCGTCGGACTTGGCCCGGCCCGACGTCGTCGTGCGCGTGTCCTCGTGCCAGTGGCGCGTCTCCTGGATGACCGGCTCGCCGGAGTCCAGGACGGCGGCGTGGCGCTGGATTTCGTAACGGACGGCGTGCTCGACGGCGCGCAGCGAGTTCACGTTCTTCGTCTCCGAACGGATGCCGAAACGTTCGCGGCCGTGCGGGCGCAGCGAGACGTTGGCATCGCAACGGACGTTGCCGCGTTCCATCTTGGCGTCGGAAACACCGAGGTTCTTGACGATTTCGCGCACCGCGGCAACGTAGGCCTTGGCGAGCTCGGGTGCGCGGCTGCCGGCGCCCTCGATCGGCTTGGTGACGATTTCGACCAACGGAACACCGGAACGGTTGTAGTCCACCAGCGAGTAATCGGCACCCTGGATGCGGCCCGTGGCGCCACCCATGTGGGTCAGCTTGCCGGCGTCCTCTTCCATGTGTGCGCGCTCGATCTCGACGCGGAACACTGTACCGTCCGAGAGTTCGATGTCCAGGTAGCCGTCGTACGCGATGGGCTCGTCGTACTGGGACGTCTGGAAGTTCTTCGGGGTGTCCGGGTAGAAGTAGTTCTTCCGGGCGAAGCGGCAGTACTCGGCGATCTTGCAGTTCAGGGCAAGGCCGATCTTGATGGAGGATTCCACTGCGGTCTTGTTCACCACGGGCAGGACGCCGGGCATGCCGAGGTCCACCTCGTTGACGTTGGTGTTCGGCTCGTCGCCGAAGACGTTCGGGGCGGAGGAGAACATCTTGGTCTTGGTGTTGAGCTCCACGTGGACCTCGAAGCCAAGGACGGGATCGTACTTCTCCATGGCCTCTTCGAAGCTGAGGATGGCGTCGGTAGACATCAGTTGGAACCTCCGGCGATGGTGGAGCTGGAACCGAGAACGGGTGCCTTCGCGAGCAGCGGGCCGCCCCATTTCTCTTCGAGCAAGGATTCAAGGACAGCGCCCACGCGGTACAGGCGGGCGTCCTCGCGGGCAGGCGCCAGGAGCTGGATACCCACGGGCAAGCCGTCTTCGTCGGCCAGGCCGCCCGGCAGGGACAAACCCGGGATACCGGCCATGTTCGCGGGGATGGTGGCGACGTCGTTGAGGTACATTGCCAGCGGGTCGTCCAGCTTCTCCCCCAGCTTGAAGGCTGTGGTAGGGGCCGTCGGCGATATCAGGACATCGGCCTGCGCAAACGCGGCGTCGAAGTCACGCTGGATCAGCGTGCGGACCTTCTGCGCGGAACCATAGTAGGCGTCGTAGTAGCCGGCGCTCAGGGCGTAGGTGCCCAGGATGATGCGGCGCTTGACCTCATCGCCGAAACCGGCGGCGCGGGTGGCGGCCATGACGCGTTCGATCGTCATGGGACCGTCCTCGGGCAGGACACGCAAGCCGTAGCGCACGCCGTCGAACTTGGCCAGGTTGCTGGAAACCTCGGACGGCATGATCAGGTAGTAGGCGCCCAGCGCGTACTTGAAGTTGGGGCAGGAAACCTCGACGATTTCCGCGCCGGCCTCCTTGAGCAGCTCAAGGGACTCGTTGAACCGGTTCTCGACGCCGGCCTGGTAGCCCTCGCCGTGGAGTTCCTTGATGATGCCGATCTTCATGCCCGTGACGTTGCCCGTCTTGGCTGCGGCAACGAGGGTGTCGAAGGGGTCCGTCAGCGAAGTGGAGTCGAAGGGGTCGTGGCCGCCGATGACTTCCTGCAGGAGTGCCGAGTCCAGCACGGTCCGCGAAACCGGGCCGATCTGGTCCAGCGAAGATGCCATGGCAATGGCGCCATAGCGGGATACCGCACCGTAGGTGGGCTTCATGCCGACCGTGCCGGTGACAGCGCCGGGCTGGCGGATGGATCCGCCGGTGTCCGTGCCGAGGGCCAGCGGAGCTTCGAAAGCCGCGACGGCGGCCGCGGAGCCACCGCCCGAGCCGCCGGGAATGCGGTCCAGGTCCCACGGGTTGCGGGTGGGGCCGTACGCCGAGTGTTCCGTGGAGGAACCCATGGCGAATTCGTCCAGGTTGGTCTTGCCAAGGATGGGCATCTTCGCTGCGCGCAGCTTCTTGATGACGGTGGCGTCGTAGGGGCTGTGCCAGCCCTCGAGGATCTTGGAGCCGGCCGTGGTGGGCTGGCCGATCGTGACGATAAGGTCCTTGACGGCGATGGGTACGCCGGCGAGCTCGTGCAGCGCTTCGGCTTCGGCACCGCCGGCGGCGCGGATCGCGTCCACCTCGGCGGCGACGGCGAGCGCCTCTTCGGCGTTGACGTGCAGGAATGCGTTGACTTGCCCGTCAACGTCGGCAATCCGGTCCAGGTACGCCTGGGTGACCTCGACGGACGTGACCTCGCGCGCGGCCAGCTTGGCGGCCAACTGTGCTGCGGACAGGCGGATGAGTTCGGAGTTGTTCAATTCAGTCATTCGCTTAGTCCTCATCCAGGATTGCCGGAACCTTGAAGCGGCCCTCGAAGGAATCCGGGGCCCCGGACAACGCCTGCTCGGCGGTGAACGTGTGGCCCACGACGTCCTCACGGAACACGTTGCTCAACGGAATCGGGTGGGACGTGGCCGGGACATCGTCCCCGGCGGCTTCGCTCACGGACTTCACCGAATCCACGATGACGGCAAGTTCGCCGGCCATCCTGTCCAGCTCTTCGGCACTCATTTCAATGTGAGCCAGACGCGCAAGATGCGCGACGTCGTCACGGTTGATCGCAGCCATGGATCTCCCCTGCAAAGTTCAATTGGTTTTCCGGACTAGTCTACGTGGCTTGGACGACGAACAACGCGGGGTCACTTACGGCCCATCCGGGGGTCCCGAATGGGCCGTAAGTGACCCCGCGTTGCGTGGTTGCGTTGCTAGCCGATGCCGATGGCTCCGGTCAGCATGCCCACCGCGAGCATGACGACGGAGATGACCGCCGTGCGCCACAGGACCTTCTTGTGGTGGTCTCCCAGTTCCACCTTCGCCAGGGACACCAGCAGCAGGATCGCGGGGACCAACGGGCTCTGGAGGTGGAACGGCTGGCCGGTGATGGAGGCACGGGCCATTTCCGCGCCGCTGATGCCGTAGTGCGCGGCGGTTTCGCTCAGGACAGGCAGGACGCCGAAGTAGAAGGCGTCGTTGCTCATGAAGAACGTCATCGGGATGCTGAGCAGGCCAGTGATGACGGCCATGAACGGACCCATCTCGGCCGGGATGATGTGGACCAGCCACGCCGACATTTCCTTGACCATGCCGGTGCCGTTGAGGACACCCGTGAGGACGGCCGCCGCCATGACCATGCTGACCACGGCCACGATGGACGGCGCGTGGGCCACCAGCTGCGCACCCTGTTCCTTGACCTTCGGGAAGTTCACCAGCAGGGCGATCGCGGAACCCACCATGAAGACGTACGGCAGCGGCACCAGGTTGGCCACGAGCATGACCATCACCGCGACCGTGAGTCCGAGGTTGAACCAGAAGAGCTTCGGGCGCAGGGTCTTGCGGTGGGGGTCGAGTGCGGTGGCGGTCAAACCCGCGTCGGCGAGGTCAACCAAGGTTTCGGTGCGTTCGAGGACCACGACGTCGGAGCTGCCGCCGGAGCCCGAGCCGCCGGAGCCCGAGCTGCCGGTGCCCGAGCCGCCGCGGCGGGTGCCGCCGTCGAACACGTCACCGGCGTCGGCGACGTCACCCCAGATCCCGGGGGCCGTGGCGCGGAGGCGGTTGCGTTCCTGCAGGCCCAAGAGCCAGGAGAACACGAAGACGACGACGAGGCCGGCGATGAGGGACGGCACCATGGGAACAAACACGTCGTTGACGTCGACCTTGAGTGCGGTGGCGGCACGGGCCGTGGGACCACCCCACGGCAGGATGTTCATGGTTCCGTTGGCCAGGCCGGCCACGCAGGTCAGGACCACGGGGCTCATCTTCAAGCGCAGGTACACGGGCAGCATCGCAGCGGTGGTGAGGATGAAGGTGGTGGAGCCGTCGCCATCGAGTGATACTGCGGCGGCGAGGATGGCGGTGCCCAGGACCACTTTTGCGGGGTCGTTGCCAAGCTTGCGGAGGATGAACCTCACCAACGGGTCGAACAGCCCGACGTCGATCATGAGTCCGAAGTACACGATCGCGAACATCAGCAGGGCGGCCGTGGACGTCATGGACTTCATCGAGTCCATCACCATGCTTCCGATGCCGAGGCCGGCACCGGCAAACAGGCCGAAGATGGTGGGAACGATGATCAGCGCCAGAACGGGCGTCAACTTCTTTGTCATGATCAGGACCATGAACACCGCAATCATTGCGAATCCAAGCAATACCAGCACAGCCGGCTCCTTACTACAGTGAACGGCATCACGTCGATGTGATGCGCGATACAGAACGTATAGTGGCCACGCTCAGAGCAAGGCGTTTGTGGGATTTGATCGACATACTGCTGATTGAGAGCATTTTGCTCATTGTGCTCAATGCTTCAATGGAGAGGTAGACGTCGAAGTACAGCGCCGCTGCTGCCCCGCTCCAGCCGGCCGTTCCCCGCCGGAAGGAGGCAGCATGCCCAGGCTTGCCCTGCGGTTCTCGACGCAGACCCTGCTCCTCCAGCTCGGCGTCGTTGTCCTGGTGGTGCTGCTCAGCGGCACCGTGCACGCATGGCTCGTCTACGGCCGGATCGGCACGGAAGCAGAAAACCAGGCACTGACTTTGGCGCGCACCGTGGCCTCGGATCCGGCGATGCGTTCCCAGGTCGAAGCCATCAGCAAAGAGCAGGGAACCCCACCCGCCACGGTTCTCTCGGCCGGCCCCATCCAAGCGGCCGCCGAGGCTGCAAGGAACCGCACCGGGGCTTTGTTCGTGGTGGTCACCGACGAAACCGGCCTGCGGTTGGCGCACCCGGACGTGGTGCGGCTCGGCGAACGGGTCAGCACCGATCCCTCGGACGCCCTCTCCGGGAAGGAAGTCACCACCAGGAATACCGGCACCCTGGGAGCGTCCGCGGGAGCCAAGATCCCGGTATTCGCCCCGGGTTCCACAACCACCGTGGTGGGCGAAGTCAGCGTCGGCTACTCCATGGAGTCGCTCGGCCAAAGCCTTGCAGAGGACATCGTTCCCATCGCCTTGACCGCGGCGGGTTCCCTCCTGGTCGGCGTCCTGGCGTCCTTCCTCCTCCGCCGCCGTTTGCAACGCCTGACCCTGGGCCTCGAGCCCGAAGAGATCAGCACCCTCGTACACGACCAAGTGGCCGTGCTTCAAGGCGTGGACGACGGCGTGATCGGCATTTCCGCCGATGGCCGCATCACGGTTTTCAATGCCGCGGCGAGGCGGTTGCTGGGCATGCCGGAAGGCTCGGAGACTCCCGGCTCTCCCACAGCGGCGGGCACCGATTGGGAGCGGTCGCCCGTCCCGTCGCAGCTCAAGGCCCTCACCCAACCCTCTGCGCACGACGCCGAAGCCGTGGAAATCGTCGCGGGCGGCCGGGTCTTGGTTGCCAACGCCCGCAAGGCGCTGCACCGCAAAGAGGATCTCGGCTGGGTGGTCATGCTCAGGGACCGCACCGAGCTGCAGCAGCTGACACGCCAGCTCGACGCCGTGGGCACCATGTCCGCCGCGCTCCGGGGCCCAGCGCCACGAATTCGCGAACCAGCTCCACACGATCGCCGGCTTCATGAGCATCGGCCAACACGGCCAGGCCAAGGACTATCTCGCCAGGATCTCCGCCACAGGGCCGCTGAAATTTCCCGTGCAGCAAGCCGAGCTCCTCCAGGATCCGTATTTGCAGGCGTTCGTCGGCGCGAAAAGCGTGGAGGCGGACGAGCGAGGGGTGGCATTGCGGATCGGCCCGGAGACCCTGGTGCGGGAGCACGTCACCGAACCGCAGGACGTCACCACGGTGCTTGGCAACCTGATCGACAATGCCGTCAACGCCGCCGTCGACGGCTCTTCGATGCAACGCTGGGTAGAGCTTGAGCTGCTTGACGAACCGGGGCCCGACGGCGGCACGCTGCACATCGTCGTCGCTGACTCCGGCGACGGCCTAGGCAGCGTCGATCCGGAAAAGGTTTTCGTGGAGGGGTTCACGACGGCGGAGCCTGCGGAAGGCGGCATCGCCAGGGCGGGTGGGCAGGGACTCGGCCTCGCGCTAGTCCGGCAGCTCGCCCGCCGTCGCGGTGGTGACGTGCGCGTCCTGGACCCGGGCTCGCCTGGCGGGCCAGGCGCCGTCTTCATGGCCACGATGCCGAAGGTGACCGGAGCACCGGACGATGCCCCTCGAGCGGTACCCGCACCCGTGGCCCAACGACCCGCAACCGAATTCAAGGAAAAACAGCAATGAGCGAAGACTTCAGGGTGTTGATCGTCGATGACGATTTCCACGTCGCCAAGCTCCACGCCGCCTATGTGGACTCCGTGGCCGGTTTCCTGGCCCTGGCCCCGGTGGGATCCACGGCGCAGGCGTTGCAATCCGTCCATAGCCTGCGGCCGGACCTCGTGTTGCTGGACGTTTATTTGCCGGACGGTTCGGGCCTGGACCTGCTGGGGCAACTCGACGTGGATGCCATGATGTTGACCGCAGCGTCCGACGCCGTGTCCATCAGGACAGCATTGCGTCGCGGGGCCCTGGCGTATCTGTTGAAACCGTTCACCGCCGAGTCGCTGTCGCAGCAATTGCGTTCCTATGCCAGATACCGGCGTCTTCTCGGCCGGCAGCACGCCGTGGACCAGGACACGATCGAACGGGCCAAGCGGGCGCTCATCGCCGGTGACGTCGCACCGTCGGGAAAGCCGCGTTCCGCGACCGAAGCATCGGTGCTGGAGTCCTTGGCACCGGGGGAACAATACTCGGCCACCGAAGTGGCGGAACGCGTGGGGGTCTCGCGCGCCACGGCGCAACGGTACCTGTCCTCGCTCGCCGACGATGGCGCCGTCGAGATCCAACTGCGCTACGGGAGCACCGGCCGGCCGGAACACCGCTACGGCGTCCCCGCGCGGCTCTCCCCAAACTAGCCCGGCAACCCAAGTAGCCCGCCAACCCAACTGACTCGCAGTAGATGCCGTTATGAGGCGTCAAAACGACACCTACTGCGAGTCAGTTGGGCTGCTTAGGCGCTCTTTTGGGCTACCAGTTCGATTTCGACCAGCATTTCCGGGTCGAGGAACGGCAAGACGTGGACCAGGGAAAGGGTGGGCCGGATCTCGCCGAACACCTCGCCGTGCGCGCGGCCGGCGTCTTCCCACTTGCTGATGTCGGTCAGGTAGAGCTTGGACTGCACGACGTCCTCGTAGTCGAACCCGGCGTCGGCCAGGACCGCGCCCAGTTTTTCGAGGACGTATTTGGTCTGCGAGTAGAAGTCGTCGCCGACGATGCCATCAGGCCCGGACGCCGCCGTGGCCGAAATGAAGAGCGTGTTGTCCACCTGGACCGCACGGGAATATCCAAGGGTCTGTTCCCAGACCGAGCCCGTGCCGAATGTCTTGCGCATGCCGCGCCTTTCTCAGTTTCCGCACCCGGCCCGATAGCCGGGGTTTACGAGGAAACTTTATGGCTGGCGGACATCCTGCCGGTAAACGAACAGTTTTATGTCGGTCCCGGGAACAAACCAATCACGCTCCGGTTCCCTCTCGAATCCGGTCTTGGCGTAAAGGGCGTTGGCGCTTTCCCACGTTGCGCCCGTGGTGAGGGAAACGGCGTTGATGCCATCCATGGAGCGGGCTTGGTCGACGACCGCCTGCACGAGGGCGCGTCCCGCACCCGAGCGCTGAACCTCCGGATCCACTACCAAGGTGCGCATTTCGAGTTCGTCCGGAAGGCCAATGTCCGAAAAATCGCCTCCGGCCTTGGCCGACGTAACGGAACCGATGATCCGGCCATCGCGCTCGGCAACGAAAACGTCGGCGTACCGGGCGCGCCCGGCCACGTCGCGCAGCTTCTCCAAGTAAGGGTGGTCCGGGCTGCCGTAATAGCCAGCGGTCACGTAAGACGCCATCGTGATACGGGCTACGGCGTCGTAGTCTTCGGGCAGGGCGGGACGGACGGTAATCTGCGAATGCACTGATCCATGGTAGTCGGGTCTGCGGGGGCCGGGACGCCAAAGCAGCGTTTCCGTGACCGAACTATCACCGTTGCACCCAACGCCCGCTCAGATACAAGTGAGCGAGCGACGGCGGAACACCCCACATACGTGAGCGAGCGTTTGAACATGTCGAACAAGGTTCCACCAGGCTGGCGCGGCCGAACGCCCAGAACGCCCCGAACGACCAGGACCACCCGTACGCCCAGAACGACCTTAGAGCGGGAACTTGCCCGAGAGCTCGAGGGTTCCCGCGCAGGTCCACGCTTCAAGGCGGTCCGCGTCAGTGGGGCCTCCGTCAAGCGGGCTGGTCAGCCGTGGGCGGCGGACCCAGCATCCTGCTTCCTCGGCGATCAACGCGCCCGCCGCGTAGTCGTGCTCGTTGAGCCCGCGTTCCCCGAAGGCGTCGTGGGTTCCATCGGCCACGAGGCAGAGATCCAACGCTGCGGAGCCGAGCCGGCGAAGATCGGCGAAGCCCTCCATCAGGTTGCCGAGCCCGGCGAACTGTTCGGCCCTCGTGGCGGGATCGTAGCTGAACCCGGAGGCCACGATCAGTCCCGTGCGGCCCAGCAGGGGTCCGCTCAGCTGGCTGCGCTGCCCGTTTTCCTCAAGCCATGCTCCGTGGCCACGTGCCGCAGAGTAGATGCGCCCCAGCGCGGGGGCGTTGACGACGCCGGCCAGCCAGACGCCGTCGGCGTCCGCGACAGCCACGGACGTGGCGTAATAGACGATGTTGCGGATGAAGTTGGTAGTGCCGTCGAGCGGATCGATCGACCATCGGTAGCCGCTCGGCTGATCGGGCCGGGTGGTGCCGTGCTCTTCGCCCGTGATGGTGTCATGCGGGCGGGCAGCCGTAATCGCGGCCCGCACAGCGTTCTCCGCCGCGACGTCGAAGGCCGTCACCCAGTCGCCGGCGTCGCCTTTGTTCACGACGCCGAGGATTCCCGCCGAGTTGGGCCCGGCCGGCCGGGCGGCGAGTACCTCCGCTCCTGCCGCAGCTGCCGCACGGGCGACCGCGAGAAGGTCCAAGGCATCGGCCGTCATTCGGAGGATTCCGTTTCCGCAGCGGTAGCGGCCGCTAGCGCGACGGCGGCGCCCTCGTCATCCGGTGCGGCGCCAGCGGCAGGTTCCAGGACGCCGTCGAGCAATGCCTTGAATCCGTCCTCGTCCAACACCCGGATGCCGAGCTGCTCTGCTTTGTCCAGCTTGGAGCCCGCGTTCTCGCCGGCCACGACGTAACTGGTGTTCTTGGAAACCGAGCCGGCTGCCTTGCCGCCCCTGAGGATGATGGCTTCCTTGGCTTCGTCGCGGCTCAGCGTGGGCAACGAACCCGTCACCACGATGGTGAGGCCTTCCAGGTTCCGCTGGATGCCGGCGTCGCGCTCGTCAACCATGCGCACGCCGGCGGCGGCCCAGCTATCAACGATTTCCTGGTGCCAGTCGACGGCAAACCATTCCTTGAGCGCCGCGGCAATGGTCGGTCCCACCCCGTCGACGTTGGCCAGTTCCTCTTCCGAGGCGGCCCGGATGGCGTCCATGCTGCCCAGTGCCGTGGCCAGGGCCCGGGATGCCGTGGGGCCAACGTGCCGGATGGACAAGGCAACAAGGACGCGCCACAGTGGTTGCGTCTTGGCCTTCTCAAGCTCCTTGAACAGTTTGTCCGTGGTGGCTGTGGGTTTGGACGGGGTCTTGGCGGTGGCCTTGGAATAGAAGTAGGGCACCAGTTCGAACGTTCCCGTGCCTACGCCCTTGGAGCGCTTCTCGCGGTGGATGCGGACCTCCGCGAGGTCCTCCGGCGTGAGGCTGAACAACGCCGCCTCACTGCGCAGGGGCGGAGTTTCCGGTTCGGCGGGCTGGGTGAGGGCGATGGCTGCTTCCCACCCAAGAGCCTCAATGTCGAAGGCTCCCCTGCTCGCGACGTGGAAGACACGCTCGCGCAGCTGGGACGGGCACGACTTCGCGTTGGGACAACGGATATCGACGTCGCCTTCCTTCGCCGGAGCCAGCGGCGTGTGGCAGGACGGGCATTCCGTGGGCATCACGAACTCACGCACGGGAGGATCCTGTTGATCGCGCAGCGCCAAGACCGGACCGACGATCTCAGGAATGACGTCTCCGGCCTTCCGCAGCACCACGATGTCACCGATCATGACGCCCTTGGCCTTGACCACATCCTGGTTGTGCAGGGTGGCCATTTCCACGGTGGATCCGGCCACCTTGACCGGTTCCATCACCCCGTACGGGGTGACGCGGCCCGTGCGGCCAACGTTGACCTGGATGTCCAGCAGCTTGGTGTGGACTTCCTCCGGCGGGTATTTATAGGCAACGGCCCAACGTGGCACGCGTGAGGTGTAGCCGAGGGCACGCTGCGTGGCGAAGTCGTCGATTTTGACTACGATGCCGTCGATCTCGTGCAGGAGATCGTGCCGGTGTTCGCCGAAGTGCTTGATGAAGTCCAGGACCTCCTCGAACGAGTCCAGGACCTTCAGGTAGGGGCTGACCGGCAGGCCCCATTCCTCGAGCAGCTTGTACGTCTCCGACTGGCTCGTGGTGTCGAGGCCTTCGCGGGCCCCGATGCCGTGGACGAACATCCGCAACGGACGCTTGGCGGTTTCCGCGGGATCCTTTTGGCGCAGGGAGCCGGCGGCGGCGTTGCGGGGATTTGCCAATGGCGCCTTGCCGGCCTCGATCAGCGCTTCGTTGAATTCCGCGAAAGCCGTGGACGGAATGAAGACTTCGCCGCGGATTTCCACCTCGGACGGAAACCCGCTGCCGCTGAGCTGGCGCGGGATCTCCTTGATGGTGAGCACGTTGTGGGTGATGTCCTCACCCGTGGTGCCGTCTCCGCGCGTGGCGGCACGCACCAGCTTGCCGTCGCGGTAGAGCAGGTTCACTGCCAATCCGTCGATCTTGAGTTCCGTCAGCCACGCAATGCGGGAGGCCGCCGTTCCGAGCTTGTCGACCGAAGCCTCGGCCTTGCGGACCCACGCTTCCAGCTCGTCCAGGGAGAAGACATCCTCCAGGCTGTACATCCTCTGCAGGTGCTCGACGGCCGCGAACGCGGCCGAAACCTCGCCGCCCACTTCTTGCGTGGGCGAATCGTTGGACACGAGCTCGGGATGCAGGGCCTCGAGTTCCTCGAGGCGGCGGTAGAGGGAGTCGAACTCGGCGTCCGAAACCGTCGGGGCATCTTCCTGGTAGTACGCATAGCGGTACTTGCGGACGAGGTCTGCGAGGTTTTCGTACTCTTCCCGTACGGCTTCCGTTGGAACTGCGGTTTCGCTCTCTGCTGTGCTCACGTACCTATCTTGCCGCAAAGCCGCGACAAAATAGGGTCCCCGGATGGGAAGAAGGAATCAGTGCGTGAAGCGGTGGCGGCTCCACAACGCGAAGGCAATGCCGCCGGCCGCCACCAAAAGCACGGCGCCCATAATGGCGATCACAGCGAACATGTCCGAACCCGGCCCTTTGGCATTGCTCACCGCGGCAGCCTGGGTGGCCTTGAGCCCGTCCTGGATGGGGGTATTCCAATTGGACGACGCCGACGGCGAGGGGCTGCTCGTCGTCGGGGTGTCCGTCGGGGTCACCGGGCTGGAGTCCACAGGAGCCTCCGACGGCGCCATGCTGGGTTCCGGTTCGACGGTCACCACGGGGACCGGCTCGGGTGCGGCCGGCGCGGGCGCCACCGGGGCGGGTTGAACGGGTACGACGACGGGTGCCGGAACCACCGGCGCGGGCGGAGCCGGCGCCGGAGGTTTTGCAGGTGGAGCCATGTCGGGAGCAGGATCCGGAGCCGGGTCGGGAGCAGGATCCGGTGCGGGGGCCGGGGCCGGGGCGGTTTGGCTATTCTGAGGAGCCACGAGGGTCTCGGCGTGGGCCGAAAGCATCGGGAAGGCGCACATCACTACAGCCATGGCAATACCCGCGAGGGCAACGGAGAACGGGCGTCGCACGGCGGCACGGGTCGCGCCGCCAGAGCGCGCGGAGGAGCGTTGGGTCATGTTTACCTCTGCAGGACGGCACAGGCCGCCCGGAGTTGGGGTGGTATTGACCGGAATCTTCCTACATAGTCCGGGCGTGTCGCAAATCCCGTTCCCCGAAACCGCCGTCGACAGGAGCCGGTGCGGGCTCCATCGGCGTCGTTCTACGGGGTCCTGGCATCCACCACAATCGCGGTGACATTGTCCCGCCCGCCACTCAGCAACGCCTCCTTGATGAGGGCATCCACCGCGTCCTGGGGCTTTTCCATAGTGCTCAGGATCCGGAACATGTGCTCGTCGCTCAACTCGCCGGTGAGTCCGTCCGAGCAGACCAGTATGCGGTCGCCGTCCTGGATGGGCAACAACCAGAAGTCCGCTTCGTTTTCGCCGCCGGTCCCGAGGGCCCGGGTCACCACGTGGCGGCGCGGATGCACTGTGGCTTCTTCACGCGTGATCCTTCCGGCCTCCACAAGTTCCTGGACTTCCGAATGGTCCACGCTGATCTGCCTGAATTCGCCCCCGCTCAAGCGATACGTCCGCGAGTCGCCGATGTTCGTGACCAGCCAATACGCGACGCCCATATGCTCCGCGACAACCACCCCGGACAGCGTGGTTCCGGCCCGGCCACCCGTGGCCTTCCGGATCTCGGAGTCGGCGGCAAGGATGCACTTCTGCACGACGACGGCCGTCGCCGATCGTACGCCCGCCGCCAATTGCGACATGGTGCCAAGGGTCTGTACGCACAATGCGCTGGCAATCTCGCCTGCCTCATGCCCGCCCATGCCGTCGGCTACCGCGAAGACGGGGTCCACTGCGATGAGCGAATCTTCGTTGAGTTCCCGGCTGAGTCCACGATCCGTCCCGTAGCCACAGGTTACTGTGACTCCCGGCTTGGGGGTGGGCGCTGCGGACTGTGGACTCATCAGTCGAGGACCAGTCCCTTGCCAAGCCCGCGGGCAAGCCGGACAGGAAGAATTTCCCCAAAACCACGAACGTTTTCGGCTGTCTGCGGAACCAGGACGAAGCGTTCGTCCTGGCCCAGCGCTGCTGCCGTCATCTCGTCCACCAGGACCGTGCCGGGTTCAGCCAGGGCCGTCAGGCGGGCCGCCAGGTTGACGGTGGGGCCGTAGATGTCGCCGAGACGGGAAAGGATGCGTCCCCAGACCATGGCCACGCGGGCTTCCGGGAGGATCTCGTCTTCGGTGAATGCCTGGGCGAGCGCCAAGGAAATCTCAGCTCCCGCGGCCGGCGTCTCGGCAATATAGAGGACTTCGTCGCCGACCGTCTTGACGAGGCGGCCGCCACCGATGGAGATGATTTCCGCGCACTTGTTCTCGAAGCGCTGGACCAACTGCGCCAGGGTCTTCTCGTTCATGCGGCGCGACAGGCTCGTGTAGGAGACGAGGTCGGCAAAACCCACGGCGCGTGCCAAGGGCAGCGGTGCGTCGTCTTCGTCCCCTTCGCGGCCGGCCTCGCTGGCCTGTAGACCTGCCTCGGCACGGACGGCCAGGCGCTGCACACCGGCGTTCATCTGGCGGCGCCACGAGTACAACAGGATCTCTTCCATGGCATCCACGAGGTTGGGCAGTTCGTTGACCAACTGTTTGCGTGCAACGGCATCGGGAATGCCTTGCTGCACCACCATGTCTTCGATGAGCGCCTCGACTTGCCACACCACCATGCGGTCGGTCATCTGGCCGATGGCGCGGGTCACGGAAATGGCAGCTTCTTCGGTGAGCTTTCCGGCGCGGACAAGGTCAAGGATGGTGGACAGCGCCCCGAGGTCGCGCTCGGTGAACGCCACGTCCTGGTCGCCGAAATTGGGGAAACCCAGCGCCCGCCAGAGTTTGCGGGCTGACAAAAGCGAGACGCCTGCGCCGGCCGCCACTTCGCGTCGACGGAGTTTGCGTTCGCCGCCCAAAAGCCTGGTTTCAAGGGCTTTGATGGCCACCCGTTCCGCAGACAGGGCGCCGGTGGGAGGGGAAACGACGGGGAGGACCCCCGTTGCCGCTTGGTCCACGGAAGGTTCGGGCACGGCGTCGGGCTCGTGGTCCATGTACTCAGGCTCCTGCTCGTCAACGCTCATCTCTTCCACCTTCTCTCATATCCCAGGGCAACGCGGCATCCGGGTACTCAGCAAAACTGTCAAAATCGCCGGATCCCGGCACCGGGCCGGAGCCGAATCCGACACTCGTCGGAAGCTCGGCCATGGCATCCATGATGAAACTCCGGAACTTGCCGACCTCCGGAACATCCGCGAGGACCGCCTCGCCGGGGTGCCCGGTATCCAAGGATATATTCCCGGAGCGCAATATCCGTTGGAGCAGCGATTGTTTGATGCCCACCCCGCGCACCGCGGCCAACGGCACTTGCCAGTCGCCGCGGCGAAGCATTCCAAAACGGGCAACTATCCGGCCGCTCGTGAGGATGTACCGGATGCCGCGCCAGCGGATGAAGCGCGGGAGGCTGTAGCCGAGCAGCACGATTGCCACGATCACCAGGCACGCCATGACCAACCATTGGGTCCAGTCGCTTGTGATGACCGGCAGCAGCTTGCCCGGCCCGCCCTTGACTATCCAGGCACAGGCGAACGCTGCCGCGGCAGGGACCAGGATGAAGGCCAGGACGGGACCAAAGAGCATCCTGGGCTGCTGCCGCGTGATCACGATGACTTGCTCCCCACGCAGGAGCTCTTTACGCATAACCGCTTTCGGTAGCCCTCAGGTGGACGACGTCACCGGCGGTCACGACGTGCTCGCGACCACCGTGGTCCACCACCAAAAGGGAACCATACTCATCCAATCTGGACGCATGCCCCACCAACTCGTGGTCGCCGGGCAAATGAGCCTTCACCTCGCGTCCCAAGGTGACCATGACGGCTTCCACCCGCTTGTGCAGGGAAGCGCCGCCGGCCAATCCCGCTGTAGGGTCGCCGTCGGCATTGCAGAAGCTGCGGTAGAGCGTCCCGAAGCGGGATAAGTAGTTCCGCAATAGAACGGTGCGGTCCGTGGTGCTTGCACCCTCAAGCAAGAGGGAGGTGGCGGTCGGGACAGGCAATTCATTCTCGCCGAGCGTCACGTTGAGGCCGGTCCCCAGAATCACGGCTGGAACAGACCCGTCCCCCATCGGCCCCATCTGGGCCAGGATGCCGGCAATCTTCTTGCCTCGGACGAGGACATCGTTGGGCCACTTGATCTCGGCGGGCAGGCCTGCGGTTTCCAGGAGGGTCTCCTGCAAGGCCAGCGCGCCCAGGAGGGACAGCCAGGAGTAGCTCTGCGTGGGCACGGGCAGGCCTTGCGCATTGACGGGACGCAGGACGATCGAAACGGAAATCGCCGAACGTTCGGGAGACTCCCAGTGACGGTCGAGACGGCCCCGGGCCGCCGTCTGGTGCTCGGCGGTGAGGACCGCGAGATCGGCCCATTCCTTCGGCTCCGTGGTGACGGCGCGCAGCAGATCAGCGTTCGTGGAGCCGGTGGTCTCCACGATCTGCAATTGCGAAATGCCGGCGGCCGCGAGGAAGTCGGGGTGGAGCAGGGCATCACGGTCCAGGCCCGGGCGCGGGGCACGTGGTTCGCTGCTGGCAGGCTGTTCGACGTCCATAGACAGAATCCTATCCAGCCAGGCCGGTCCCGGAAGAAGTTGTCCGCTCAGAGGAAGATATCCGGCACCAGCTTCTCCTCCGCGGCCCCCAGACTGTAGGGCCTGAAGTCCGAAACACCCGCAGCCCTGAGCACTTCTTCGTCGGTGTAGAAATTGCCTGTATTAATAGCCGAACCGTTGCCCAGGTTTGCTCCGGTCAGGACTGCGTGGGCAGCGTCGGCAATGATGTCCGATCCCCTGGCGGCTTGCACGATCTGCGCTCCGCCCGGCATGTTCCGGATGGCAGCGGTGTCGATCAGCGTGCAGGGCCACAGCGAGTTGACGGACACGCCGTCGTTCTTGAGTTCTTCGGCCAGGCCCAGCGTGGTGAGGCTCATGCCGTACTTGGCCATGGTGTACGCCAAGTGCATGCCGGCCCATTTAGGGTCGAGGTTCAGCGGCGGCGAGAGCGTCAGGATATGGGCGTTGCCCGATTTCCGCAGGGCCGGGAGCGCGAGTTTGGACAGCAGGAAGGTGCCGCGGACGTTGATGTCCTGCATGAGGTCATAGCGTTTCATGTCGATCGCGTCAGTGCGGGAGAGATCTATCGCCGAGGCGTTGTTGACCACGACGTCGATTCCGCCAAAGCGTTCGACGGCGGCGGCAACCGCCGCGGCGACGTCGCCGTCGTTGCGGACGTCCCCTACGAGAGGCAGTGCCTGGCCGCCGGCTGCTTCCAGTTGTTCAGCGGCAGTGAAGACCGTTCCCTGCAGCTTGGGATGCGGTTCTCCGGTCTTGGCCATGATGACGATGTTGGCGCCGTCGCGGGCCGCGCGGGTGGCGATTGCCAGGCCGATGCCGCGGCTCCCGCCGGACATCAGGATGGTGCGGCCCTTCAGTGATCCACGCGCCCGGTAGGGAAGGGCAGGGCTTGCAGAAGCATCGTTGCTTGAGGTCATGAGGACACTGTAGCCCAACGATGTTACCGGTGAGTAACATTGCTTGATGCTCGACTTGAAGTCGGAAAATTGTAGGGTTTCTACAGCGGTCTGTGGCTTTTGCCTCATTAGACTAGCCAACAGGGCCCGCACTTTGTACGGATGCTACTTAAGAGCGCATGCCTAACAAAGCAGTGCCAGCGTAAATCAGCTACAGAGCCGGAGACATTTGATGAGCCACGATCTGACAACGACAGCGGGAAAGATTGCCGACTTCCGCGACCGCCAGGCCCGTGCAGAACAACCTTCCGGCCCCGAAGCCATCGAGAAGCAGCATGCCCGCGGCAAGAACACCGCCCGCGAACGCATCGACATGCTGCTCGACGAAGACTCCTTCGTCGAGTTCGACGCCTTGGCAGTCCACCGCTCCACCGCGTTCGGCATGGAGAAGAAGAAGCCCCTTGGCGACGGCGTCGTCTCTGGCTACGGCACCGTGGACGGCCGCCTCGTGGCCATCTACAGCCAGGAATTCAGCGTCTACGGCGGCTCCCTGAGCCAGGTCAACGGCGAAAAGATCGTCAAGGTCCAGGAATTCGCCCTCCGCAACGGCTGCCCGATGGTGGGCATCAACGACGGCGGCGGCGCGCGCATCCAGGAAGGCGTCGCCTCGCTGGCCATGTTCGCGGATATCTTCCGCAACAACGTCCACTCCTCCGGCGTCGTCCCGCAGATTTCCCTCATCATGGGCCCGTGCGCCGGCGGCGCGGCCTACTCCCCCGCCCTCACCGACTACGTGGTGATGGTGGACAAGACCTCCCACATGTTCATCACCGGCCCGGACGTCATTAAGACCGTCACCGGCGAAGACGTGGACATGGAAACCCTCGGCGGGGCGCGCCAACACAACGCCACCACCGGCACCTCCACCTACCTCGCCAGCGACGAAGCCGACGCGATCGAATTCGTCCGCGAGCTCCTGGACTTCCTGCCGTCCAACAACCTGTCCGAGGCCCCCGTCCTGGAACACGAGCAGGAGCTTGAGCTCGACGACGACGACCTCGCCCTGGACACGCTGATCCCGGACTCGGCCAACCAGCCCTACGACATGCGGAAGGTCATCGAGCAGATCGTTGATGACGCCCATTTCCTCGAAATGCAGTCGCTCTACGCCCCCAACGTGATCATCGGCTACGGCCGGGTTGAAGGCCACACGGTCGGGATCGTGGCCAACCAGCCGATGCAGTTCGCCGGCACGCTGGACATCTCCGCTTCGGAGAAGGCCGCCCGCTTCGTCCGCCACTGCGATGCCTTCAACGTCCCCATCATCACTTTGGTGGACGTCCCCGGCTTCCTGCCCGGCAAGGACCAGGAATTCCAGGGCATCATCCGCCGCGGAGCCAAGCTGCTTTACGCCTACGCCGAGGCCACCGTGCCCAAGCTGACGGTCATCACCCGCAAGGCCTACGGCGGAGCGTACATCGTGATGGGTTCCAAGAAGCTTGGAGCCGACCTCAACCTGGCGTGGCCTACGGCCCAGATCGGTGTCATGGGTGCCCAGGGTGCGGTCAACATCCTGTACCGCCGCGATCTTGCCGCTGTCGCCGAGGCCGGCGGCGACGTCGAAGCCAAGCGAGCCGAGATCATCCGCCAGTACGAGGAAGAACTCCTCAACCCCTACCAGGCGGCCGAGCTTGGCTACGTCGACGCCGTCATCGCACCGTCAGAGACCCGCATCCAGATCATCAAGGGCCTCCGCGCCCTGCGCGACAAGCGCGCCAGCCTGCCCACCAAGAAGCACGGAAACATCCCCCTGTGAGCGCCGAACAGCATCTTCCTGGCTCCGGTCCCGATTCCACGGACACGGCGCCCGCCGAGCCGTTGCTTTCGGTGGTCAAGGGAGACCCGACGCCGGAAGAGCTCGCGGCGCTTGCCGCCGTCGTCGCCTCCTTCGGATCGCACGAGGAAGCCGAAGCTCCAAAGCCGAGCACCCGCCACTGGCTGCGACGCCAGCAACTGCGTATGGACCCCACGCCGGGACCAGGCGCCTGGAAACGCAGCCGGGGCTAAGTTCCGTGGTAACCCAACCAGCTCGCATTTAATGTCGTTTTGAAGGCCCGGAACGACATTAAATGCCAGTCAGTTGGGTTGGCCTTCGGATCTTCTGCAACAACCCTTTCACAAATAACCGGGCGCGGTTAGGCTCGTGGGGTGACTACTCCTAACACAGCTCCGGCACGCCTCCAGACTGCCATCGACGCGGTCGCCGACGCCTACACGGACACGCTCCTTGCCCTCAACCCGAGCCTCGCCACCACCCTCGGCCTGCCCGGACACGAAACGGAATACCAGGACTTCTCGCCTGCCGGCGCGGCGGCCTTCGCCAAGGCAGCACGCCGCACCCTCGACGAGCTCGCGGCCCTCGAACCCACGGACGCCTCCGACGTCGTCACCCTGGACGCAATGCAGGAACGGCTCGGCCTGGCCCTCGAGATCCACGAATCCGGCTGGGACGCCGCGGACCTGAACAACATCGAGTCGCCGGCCCAAACCATCCGCTCGATCTTCGACCTCATGCCCACCGGGACGGCCGAGGAATGGGAGCACATCGCCGGCCGCGCGGCCAACGTTGCGGAAGCGATCGACGGGTACATCGTGTCCCTTCGTTCGGCCAGGGACGCAGGGAAAGTCTCCGCGGTCCGCCAGGTGAAAATCGTGATCGAACAGACAACCAAGTACGCGGCCGAAGACGGCTTCTTCGCCAAGCTCACCGCCGAAGCCTCGATCGACGGCCAGCCGCTGCCGGCGGAACTGCAGGAAATGCTCGACGCCGGGGCCGCCGTCGCGCCGTCCGCCTTCTTGCGCCTTGCCGCCTTCCTTGAGGCGGAGCTTCTGCCTTTCGCCCCCGAAAAGGATGCTGTGGGCCGCGAACGCTACGCACTGGCCTCGCGTTCCTTCCTGGGCGCTACCGTGGACCTGGAAGAAACGTACGCGTGGGGGGTGCAGGAACTCGACAGGCTCATTGCCGAACAGGAACGGGTGGCCGAACAAATCAAGCCCGGCGCGTCCATCGAGGAGGCCAAAGCCATCCTCGACAACGATCCCGAACGGCAAATCAAGGGCACCGATGCCCTCAAAGCCTGGATGCAGGACCTCTCCGACCGCGCGGTGTCCGAACTTGCCGACGTGCACTTCGACATCCCGGACATCATGAAGACTCTCGAATGCCGTATCGCCCCCACGGACGAAGGCGGCATCTACTACACGGGTCCCTCGGACGACTTCTCCCGGCCAGGCCGCATGTGGTGGTCCGTCCCCGCCGGCGAGGACACCTTCGCCACCTGGGCCGAAACCACCACGGTGTTCCACGAAGGCGTCCCCGGCCACCACCTCCAGGTGGCCACCGCCGTCTACCGCCGCGAGCTCCTCAACAACTGGCGACGCAACGTCTGTTGGGTCTCCGGTCACGGCGAAGGCTGGGCACTCTATGCCGAAAAGCTCATGCTGGAGCTTGGCTACCTCAAGGACCCGGGCGACCACATGGGCATGCTGGACATGCAGCGCATGCGTGCCGCCCGAGTCGTGTTCGATATCGGCGTCCACCTCGAACTGGAGGTTCCGGAACGTTGGGGCAGCGGCACCTGGACCTCGGAAAAGGGCTTCGAATTTCTCAAGGCCAACCTTCCCATCAGTGCGGGCCAGCTCCAGTTCGAATTCACCCGGTACCTCGGCTGGCCGGGCCAGGCGCCGTCGTACAAGGTGGGGCAGCGGCTGTGGGAAGAAATCCGGGCGGAACTCGAACGCCGGGACGGATTCGACCTGAAGTCCTTCCACACGGATGCGTTGAACATCGGCTCTGTTGGCCTGGATACGCTTCGCCGGGCGCTGCTGGGGTAGCCCAACTGACTCGCATTTGTTGTCGTTTTGGAGGCTCAGAACGACAACAAATGCGAGTCAGATGGGCTGAGACGTACGAGACATTCCCCACATTCCGTCCGGGAATAACTTCATAAATGGGTGGATTGACGGCGGATTAGCAGGCTTGTACGGTGGCGGCTCGAATTGGGGAAGGTAACATTTCTCAACGTCGGCTCGCGGTGGTATTTATCGGGGCCTAGTTTGTTCCGGTGAGCAATTCATCCAACACTTTGACTTCCGCCGGAAAGACCTCGTCCCGGCTTCCCAAGTGGGCAATGTCTTTCGGCGTCCAGATCATCGGGGCCCTGGTGATCGGCCTGGCCCTCGGCCTCGTGGCCAAAGCCACCGGGAGCACTACGAAGGCTCCCAACGGGCTCGGCACCACGTTGCAGACCATCGGCTCGAGTTACGTCTCGCTCCTGCAGACCGCCGTCGTGCCCTTGATCTTCACCGCAGTGGTGAGCTCCATCGCGAACCTGAGCCAGGTATCCAATGCGGCGAAACTGGCATGGAACACCTTGCTCTGGTTCGCCATCACCTCGCTCATCGCCGTGACGATCGGCATCGGACTTGGCGTGCTCCTGCAGCCGGGCTCCGGCACCGGCATCACCAAGAAGGCCGAGTATGCCGGCAAGACCGGGGACTGGTGGGCGTTCCTGACGGGTCTTTTCCCCAAGAACTTCCTGGGCATCGGCGCGAGCACGAGCGTCACGGACGGCGTTGCCAGCACCTCGATCAGTTTCAACGTGCTGCAGATACTGGTGATCGCCATCGCGGTCGGCGTCGCAGCCCTCAAGGTCGGCAAGCAGGCCGAACCGTTCCTGAACCTCAACGCTTCCGCCCTGGCCGTCATCCAGAAGGTCCTCTGGTGGATCATCCGCATCGCCCCGCTGGGCACCATCGGCCTGATCGGCAACGCCGTCGCGGTCTATGGTTGGGACACCATCGGTTCGCTCGGCAAGTTCACGGTGGCCATCTACGCAGGCCTGGCCCTTGTGCTCTTCGTCGTGTACCCCATCCTGATCAAGAGCCACGGACTGTCCGTCAAGCAGTACTTCTCGGGCGTGTGGCCCGCCGTGCAGTTGGCCTTCGTCTCACGTTCCTCTATCGGCACACTGCCGCTCACGCAGCGCGTCGCCGAACGCAACCTCGGCGTTCCGCAGGGCTACGCGTCCTTCGCCGTGCCGCTTGGCGCCACGACCAAAATGGACGGTTGCGCGGCCATCTACCCGGCCGTCGCTGCGATTTTCGTTGCCCAGTTCTTCGGCATCAACCTGGACTTCAGCCAGTACTTGCTGATCGTGGTGGTTTCGGTCCTTGGTTCCGCTGCAACAGCGGGTACCACGGGCGCCGTCGTCATGCTCACGTTGACCCTGTCCACGCTGGGACTGCCGCTCGCCGGCGTCGGGCTCCTCCTGGCAATCGACCCCATCCTGGACATGGGCCGCACGGCGGTCAACGTCGCAGGACAGGCGCTGGTTCCGGCCATCGTCGCCAAGCGGCAAGGAATCCTGGACGAATCGCTCTATAACGCGCCCCGCAAGGGAACGGCGTTCGCGGCGGAGACAGAATCTGCGGAAGCAAGCGAGGAGCCTCGGGAATTCGCTGCAGCCGGGGCCTAACAAGGCCCATTATCGCAAGGACAAATCCCCGGGAAATACCCCGGGGATTTGTCGTATTAACAGGGGTGAATTCTGGGTAGGCTCTCTCCATGCTGATTGTCACCTCAAACAAGATTCCGGGCCATAGGATCGACGCCGTCTTCGGCGAAGTCATGGGCCTCACCGTCCGCTCGCGGGATCTCGGCGCCCAAGTGATGGCTGGTTTCCGCTCGCTCGGCGGCGGCGAACTGCCCGAAATGACCAAGGCGCTCTATGAAAGCCGCCAGGAAGTCATGGCCCGGATGGTCAACGAGGCACAGCAGCGGGGCGCCAACGCCATCGTCGCCATGCGCTTCGACACGTCCGAGATGGGCGGCAACTGGACTGAAGTGTGCGCCTACGGCACCGCGGTGTTCGCCATTCCCCTGGCCGAAGGCGAGCCGGGCGCCACAGGCCAGTCGATCTACCTGACGAGCGCCGCATCCAAGCAAGGCGCATCCGAGCAATCAGCGCAGCCCGCGACGTCGGCCGCGGCCCAGGAACACGAGGCCTCACCGGAGATTTAACTTGCCCTGAGTGCAAAGTTGCACTTAGTGTAAGTACGTGACAACCACCGACACCACCGCCCTCCCCTCGCGCCGGGAACAGAACAAACTGGCCAACCGCCAGGCGATCGCGGACGCGGCCCTCGCCATGTTGCGCAGCAAAGGCGTTGGCAACTTCACGGTGGAAGACATCGCGGAAGCGGCCGGCGTATCCCGTCGTACCTTCTTCAATTACTTCCCCAGCCTCGAAGCCGCCTTGGCCTCCGTCACCGAAGGCTTCCTGGACCATGCCCTGGAGCAATTCCGGCTGCGCCCCTCGGACGAACCCATCCTCGATTCGGCCCGGGCGGCCCTCATGGCGCTGGCCGACCCGATGACGGTCTCCCCCATGGCCGAGCTCTTCAGCCTCACCCACGACAACCGGGCTTTGGTGCGCTCCGAACTCGAAGCCTGGGACCACTGCACCACGCAGATCATCGATGCCGCCCGTCTCCGCCTCGGTCCGGGTGTCGACGAGCTCTATTTGCGAGCCCTGGCCGGGTCCATCATTTCCTGCGGCAAGGCAGCCATGAGCGTCTGGTTCGAACAACACGGCCCGGATCTTTCCCCCGAATCCCTCGCAAGCTTGCGGCAGCACTTGATCGACGCGATCGGTCTTCTCGGTTCAGGCTTCACGGCACCCGCCCCTCACGGCACGGCACCGGCCCCTCACGGCGCGGCGTCGCGCAATCAGCCCGCAGCTGATCCCCACCACTCGGCATAACCACACACCGAAAGACCGGTTCCGATATGGCACTCCTGCTCTACCGTCTTGGCAAGTTCTCCTACCGTCACCGCTGGCTGGTGATCTCCCTCTGGCTGGCCGTGCTCGTGGCCGTCGGCGGCTCCGCCGCTGCCTTCCACGGCACCATGTCCAACAACTTCCAGATCCCCGGCACAGAGACCCAGCAGATGCTGGACAAGCTCAAGAAGGACCTTCCGGCCTCTTCGGGTGGTTCCGCGGGTATCGTCTTCGAAGCCGGCGACGCCGGATTCAACCAAGCCGGCAAGGACGCCATAGCGTCGGCCCTCACCCAGCTGGAAAAGCTGCCGGATGTGCAGTCCACGGTCAACCCCTTCACAACCCAAGCCACCTTGGACAAGGCGCCGTCCGACCTTGCCGCCGGGGAACAGAAGGCGGCCGCCGGGCAGGCTCAGCTGGACAAGGCCCGCGCCACCCTCGACGCGGGCGACGCCCAACTCAAGGCTGCCGAGCAGCAAATGACCGCTGCGGGCATCCCGGCAGCCCAGATCGAGGCCCGTCTTGCCCCGCAAAAGGCCGAACTCCTGGCCGGGCGCCAGAAGCTCGACGCCGGACAGAAGCAAGCCACCGACGGCGCCGCCGCGCTTGCCTTGGCCAAACGCCAGGTGATAGCTTCCCAAGGCATGCGGTTCGTCTCCACGGACGGTAAAGCTGCGATTGCCCAGGTCCAGTTCAAGACCTCCATCAATGGCCTGACCCCCGCCGTCCGGCAGCAGGTCCAGGACATCGTCCACGGAGTCTCGTCGGCGGGTGTCACGGCCCTGGCCAGCAAGGAAATCACCGAGGACGTCTCGCAGTTGTTCGGTGTCTCCGAAATCATCGGCATCGCGGTGGCTGCGATCGCCCTCATCGTGATGCTGGGAACGCTCGTCGCCGCGGGCTTGCCCCTCCTGATGGCGATCATCGGCGTGGCCGTTGGTGTCGGCGGAACGTTTGCCCTCACCGGCGTCATCGACATGAGTTCCATTTCCCCGATGCTCGCGCTCATGCTGGGCCTCGCCGTCGGAATCGATTACTCGCTCTTCATCGTCAACCGCCACCGCGGACAATTGCTTTCGGGGATGGACGCGGAGGAATCAGTGGCGCTCGCCACGGGCACCTCGGGCAACGCCGTCCTTTTCGCGGGCCTCACTGTCGTCATCGCGCTTGCGGCGCTCGTGGTTCCGGGGCTCCCGTTCCTGGCCGTCATGGGCGTGTCGGCCGCTGCGACGGTGGCAGTCGCCGTCGTCGTCTCCCTGACGCTAACGCCGGCAGTCCTCTCGCTGGTGGGCCGCAAACTGATCTCGAAGCGGGCCTGGGCCAACGCGGAACACCACAACGCCGAACCGGAGCACGCCGCTGCGGACCGTGCCGAGGATCACCGGCGAAGCAGCCGTGGGTGGGGCGGCCTGGTGACCCGGCACCCCGTGATCTGGCTGCTTGCCGGCGTCGTGCTGCTCGGGGTGCTGGCCCTTCCGGCCTCCCAGCTGCGCCTCGCTTTGCCCGACGGCGGTTCGGAACCGGTCGACTCGCAAGCGTTCAAGGCCTATGACCTCACCCGGACCAGCTTCGGCGAAGGCATGACCGGCCCCATCGTTGTTGTCGGCACGTTCCCGGACGGCCTCAGCGACGACCAGGCCAAGACCAAGCAGTTCGACGTCGCGGATAAACTGCGCAGCGTCGACAACGTCGTGGCAGCCGTTCCGGTAGCCCTCAGCCCGGACCACCGCACCGCCGTCTTCCAGGTCATCCCCAAAGACGGACCCGCGAGCGCCAGCACCGTCCAGGTTGTCTCGGAACTGCGCGCCAAGGGTTCCGAAATCCAACAGGCCACGGGCGCCACCATCGGGCTGACGGGGCAGACAGCCGGCAACATCGACGTCTCCGCGAAGCTCGGTGCCGCGTTGCCGCCTTACTTGGCGATCGTCGTCGGGCTCTCGCTGGTCCTCCTTCTCCTGGTGTTCCGCTCGATCGTGGTTCCGCTGCTCGCCACCGGCGGCTTCCTGCTCTCGCTCGCGGCGGCGTTCGGCGCCGTGGTGGCCGTATACCAGTGGGGCTGGCTGGGCACCGTGTTCGACGTTCCCAACCCCGGAGCCGTGCTGAGCTTCCTGCCGATCATCCTGATTGGTGTGCTGTTCGGCCTCGCCATGGACTACCAGGTGTTCATCACCTCCGGCATGCGCGAATCGTTCATGCACGGAGAGAACGCGAAGCAAGCGGTCCGAACCGGCTTCCGCCATGCCGCCGCTGTGGTCACGGCCGCCGCCATCATCATGGTCAGCGTGTTCTCCGGGTTCATCTTCAGCCACCTGACCATGGTCCGGCCGCTCGGTTTCGCGATGGCGTTCGGCGTGCTCGTGGATGCGTTCGTGGTGCGGATGACGATTGTTCCGGCCGTGATGTACCTGTTGGGGGATAAGGCCTGGTGGCTGCCGCGCTGGCTGTCCCGGATCCTGCCCGACGTCGACGTCGAGGGCGCCAACCTCCAGCGCACGACGCCGGCAGGCGAGGCCAAGGAACTGGTGCACTAAGCGCCTGGTTGCCTTTGAGCGGGCGTCGGTTCTGTGTCCAGAACCGACGCCCGCTCACCTTTAACGCCTTTTCCCCAAACGCTCGCTCACGTGGGTGAGCGAGCGTCGGCTCAAACACCCACATATGTGAGCGAGCGTCGGAGGAAGGCCCCGCGTACTACGCTTGAGCCGTGACCCGATTGATCCTCGCTTCCCAGTCCCCCGCCCGCACCAAGCTCCTCACCGACGCCGGCATCCACCACGAGGTGCTCGTCTCGGACGTGGACGAGGACGCGGTGCAAGCCCGGTACGGGGTGACCGACGCGCACGACACCGCGCTCCTCCTGGCCCGCGCCAAGGCCGAGGCCGTCGCTTCCCTGCCCGACGCCGAGGGGGCCCTCGTGATCGGCTGCGATTCCGTATTCGAGTTCGACGGCGAATCGCACGGCAAGCCCTACACGGCGGACGTTGCCAGGGAACGGATGCTGCGCATGAGCGGCTCCAAGGGCGTCCTCCACACAGGGCACTGGCTGGTGGACTGCCGCGACACCGCAGCGGACATGAACGACGGCGAGACGGCCGACGGCACCGGGGCCACGGTGGGTGCCGTGTCCAGCGCAGAAGTCCACTTCGCGGAGATGAGCGAGGACGACATCGACGCCTACATCGCAACCGGCGAGCCCCTGCATTGCGCGGGTTCGTTCACGATCGACGGCTTGGGCGGCGCCTTCATCCGCAAGGTCGACGGCGACCCGCACGCCGTCGTCGGGCTCTCCATCTCGACCGTCCGCGATCTGCTCGGGCAGGCGAACGTCGGAATCACCGAACTCTGGACCCACAACGGCTCCGGCATGCCCACCGAATAGCGGCCGGCCAAGTGGCCGGGCCGGTCGCCCGGTTGCGGCCTTTGTAGCAACCCTACAAAGACAGGCCGTCTTACACACGGAATCCCCCATCAATATGGGCGGAACCCTCAAAATCACGCTAGGCTCCCTGAAGGACAGAAGGAGTCAACTTGTCAGCTAATCCGGCGCAGCCCATTTCCAGCCCTCTCACCAAGGTCTTGATCGCCAACCGAGGCGAAATCGCGGTCCGCATTATCCGCGCAGCCCGCGACGAAGGCATCGCCTCAGTGGCCGTCTACGCAGACCCGGACCGCGACGCCCTGCACGTCCGGTTGGCAGATGAGGCGTACGCGCTGGGCGGCAACACCGCCGCTGAGTCGTACCTCGTGATGGACAAGTTGATCGAGGTCGCCAAGCAGTCGGGCGCGGACGCGATCCACCCCGGCTATGGCTTCCTCGCCGAGAACGCCGAGTTCGCTGCCAAGGTCATCGACGCCGGCATCACCTGGATCGGCCCGTCCCCGGACGCCATCTCGGCGCTGGGCGACAAGGTGCAGGCCCGCCACATCGCCGAAAAGGTCGGCGCTCCCCTGGTTCCCGGCACGGCCGACCCCGTCGAATCCGCCGACGAAATCCTGGCCTTCGCCCAGGAATTCGGCCTCCCGATCGCCATCAAGGCCGCCTACGGCGGCGGCGGACGCGGCATCAAGGTGGCCCGCACCATCGAGGAAATCCCCGAGCTTTTCGAATCCGCAGTGCGCGAGGCCATTGCCGCCTTCGGCCGCGGCGAGTGCTTCATCGAACGCTTCCTCGATTCCCCGCGCCACGTCGAGACCCAGTGCCTCGCCGATGCCTACGGAAACGTCGTTGTGGTCTCCACGCGCGACTGCTCCCTCCAGCGCCGCAACCAGAAACTCGTGGAAGAAGCCCCCGCACCGTTCCTGAGCCCTGAGCAGAACGAGCGACTGTACGAGTCTTCCAAGGCCATCCTCAAAGAGGCCGGCTACCTGGGCGCGGGAACGTGTGAGTTCCTCGTGGGCCAGGACGGCATCATCTCCTTCCTCGAGGTCAACACCCGTCTTCAGGTGGAGCACTGCGTTTCGGAGGAAGTCACGGGCATCGACCTGGTCCGCGAGCAGTTCCGCATTGCCCGAGGCGAGAAGCTCGGCTATGGGGATCCCGAAGTCCGCGGCCACTCCTTTGAATTCCGGATCACCGGCGAAGACCCGGGGCGCAACTTCATGCCCGCTCCGGGAACCATCAGCACCCTGAAGAACCCGACGGGTCCCGGCGTCCGCATCGACTCCGGCGTCGAGCAGGGCGATGTCATCAGCGGGAACTTCGATTCCATGCTGTCGAAGCTGGTCGTCACGGGCGCCACCCGTGAACAGGCCCTCCAGCGTTCCCGCCGCGCCCTCGAGGAAATGGTGGTCGAAGGCATCCCCACCGTCATTCCTTTCGACCTCGCAGTGGTAACCGATCCTGCGTTCGCTCCGGCCGAAGGCCCGTTCAAGGTTCACACGCGCTGGATCGAGACCGAGTTCGTCAACAACGTCCCCGCGTGGACACCCACCGGAACCGGGACAGAAGCCGCCGACGCCGGTGAGCGGCAGCGCGTCGTCGTCGAGGTGGGCGGCAAGCGCCTGGAAGTTGTCCTTCCCGCGACCCTCGGCTCGGTTTCCGCGGCTTCCAGCGCCGGCACCAAGGGCGCGAAGGTCAAGAAGCGTTCCCGCTCGGCCGGCGCCACGGCTGCGGTTGCGGGCGGCAACGCCCTTACTTCGCCCATGCAGGGCACCATTGTCAAAGTGGCGGTAGCCGCCGGGGATGTGGTTGCCGAAGGCGATCTGATCGTGGTCCTCGAAGCCATGAAGATGGAACAGCCCCTCACTGCCCACAAGGCCGGCACCATTCACGGTCTGGTGGCGAAGGCAGGCGAAACCGTCTCCGCAGGCGCCGTCATCGCGACGATCGAAGACTAGTCCCCAATTAAAGAGCTCCGGCCCCGCACCCATGGGTGCGGGGCCGGAGCCATTTAACTCGAGCCTGTTAATCGCGAGCCTGTTAATACAGGGTCAGGCGACGTTGTTCTCGTAGTCCGTGTCCTTGGTTTCCTTGGACAGGAACAGTGCCACGAGCGTCAACACTGCCATGGCGCTGAGGTAGACGCCCACCAGGACCGTGCTGCCCTTGGCTGATTCCCAGAGCCAGACCGCGATGAACGGAGCCACGGCCGCGCCGAGGATGCTGGACATGTTGTAGCTGACGGCGGAACCGGTGTAGCGGACGTTGGTGGGGAACAGTTCCGGAAGCAGCGCACCCATGGGCCCGAAGGTAAGGCCCATCAGCGTGAAGCCGAGGATCAGCAATGCCATGGTCCCGACGAAGCCGCCGCTGAACAACGGCACGAAGAGCAAGCCGAACACCAGGATTCCCGCCGTCACGGCCAGGAGCATCTTGCGGCGGCCATACTTTTCGGCCAGCGGGCCCGCCACCAGGGTGAAGATGCCGAAGAAGACGACGCCGGCAATCAGCATCCACAGGAAGTCGTTCCGGCTGAAGCCAAGGCCCGGGACGAACGCCGCGGTGGCCGCGTCCGTCATGGGCTTTCCGGCCTTCACCGCTGCGGCCTGAGCGCCCGCCAGCGTGGGCTTCGTGCCGTAGGTCAGGGTGAACGTGGTCATGAGGTAGAACAACACGTACGTCGCCAACATGATGAAAGTACCGAGGATGAGCGGGCGCCAGCTTGTCTTGAACACGCGTCCGATGGGCAGCTTGGCTACTTCGTTCGACTCCAGCACCTTGGTGAACGCAGGAGTTTCAATCAGCTTGAGGCGCACGTAGAGGCCAAGGATCACCATGACGGCGCTGAGCAGGAACGGCACGCGCCAACCCCAGGCGGCGAAGGCCTCGGGAGTCAAGGTGTAGCTGAAGACCAGGAAGATGATGTTGGCCAGGATGAAACCGATCGGCGCACCCATCTGAGGGAATGTCCCATAGATCGCGCGTTTGTTGGCCGGCGCGTTCTCGGTGGCGAGCAGCGCGGCGCCGCTCCATTCGCCGCCGAGCGCCAGGCCTTGGGCGAAACGCAGGACTACCAGCAACGTGGGTGCCAGGAAGGTCCAGCCCGGGACCTGGGCCGTCGGGAGGCAGCCGATCAGGAACGTGGCAATGCCCATGGTCAGGAGGGACGCAACCAGGGTTCCCTTGCGACCGAACTTGTCACCGAAGTGGCCGAAAATGATGGAGCCAAGTGGCCGCGCGACGAAGGCGACACCGAATACCGCGAAGGAGCTCAACAGCTGGGTGGTCTCGTCCGCCGTCGGGAAGAAGAGTTTGGGGAAGACGAGCACGGCTGCCGTGGCATAGACGTAGAAATCGTAGAACTCGATGGACGTGCCAATGAGACTGGCGAAGATCACCCGCCCCCGCGAGTTGACCGGCTTGACTGACTCGCTTTCCTTGGATGCAGCGATGGAAGACATGTAGTGGTTGCTTTCGTTCACGCCGGCCCGGCGTTCCTGAGCCTGCCGGCAGATTATTTGAGAGTTCAATAATAGTTCCGGGTATCCAACAAATGGACAATTCCGTCCATTATGCGGACACTTCGAGAAGTCTCATCCTGTGGTCCGCGCCACAACCTCACCATCGCCTCACGCACCGGTGACCCCCTCCGATAGGTGAATGTCACAGCACGTTTACACACCGCGACGGTCCGCGAAACGCGCTCTCCCTAACGTGGAAGGACAACGTCCCCACAAAGGAGGCACCCCGTGACAGTTGACCGAAGCACTGAAATCCTCACCACCGAGCAGGCGCCCACCGCCCTCGTCCCCGAGCTTGAACACCGCCCTGGCCGCTGGATTGCCAACTGGGATGCAGAGAACAAGGAACAGTGGGAAGCTGCCGGCCGTTCCATTGCCAAGCGCAACCTGTACTGGTCCATCTTCGCCGAGTTCCTCGGCTTCGTCGTCTGGCAGCTCTGGTCGATCGTTGTCGTCCAGCTCCCGGCCGCAGGCTTCAAATTCGACACCAACCAGATCTTCTGGCTCATCTCGATCCCCAGCC
>NZ_JARVRG010000054.1:0-18699 GCF_030209795.1 Arthrobacter sp. efr-133-R2A-63 | reverse complement strand
CTGCGAAGCCTGCAACCACACCAAAGAACTCCCCGGCTGGACAGCACAAACCGGGCCAGCACAAACCCGGACAGCAACAACCGGCCCCGGAACACGGCACCTCCTCGACATCCGCACCCCCACCGGACACCACTACCGATCCACAGCGCCGCCCCTGCCAGGCACCGAGTCATCTGCCACCGTGCCACCACGTTCCAAACACCACCGGAGGCTACTACGCCACCAAGCCAAGGCGCTGAAATACGCCCATCTCACGGAACTCCGAGTCGCTTGAGACTCCAGGCCGCCGTTGCTGCCCGGCATTCCTGACTTCCGGGGTCCTGGTTAGCCGGCCGAAGTTTGCTGCGGGCCAAGCCCTCCCGCGCCAAAAGCACGGTGCCAAAAATATCCGCCAGGAAGGTGGATCATCCCGCGGAGAGGGCTGCGGCGGCGGGGACACATCTTCGTTCGCATCGGGCCCGGGCGGCCTCAGCGCCCCTGCGGCGGCAATCCACCGGACCGTGCCTACAACGGCTGCCCGTGTTCGGGCGCCATCAAACACCACTATGCGGCCCTAGGAACCCTGGGGTTTCATGCGCATGCTGCGCAGGGCGGCTACCGCGAACACGACGGCGAGGGGCAGGGCGACGACGACGGCGCTCAGCCACGCCCCCGTGCCCTGCCAACCCTGGACGGCGGCGTTGAGGGCCAGGACGCCGGTCCCCGCGGCGGCGAGCAGGAAAGCCGCGGCCGCGAGCGACGGCGCGAGGCCTGCCGGGAGCGCGGCGTCGCGCGGCAGGAGCCGCCAGATAAGCAGGAGGACCAGGCCAAGCACCCCGAGGACCACGCGGTATTCGACCACCTCGCCCCAGTGGTGTTCAGCGGCGGCCTGGGCACAGTCAAGGCCAGCGTAAGGAGCCTGCAGAACCGCACACCTCGCGGCCGTGTAGGCCACGCCCGGGAGGTCGCCGGCCACGAAGCCTGCGCCCCAGATCCGGCCGAACAGCTCCGACACGACGCCGCTCACGCCCACGGCGATCGCGCCAACAGCCGCGAGGCCAACCAAAGGGCGCACGAATGCTCGCAAAGGCAGTCTGGCGACGTCGCGAAGTGACGGGCGCAGGACCGGCGTCACGGTGCCGACCGGGCCGAAGCGGCGGACGGCCTCGCGCTCGGCGTCCTCCGGGTCCAAGCCTTGCCCGCGGAGCCGGGCTGCGCATTCGCGCAAATGCGCCTCGGTCTCAGCGAGGAGCCTGCGCGCCGCGGCGGGATCGCCGTCGCGCGCAGCCACGAACAGCTCGTCGAGGTATGCGTCGATGGGCCCCTCGTCGGCCCCGGCGCTGTTCCCCGCGTTCACGATGCCGCCCCAAGAACGCCCCGCACCGCCGCCGAGAAGCCTCTCCACTCCTCCACCTTGCGGGCAAGCTCGGCGTGCCCGGCCCCGGTGAGCGCATAGACGCGACGGCGGCCGCCGTCGTCGTCCGCCCAGCGGCTCGCGACGCACCCCGCCGCCTCGAGCTTGTGCAGCGCGGGGTAGACCGAGCCCTCCTGAAGCTCAATCCGTGCGCCGCTGCGCTCGTGAATGCGCGCGATGAGCGCATAGCCGTGTGCCTCGCCCGCTCCGAGCGAGCTGAGCAGCAGCAGGTCAAGCTGTCCGTTCACTGAACTTCGTCCCATACCTAGAGAGTCTAGGTATGGGACGGAGTGCTGACAAGATCAAAGGACCGGGTTATCCGCGGCTGTACACCCGGCCCCCTGCTAGCCCTTGAAGACCGGCGCCCGCTTCTCCTGGAACGCACGGAAACCTTCGGCGTAGTCCTCGGTCTTGCACAGCCGGGCTTGTTCGTCGTTCTCTTCGGACATGGCGGCCCACAAGCCCAGGCGCTGATCGCGGATATGGGCCACGAGCTCCTTGCTGGCCGTGAATGCACCGGTCGCCCCAGCCGCAACCCGCTCCACGATGATCCGGGTGGCCTCCAGCAGGGCGTCGTCGGGCATGACCCGGCTGAACATTCCCTGTGCCACGGCCTCTGCACCGCTGATCAGGTCCGCGGTGTAGATGAGGTCCAAGGTCCGGTGCATGCCCAGGCGTTCCGTGAAGTACCAGTGCCCGCCCGAATCCAAAGTGGCGCCCAGCTTGGCGAACGGCGAACCGAACTTGGCAGTCTCCGCCACGTACACCACGTCCGTGGCCAGCAACAGGCCGAGCCCGACGCCGAGGCACGCGCCGTGCGCTGCCGCGAAGGTCGGGGCCGGGAAAGCTGCCATCTTCTTGAGCAGCGGCTCGACGAGCCCGTTCAAGTACGCCTGCGCGTCGTCGTTCTCCGGGGTCACGCCCGCAATGTCGCGTCCCGCGCAAAAGGCGCGGCCCTCTCCGCGAAGGAGCAGCGCCCGCACCATCCCGCGGGAGGCGGCGGCAGCGGCGTCGTCGTACGCTCTATCCAGTTCGGCAAGCGCTGCCTCGTCAAGCGAGTTCAGCTTTTCCGGGGCGTTGAGGACAATTTCGGCGATGCCGTTGGCGATGGAGAGCTCGATCATTCGTTTATTCCTTAGACGTCGAAATCGACCGTGACGGATTCACTGGTGGGGTGGGACTGACAGGTCAGCACGTAGCCCTTGTCCAACTCATCCTGCTCCAAGGCGTAGTTCTCGTCCATGCTGACCGTCCCGGAGACCAGTTTGGCGCGGCACGTGCCGCACACGCCACCGGCGCACGCGAACGGAACGTCCGGGCGGACGCGCAAGGCGGCGTTGAGGATGGATTCCCGCGCGTGGGTGGGGCTGGCGACGTCGCCGGTCAAACCATCCAGCGTGAAGGTGATCTTGAACGTGTCCTTCGAGTCGTCCTCCACAACGGGCCGGCCGGCGTTGCCCTCGGGGCGGTCCGGGCGGCCGGTGGTGAAGAGCTCGAAGCGGACGTGCTCGGGCTCAACCCCGCGGGCTGCCAGGGTATCCCGGCACAGCTGGACCAGTTCAAACGGCCCGCACAGGAACCATTCGTCCACATCCTGCGCGTGGATGGCGGTGCCCAGCAGCTGCTGGAGCTTCTCGGCGTCGATACGGCCCGTCATGAGGGGCGCGATGCGCTGCTCGCGGGACAACACATGGTGCAGCGCCAGTCGCGAGGGGTACTTGTCCTTCAGGTCCGCCAGCTCCTCGAGGAACATGACGTCCATCGCGGCCTTGTTGGCGTAGATCAGGTCGAAGCGCGTCTCCGGGTTCGCGGCCAGCAGCGTGCGGGCGATCGCGATCACCGGGGTGATGCCCGAGCCCGCGGCGATGGCCACGAAAGAACCGGCGTCGCCGAACTCCCCTGCCATGTTCTCCGGATTGTTCATGGAGTTCATGACATTCTGCTGGACAGTCTTGCCGTCCTTGCCATGCTTCGAAATGAACGCGCCCATCGGGCTCATGACATCCAGGGTGTCGCCGGCCTTGAGCTCCGCATTCGCCCAGGTGGAGAAGATGCCGCCCAGGTCCTTCTTGATCGCCACGCGGATCTCGCTGCTGCCGTCGGCGAAGCTGCGAGGCTCTGCGCAGATGGAGTAGCTGCGGCGGACCTCGCGGGGCTCCCCGCTCTCGTCCGGAAGCGTGGTCCGGAGCGCCACATACTGGCCGGGAAGGTAGTCGTACTGGCCGGCGAGTTCCGACGGAACATCGAACGTGACCTCGATGGCGTCTTCAGTCAAGCGGCGGACTTCCGAGACGCTGAGGGAATGAAAAGACGCACGACGGCGGCCGGTGGCCTGCGCTTGTTCGGCTGCGGTCTGGCGGACAACGGGCATGTCGGATTCCTTACAGGACTTTGAAGTAGTCGAACGGTTCCTTGCAGTCCTGGCAGACGAAGAGCGCCTTGCAGGACGTGGAACCAAAGCGGGTGAGTTCCTTGGTGTTCAGCGACGAACACTGGGGGCATTTCACGGCAAGGTTGAGCCGCACTTTGCCGGCATGTCCCCCGGCTGCGGCCCTTCCGGACGGCGGCGCGATGCCGTATTCCTGCAGCTTGGCCTTGCCGCGCTCAGTCATCCAGTCCGTGGTCCAGGCCGGAGCCAGGACGAGCTCGACGTAGACGCTCGGGTAGCCCTCTTTGTGGAACGCGGTCTTGAGGTCGTCGCGGATGGCGTCCATCGCGGGGCAGCCCGAGTAGGTCGGCGTAATGGTGACCTGGACCGCGGGGACCAGCCCGCCGTCGTCGAACAATTGGACGTTGCGGAGGATCCCCAGATCCTCGATGGTGAGGACCGGAATCTCGGGATCGCAGACCGTGGCGGCAATCCCCCAGGCCTTTTGCTCGGCGGTCTGTTTGGCCTGGGTTGGTGTCTCGTGAACGAACATGTCCACCGTCACCAGCTTGCGCCGGGGTGTTCGCGGGCCAGCACCTGCATCTCGGCCAGCAAGTAGCCCAAGTGCTCGGAATGCTTGCCCTGGCGGCCGCCGCCCAAGGACTGCGGGATACGTTCGAGGTTGAGTTCGTCGTCGAGGCCGGCTTCGCTCAGGATTTCTCCGGTGAGGTGGTCGAAGTCCGCGCGGAGGCTGGAGGGCTGCACGCCTGCTCCGCTTTCCGCGAGGCGCGCCGTGAGCTCGTCGTCTTCGAAGAGTTCTTCGACGTAGGGCCAGACGAGCTTGAACGCCCGGACGATACGACGGCGGGACTCTTCCGTCCCGCCGGCAAGCCGGAGGACCCACTGTGCGCTGTGATCGCGGTGGTAGTCGACCTCTTTGAGTGCCTTCGCGGCGATGGCCGCGATGGTGGCATCCGTGGAACCGGTCAGCCGCTTGTACAGCTCGAACTGGTAGTAGCTCACGATGAATTGCCGGGCGATGGTGACGGCGAAGTCCCCGTTCGGCTGCTCGAACAGGTGCGCTGAGCGGAACTCGTGCTCCCGGCGGAAGTACGCCAGATCGTCCTCGGACTTGTCCCATGCCGCGCCGGCGTAGGTCAGGAAGGAACGGGCGTGGCCGAGCTGGTCGAGGGCGATGTTGCCCAGGGCGACGTCTTCCTCGAGCTCAGGAGCCCGGGAGATCCAGTGCCCCAGGCGCTGGGCGAGGATCAGTCCGTCGTCGCCGATGCGCAGGGCGTATTCCGCGACGTCGTCGCTCGGCTTGACTTGTCCCCTGCGGATTTCGAGGGCAATGTCCTCGGGGCGCAAGGCGTTTCCGGGGGTGATGCGCGTGGCGCTTGCGGAACCGTCTCCGGAAGCACCTGCGCCCTTGACGCCGACGGAAATGTCGCCGTGGCCTTCGATGGAGAAGTCTTTGTTTTCGTTTTCGTCTACCGGGGCGGTCACAGGTGCTTCACGCCTTCGCTCTTGGTGTAATACGTCGCATGGCGGTAGTCCTTGCCTTGCGGGGACTCGAAGAAGGAGCCCTTGGAGTCCGGGTCACTCGAGGAAATAGCGTCGGCCGGAACCACCCAGATGGACACGCCTTCGTTACGGCGGGTGTACAGGTCGCGGGCGTTGCGCAGCGCCATCGCCGCGTCGGGTGCGTGCAAGGATCCAGCGTGGACGTGGGACAGGCCGCGGCTGGAGCGGACGAAGACTTCCCAGAGGCTCCAGGGAGTTTCGTGGGGTTCGTTGGCCTGGTTCGCCTCTGGCGTGGCTGGGGTGCTCATGCTGCGTATTCCTTCTCTGCTTGCTTGCGGGCGTACTCGGCGGCCGCTTCGCGGACCCAGGCGCCGTCGTCGTGCGCTTCACGGCGGCGCTCAAGCCGCTGCGCGTTGCAGGGACCCTTCCCGGCGAGAACGTCTTTGAACTCGTTCCAGTCGAGGGGGCCGTGCTCCCATTTCTTGGTTTCTTCGTTGAAACGGATGTCCTTGTCCGGGAGCGTGAGGCCCAGGACCTTGACCTGTTCCACCATCATGCCGACGAAGCGGCTGCGGAGCTCGTCGTTGCTGAACCGCTTGATGTTCCAGGCCATGGACTGCTTGGAGTTGGGCGAATCATCGTCGGGTGGGCCGAACATCATCAGCGCCGGCGCGTACCAGCGGTTGACGGCATCCTGGGCCATCGCCTTCTGGGCGGGCGTCCCGTTGGACAGTTCAAGGAGGATCTCGAAACCCTGGCGCTGGTGGAACGACTCTTCCTTGCAGATGCGCACCATTGCGCGCCCGTAGGGGCCGTAAGAAGCACGGCACAGGGGAACCTGGTTGCAGATCGCGGCACCGTCCACCAACCAGCCGATCGCACCCATGTCCGCCCAGGAAACCGCGGGGTAGTTGAAGATGGACGAGTACCGGGCCCTGCCGGCGATCAAGTCGCTGGTCATCTTGTCCCTGCTCTGGCCAAGGGTCTCCGCGGCCGAGTAGAGATACAGGCCGTGGCCCGCCTCATCCTGGACCTTGGCCATGAGGATGGCCTTGCGCTTGAGGCTCGGAGCCCTGGTGATCCAGTTGGCTTCCGGCTGCATGCCGATGATCTCCGAGTGCGCGTGCTGCGAGATCTGGCGGAGCAGGGTCTTGCGGTAGGCCTCCGGCATCCAGTCGCGGGGTTCGATGCGCGAATCCTCGGAGATGATGCGGTCAAAGTACGCCTGACCGGCCTGTTCCCGCTCAAGCTCTTCTGGGGACAGCTCAGCGGGCACAGACTGCAGATTCTGCGATGCCATGGTTGCTCCTAAATATTTACCGACCGTTCGTTCAGAATATGCGGAAGGCGCGAGATGCGTCAAGCGTTCGGGTCGCTTGGGGGCGTCAACCGAACGCTCGCTCACCTATACGGCCCCCTCCCCCAACGCCCGCTCACATATATGGCTCACTTCCCCGACGCCCGCTCACCTATACGGCCAAACGCCGGAACGCCCGCTCACATCAAGTGAGCGAGCGTCGGCAGAAAACGCCTCAAAGGTGAGCGAGCGTCTGAGGGGAACGGCACACAAGGCGGGACGACGGCGCCACCGGACTGCCGCCGTCGGGCGCCAAGGCATTGTTCCCAGCGCATCAGCCCGGAACGCCCGCTCACATATAGGGCCAAACGCCGGAACGCCCGCTCAGATCAAGTGAGCGAGCGTCGTCGGAAAACAGCCTAAAGGTGAGCGAGCGTCCGGGGAGGTTAGGCGCTTAGGCTGACGCCGACGCCGGGACGAAGGCGGGTCGCGGCGTCAGTTGCTTCCGCGCCCAGCGGGCCAGCTTCTTGCCTTTGCCTTTCCACCAGCTGTCCTCGTCCTTGTCCTGGTGCCAGCGGAAGATGATCATCACGATCACGAAAACGCCCATGGCCACGTCGGTCCAATTCCATTGGATTGCCTTCGCCAGGACGCTGACGCCCATGACGAGAATCGACGGCACCGCCAAAGTCCTGAAGATGGTGTTGGCGACGTAACGTCGATGCGATCGAGGCACGGACACGGCACGGACCATGTCGAAACACACGCACACCACCACCATTGCCTGGCCGAAGTCCATCAGGATCAGCCCGGGCAACGACCCGGCGAACATCGCTGCCGCGCTCAACGGACTGCCTCCGTCGCTGTGGAACTGACTGTGAGACGCGGGAAGGGCACAACGGAATTGCAGAAAGCACACATACGGATAACCCCCAGAGACCAGGAACTGCGTTTGAGACCAACTGAGTTCCATTGAATCGGCTGCCTCTAGGGCCGGTCACGAGTAGTGGGTACTCTAATTTGCCCGGTCGGCTACTTGCACGGCTGGCCGCTACCCGCTCCGGGATCCGGTCTTGCAGTGCCGGCTTAGTACAGCGCCGGCATGTCTGTCTGGGACGGCTCTTGCGGCGGTCCAGCCGGCAGTGCCACCGTGAAAGTGCTTCCGCTGCCGGGCTCGCTGCGGCAGGAGATGCTGCCTCCGTGTCGCTCGACGATGGACTTGGTGATGGACAGCCCGAGGCCGACGCCGGGAATCGCGGCCTGACGGGCGGCGTTTGTCCGGAAGAACCGGGTGAAGATCCTGGCCGACTCGTCAGTGGTCATGCCCATTCCCGTATCTTTCACTTCAAGCCGGACCCAACCGTCGTTCCGCTCCGCCCTGACGGTCACCAGTCCGCCACCGGGCGAATACTTGATGGCGTTGGACACCAGATTGTCCAAGGCCTGTCCCAGCCTCAAGGGGTCGGCGTTTGCCCACAGGGGTGCAGGAACGTCGGCGACGAGGCCCACGTGGGCGGCGTCGGCCTGTGCGCGTGCAGAAACCAGGCTATTTTCGACCAACCCTGCCAAATCCGTGCGCCTCAGATGTACGCTCTCTACTGCCGCGGCCGACGAGAGCAGGTCCTCCACCAGGGCCCGGAGCCGCTCGGCATTCCGCTCCGCAATTTCCAATCCAAGCCTTGTTGCTGGTTGGAGTTCCTGGGCGCCGCGCAGCACAAGATCAATGTTGCCCAAGATCGATGTCAGCGGAGAACCGAATTCGTGCGAAACGTTGGCAACCAATTCGTCCTTGGCGGCAAGGGCATCCACAACATCCGTCACGTCTTTGAAAACGATCACCGCACCGCCAAACCCGTCGTCGACGTCGCTCTTCATACCCCGCGCGGCGGTTGAGATGACCCGTTGGTCGGTTCCGGCGCCGAACCAAAGGAGATAGTCGGAGAATGTTTCCCCTTGAACGGCTCTCCGAACGGGGCCCTTTTCAAGCGGAATCGGCGTCCGCCTATCCTGGCCAAAAACGAGCCAGTCTCGTTCCGCGGGACCCCGCGAGCCTCCCGCGGGCATCGCCATCTTGAGGAACGCCTTTTGTTGATTGTTGATCAGGAGGGTTTCGCCCTTCGAATCGACGGCGACAATTCCGACGTCGATCGTGTCCAGGATCGTCTTGAGCAGCGTTTCCCGCTCCCGGCTGGCAGCCAACAATTGCCGCAGGGACTGGTCGCGCTGGCTTACCCGCCGTTGCTGGAGACGGGCATTGGAGCCAGCCAAGCGAATGGACACTGCCATTGCGAACATCATCAGCGGTAATAGCAGCACCGAAGAAATGTCCGACGGCGTGGGACGTGGCAAGTGCGTAACCACTGGCGGAAACGCAATGACAAAAGGACCCACAAAACTGAGGACCAGGCTTGTCTTCGAAAGCATGCCTGAGGCAGACAACCAGATCACGGGAAAGATAGCCAAAGTGATGAGGCCCGGTATTGCGCTGAAAGCGCCGTTTCGGGTGAACCAGAGGGCGACAAAATCCAAAACGGGGATTGCCAGGCCCGCACTCGGCGACAATCGCTCCCAGGGAACCAGCAGGCAGCCAAGGAACAGCGCCCCATGAAGGAAAACCCCGGTAACAAACAGCCAATTCTGGATTAACCCTGGCCAAACAGTTGGGGCTGCGATCGCAAGGCCGGCGACGATGAGCGTTAGTGGTAATTCGCAGACAGCCAAGCGGGCACGAGGTGTGAGTTTTCGGAAGAAACGGGCGGCCGCGCGGAAAAATGGCTGCTCACTCAAAGTCAAGACCCTTCCTTGGAGAATCGCGAACCAATTACCGCTCCGCGCGCTTCCCGAAGGAAGCACCCGGAGCCCACTATTCCCCCAAGGAACCACAATACGACGGCCCAAACCATCCAACTGGAAGTTCGAAGCATGCGCTTAATCCACATATTAGATGCCAGATGGCTTCAATGCTTGTATCGTGAGTATTTGGGTGGCATTTACCGCATTGCGCTGGGCTGTGCGGCGATGTGCACCCTCGAGGATGTTCTATGAGCGAGCCTGGGGTAGCTGTAGTCATTGAGGATGACGAAGACGTGCGAAATCTGGTCGACGCCATCCTTAAAGAAGCTGGATTTGTGGTGCACTCTGCCGCCACCGGACGCGAAGGCGTGGAGGTCGTGCGGGACCACCACGCCACCGTGGTGACGCTCGACGTCGGGCTTCCCGATATGGACGGCCACGAGGTCCTGCGTCGGATTCGGCAATTCAGCGACGCATATGTGGTGATGCTGACGGCCAGGCGCGACGAGCCGGACACGTTAACCGCGTTCCTGACCGGCGCAGACGACTACGTCAAGAAGCCGTTCCTGCCGCGTGAATTGCGGGCCCGGGTCACGGCCATGATGCGGCGGCCCCGCGCGGACGGCAGGCTTGCGTTGCTGGAGGAGGATCGCTCTGGTTCGGTGCCCGACGGCGGTGCTAACGCCGGCGCTGTTTCGAGAGGCGCCGACGGCGGTGCTGCCGGCGTCGACCATGCAGTGATCAGGCACAATGGCTTGGCCCTGAACCACAAATCACGCACGGTGACGCTTCAAGGTTCAGCCGTGACGTTGACGCGAAGCGAGTTCGATCTGCTTCTCGACTTGCTTCGGGCCAATGGCGAGGTGCGCACCCGGGCTGACCTGGTGCGGGCGGCGCGCGGTGAGTACTACGACGACGATGCGTACATCAGCGACGCCGACGAACGGGCCGTTGAGACCCACATCGGGAACCTCCGCCGAAAGCTTCGTGAAGATCCACAATCGCCGCGCTTTTTACAGACTGTCCGAGGAGTCGGCTATCGCCTGACGCCGAAAAGTTCGGATTAGGCAGCGGCCGTCAATCGTTCCTGAGTACGTAGCTGTCCTTGAGTTCCTGGACCGTTAGGTGCCCGCATTCTGCAACTTTCTTCAGGAGCGGCCGGGCTTCACGCAGTTCGCTCTTTCGAATGCGTTCCTCCAGTTGCGCTGCAAGTACCGCGAGGCGGACGCCGCCAACCATGATGGAAGAGGTCCTGAGGCTAAGGACTGCGTTCAGGGCTGCGGCCATGTCGCCGCGCTCGACGGCGGTTGCCAGGATTTCGTATCGCTTCGCCCAGAGTTTCGCGAAGTCGCCGGCGAACGTTCGGGCGATCAGCGGATTGTCCACTTGATCTTCCAGGAGTTGGAATTCAGCCAGGTCCAGTATGGGAAGTTCGATAAGCGGGACGATTGGCAGCGCAGCGGAGTCCCCGACCGAACCCGTATGGCTGGGGTCTGAATCCTCGTTGACCTCGCTTGAACCTGAACTGAACATAGCCCAATGCTACTTTCTGAATTCCGGAAAAAACCGAACTTATGCCTATCTTAAGGAAATCTTAGGCCTTTCTTGATTTAACTTCTTTTCATCCAGCACACCCATTCGGAGAATGCGATATTGCGCTTACCCTCCGCTGAAGGTGGCTATAGCGTTGATGACGGCCGGTCCCAGGATGGCGATGAACAACACAGGGAAGATGAAGAGCAGAAGAGGGAAGAGAACCATCACCGGAAGCTTCATCGCCTTCTCTTCTGCACGTTGGCGGCGCTTAACCCTCATAACCTTCGCTTGGACCCTGAGGACCCGGCTGATGGCAATGCCGTAAGTGTCCGCCTGGATCACGGCCTGTACAAAGCTTCGGAGCTCCGGAACGTTGGTTCGTTCGGCGAGGGCGAGATAGGACTCGCGGCGGCTCCTTCCGACCTGCATGTCCTGCAGCGTCCGCACCAACTCCTCGGCCAGCGGCCCCTTCCCGTTTTCTCCGGCCCGGGCCATTGCTCCTTCAAAACCGAGGCCAGCCTCCACCGAAATCAGCATTTGGTCCATGGTATTTGCGAGTTCCAATTGCATGGCCTTTTGGCGCTCTTGCCCTTTGCTGTACAGCATTAGGTCCGGGATAAAGTATCCGAGTAATACGACAAATATCCCTACGAGCTTAAGGATTCCGCTTGAGCTGTTGGCACTGATGAGAAACCCGAAAAGTGCGCCGAACAATCCGAGCAGGGGTTTGGCAGCGAGGACGCGCCCCAAAGGGAGCGACGGCGGGCGGCCGGCCAGCGAGAGCAGCCGGTCCAGTTTCTGGACGTAGCCGCCGGGGGTCAAACGGTAGCCAATGAGCTCGAGTGCACTGCCACGACTTTGTGGACCAGCTTCGGCAATGGCTGCGCCTTGGGTCAAAAGATCCCGGACGGCACGTTGGGCTTTGCGGTCAACCGACAGGAATGACCAGGCGAGGTAGGCGATAGGCAGAGGAACCAGGACGAGGGAGGTTAGAAGAGAGGGATTCACTCGTCACCTCAAAACTTCAAGTCGATGATCTTGCGCATCCAGAGACCGCCGATCGTCATGAGAATGACTGACAAGGCGATCATTCCCCAACCAAGCGGCTGGGTGAACATCACGTTCATGTAGCCGGGGTTGACAAGCAAGAGCATGGTGACGATGCCGAAGGGAAGCGCCATCAGGATGTATCCCGAGAACTTCCCTTCCGCGGCCAAGGATTTGATGTGTCCCTTGATCTCGCTGCGTTCGCGTATGGTCTCGTTGACTTGGTCCAGGACCTCCGCAAGGTTTCCGCCCACCTCGCGGTTGATTTGGATGGCTTGCGCTATCCACACGAAGTCCTCGCTCCGCATCCGCTCCGCTGTGTCGTTCAGCGATGCCTCAAGATCGCGGCCAAGGCTTGTCTCTGTAATGATCCGGCGCATTTCCTCGGACGTCGGGCTGGCAGATTCCGTGGCGGCAGCATCGATGGCGCGGAGGATGCTGTGCCCGGCCCGCAGGCCGCCAGCCAGTAGTTGGAGCGTGTCGCCCAGCTGCTCATCGAATTTGGCGCGCCTTTTGCCGGCCAAGGAGCTCAAGATGACCCGCGCTACGAGGGGCGCCGGGAGAAAGAACAGGAAGGCCACCAACGGACCGCCGATGACCAGACCGATCAAGGCACCCACGAATGCACCGGCAATGACAAGGATGAAGAAATCCGCTTGGCTCATCCGCAGCCCGGCATTCTCCAGTTGTTCACGGTTGAAGAGCCGGATATTGCGCCTGGTCAACACCCCGTGGACTGCGTCGGCGGCAGAACCTGCAAAACGCGTCAGCTGGGAGCCCGAACCTACGTGGTAGGGCCGGCGTCGATCGAACGGAACTTCCGGAGTTTTCGGCAGGATCACGGCCACGCCGAGGAGCAGGATGGCTGAAAACATCAGGGCCATTCCGGTCAAGAGCATCATTTTCCGCTCACGTCCTTGCTGCTGTTGCTGTTGCCAGGGGCGCGGCGAATACTCCGGGAGACACATGGATACCCAAGTCATCGAAACGGTCGATGAAGCGCGGACGGATACCCGTGGGGACCGGCCGTCCCAGGAACCTTCCGTGGGCGTCGACGCCTGCCGAGTAATCGAAAACAAAGGCGTCTTGAAGGGTGACAATGTCGCCTTCCATGCCCTGGACCTCAGTCACGTGGGTGATGCGGCGCGTTCCGTCCCGCAACCGGGAGATCTGGATGATGAGATTCACCGCGGACGCTATTTGCTCGCGGATTGCCCGCAATGGCAGGTCCATTCCTGCCATGAGCACGAGGGTTTCGAGGCGCGCCACGGCGTCGCGAGGGGAATTCGAGTGCACCGTGGAGAGGGAACCGTCGTGGCCGGTGTTCATGGCCTGCAGCATGTCGAGGGACTCTCCACCGCGGACCTCGCCGACGACGATCCTGTCCGGCCGCATACGAAGCGAGTTCCTGAGCAGTTCCCTGATGGTCACGGCCCCCTTGCCCTCGGTGTTCGGTGGCCTGCTCTCAAGCCTGACCACATGTTGCTGCTGGATCTGCAGTTCCACGGCATCTTCGATGGTGACAATCCGGTTGTCTTCCGGGATGAAAGACGAGAGGACATTCAACAGTGTCGTCTTTCCGGTTCCGGTACCTCCGGAAACAATGATGTTCAGCTTCGCCTTGACGCACGCATTGAGGAGCTCCGCCATTTCGGGCGTGAGCGTTCCGAAATCGATCAGGTTCCTGATGGTCAACGGTATTTTGCTGAATTTTCGGATGGTCAGCGACGAACCGCCCACCGCAAGCGGAGGGATCACCGCATTGACTCGGGACCCGTCCTCAAGCCGCGCGTCAACAAGCGGGGACGACTCATCGATCCGGCGGCCCACTTTCGAAACGATGCGTTCGATGACTCTCCGGAGGTGCTCCTCTGAGCTGAATCCGGAGTCCGTGAGGGTCAGCTTTCCTTTTCGTTCGACGTAGATCTGGTCCATCCTGTTGACCATGATTTCGGTGACTTCCGGGTCGTCCAGCAAGCGTTGGAGCGGCCCATAGCCAAGGACGTCATCCGCCACGTCCGCGACCAGCCGGCTGCGCTCGTCCGCGGACAGCGGGACCTGTTCGGCGTCGATGATCCGGATGAGTTCTTCCCGGGCAGTTGACCGCAACTCGTGTTCGCTGACACCCGAGTCGTTGAACCTCGCACCCAGCCGTTCGAACAATGCGGTGGCGGCGCGCACCTTGAGGGCAGCGAAAGCGTCCACGGGTTGCTGGGCCCTGAGCTTCGGCGAGTCAGGGACGTCGGACAGCTTGACCGAAGTGTGGGGTTTCAGGGCGCCGCCGGGCTTCCCCGACGGAAGTGGCCTGACCTGCTGCGTCGAGTCAGCGAATGTCGGTTTAGGTGTAGAAGGTGCGCTCGCGCCAAGATCCACCCCTGGGCGGGGAGACGCTTCGGTCTTGTCCTCGGCGGCATGCAGCCGTTCAGACAGCTTCATTAGACGACGACCCTTCTGTGCAGTTTGCGCTGTGCTGTGGCACGCCACGTGGGATTGAAGCGGTCCACAAGTTGCTTGAGTCCTTTGACGGCAGGATCCTTCACCGAATCCTGGAGCACCGGAATGCCGCGGTTGGTGGAGAACGCTACGGCCTTCGATCGGGGGATGCTCACGTCAACCGGCGCGCCGACTGTCGATTCGACGTCCTGGACCGACAGCCCCGACTTGGAATCAGCCATGTTGAGCACCACGTGCCGGGTTTCGGGAAGGAGGTTCAGCCTGCGGAGGATGTCCAGCCCGGAGCGAAGGCCCCGGACGCTTGGAACGTCCATGCCGGTCACCCAGACTGCGTCCGAGCACTGCTCGAGGGCAGCGAGCCCGATTTCTGGCAGTCCGGGTGCCGTGTCGACAACCACGTACTGGAACTCATGAGCGAGCTGCTCGAGCAGCCTGCCCACTTGTTCCGGCGAGATTTCATCGGCTTCGACGGGGTCCTTCGGCGCGCACAACGCATAGATGCTCGCCGGGTGGACGGTGAGAAAGGCCTTGAGCACCAGCGAATCCTGGCTGGCCGACGGCGTGACGGCATCAGTAACGGTGTGCTCCGGGTTGAGGTAGAGCCCGGAGGCAACGTCACCGAATTGCAGGTCGAGATCCACGATCACCACGCTCATCGGCGCGATCTTGCCCAGGCCCACTGCGATGTTCGTGGCAATGGTTGTCTTGCCCACGCCACCCTTGGGCGAAAAGACGCCGATCACCAGGCCCTTCGGCGAACCCGATTGCTTTGGTTCCCCGGTGCGCTGTCGGCTGGCGAAAGACTGGCACGCGCGCTCAAGCATGACCCTTATCTGGGCCAGGTCAGCATCCGGGCTCATGATGTCGCGGATTCCCGAGCGCATGGCTTGGAGGACAAACGCGGGATCCAGTTCACTGACGAGGATCACGCTCAGTTCCGGCAACTGCACATCGAAGACCGTGGCCAGGCGAAGGGCGTCCTCCACGGGCACGTCGGGCCCGAGAATCAGCACTTCGAGTTGTTCCTGGTTGAGCGCACCGAACAGTTCTGCCGGATCGGCCGGCAAAATGCTCGTGAAGAAGGTCTGTACGCTTCCGGGCAGGCCACCTGCAACAGCTTGGCGCAACCGCTGGTCAAATTCGGTGTTGGGAGTTATGAGGACAAAACGGCTCACCTGTACACCCCGCTCTGCTGTATGACGATCGGTCCGCTGTCTTTGGCATCCAACGGCTCTTTGCTCAACCAGATCTTGGCGTACTCGGCAGCGAAGACAATCTTGGCTGCGTCCACATCACTTACCGCAACGGTGAGCAAGAGGGAACCGGTGGGAAGGCTCGTATCGCCCGGGTTGGCAGCGGCACCAGACCCGGGAGCCGGCGTCGGCTGCGGGCTTGCGGTCGCTTGGGGAGCGCGCTGCACCGCGGTCAGCAGAACCTTGGGGATGGTCAGTTGCGTGGTCCCTTTGTCCGACTTCGAGTCACTTCCGCCGCCGGATATGGAGATGAAGATGCCAACATGGTCTCCAGGAACGAGTCGTCCCCCGACAACCCGCTGGGGTTCCAACTGGAACGAGACCTCCTGAAGCCCTGCGGGCACCTTAACGTCCCCGGGGGTCTTGAGCGCGTCCGGGGCCACCAGTCTTTCCGACACCAGTGTCTCGCCGGGGACGAGGTCGACGGCGGCCACCTTGCCTGCTGCGTCCGCCAGGGTGTGTAGCGCCGTCTTGGGAACCGCCGATCCCGGGAGTTGCTGGGTGACCAGGGAATCCTTCATGGCGTCCACTGAAGTGCCGGCCGGGATGGCCGTCTTGACCACCAACACGTCAACAGGGGCCAGGTTCTGGACTGCCCGTTGATCCGCTCCTTGCGCGTAGGAAAAGACGAGAATCACCCCGACGAGTGCCAGCACTGCCGCTGCCGACCCGGCCAACAAGCGTGACTTCACTTACAACTCCTGTGCTCAAAGAACGGATGAAAACTAGGGGGTGAGGCGGACAATGGTGGCCCCGTAGGCATCTACCGGGCCCAGCGAGTAACCGTCCGCCAGCGAGACGTATTTGACGAAGCTCCCGATGATTCCGCGGCAGTTGCCGGTACACGCAAGTGCGTTGGAGACATCGGAATTCGTGTTGCGGAAGCTGTCGGGAAGGCTGTTGTTGCCGCTGAACTTCCACCCGGTTACTTTGAATGCGGCGAATGCCACAAGACCGTAAACAGCTCCGCTTCCCGTGCCAGTCACCGAATTGAACACGGGGAGCAAAACTATAACGTCACGGCCGGCCGTGATGTTGGTGGCCCAATTTTGAAGTGTGGTTGAACAGTTCGTGGGAATGCTGTTCCCTGGAGCACTGCCCCCTTCACTGGCCGCGAGGTTGATGGTTCCTCCGCACACGCCGGCATCCTGCGTGATCCAGCCGTATCCACCGGCAACCGTCGCACCTGAAGGACCGTAGTTGCAGCTGGGGTTGGCGCCGGAGCCATGGTCCTGAAGCAGCTGAAGTGCTCCACCGATGTATCCCTGAACCTGGCAGATGGAATACGCAAGGGGAAACGGTGTCTGGCCGGCGACGGCGCTCCCCCACTGAACACTCGATGTGGTCAGCACGTTGGCCGAGCTAAAGCCCAGGACGCGGGCGAAGAGGAGCGAAACGGCATTGGGCGTGCCGCCTGCCTGCTGGGACCCGGCGGTCACGGTGACTTTCCGGTTTGTCAGGTCCAGACTGATCGACTTGACGTTGTTCAGGCCATCGTTTGCGTTCTTGTTTGCGATGTCGCTGGCGACGGGGGACGTGGTGGAGCAATTCGGATCGCTCGTATTCGCGGCGCATTTCTGCGCCACGGCGAGGGCTGCGGCGTCGGATCCGTTCTGCACTTGCGCCCGTTCCGAATACAGCATGCCCGCATCCACGGCGAGGGCGGCAAAACCGAGCAGCACCACCAACATGAGCGCGACGAGGACGGCAATCGCGCCGCGCTCGCCGTCGTCGTTCTTGGGGACCATCAGCCGCCGCATACCATGACTCCTACTCCTTGCATGGGGAATGGCCCCGCGATCCCCGTGAGGGTGCTGAGGGTGTACTTGATCGTCACGGACATCTGGGCTCCGGCCGTGCAGCTGGCTGGGCTGAAGGTGAAGTTCGTGTCTGCCAGCCCTGGATTCAACGCCACCGCTGCGTTTTTTGCCGCTGTCTTCGCGGCCGTCTGGTCGTTTGAGATCGCCATGACCCGGACACCTTCGCGGGCCGCGTTCGAGAGCGACACCTGCACGTTGTAAGCCCTGCCGAATTCCATGATGCCCAGGAGCAGCATGATCAGGAGCGGCGCCAGGATGGCGAACTCGACTGCCACGGCACCGCGCTCTGAAGACCTCGGCATAGTGTTGCCCTTCCAGAGAACAGATGGTTCGGATCAAGCAGAGTGGCGGCCGCGTGAATGCCGCCGCCACTCGGGAATTGCTTGGCGTGCCGCGCCCTAGTTGCAGGCGCCCAGACCGGCGCTTGCTCCAGCGGTGTAGGTCTTACCAGTGGTCATCGAACACTGGACCTGGGTGAATGTGTCCTTGACCGTCCCGCCGAGGGCAGTGACGGCGACGATGATAACCACTGCGATGAGCGCAACCATGATGCCGTATTCGACGGCGGTCGCGCCGGTTTCGTCGCGCCGCACGTGAGACGCGGACTTTAGGAAAGCGGAAAGCATTGATGCTCCTTGTTGTCTGGTGCGAACGGGGGAAAGACGAGGGTCCTAGTTGCAGGTAGCCCCGCCGGCGGTCGTCCCAGCGGTGTAGGTCTTACCGGTGCTCATGGAACACTGAACCTTGGTGAACGTGTCGTGGACCGTCCCACCCAGTGCCGTGACGGCGACGATGATGACGACAGCAATGAGGGCAACCATGATGCCGTATTCGACGGCGGTGGCGCCCTTTTCATCACGGCGGATCCGGGATGCGGCATTGGAGAAGAAAGCAAACATGTGAAACTCCTGAGCGAGTTGGGGTGGGCTGGTCCAGCACCAGCTCACAAGCAACTTAGCAACGCCCGATACCCCGTGGAGCAGTCCTTGGGACATCCTGTGTCAAGACTCGCGATCCTACGCATTTCTTGGGTTAAACCTAGGGAAACCCGGCGATCTTGGGCATTCCCGCCGCCCCCGGCCATGGCCGGAAAACAGCGCTACACGACTCCCGCCGTCGGGCTCTAACCGACCGGTCCGCGGTCCCTCCAGGACGCTCGCTCACATATACGCACAAATCCCAGAACCCTCGCTCAGATCAACCGAGCGCGCGTC